>CALGJQ010000001.1 GCA_937928545.1 uncultured Verrucomicrobiales bacterium
ATGATCCAAACCCCGATAAACCGTCATCTCATCCCGCAGCCCCTCCAGCGGCTTCAGCAACTTCGTCGACTCATACCCCCTCCCCACCGTCTCAGGAAAAAGACTCTTCGTCTGAAAACCCAACAAATTCCCCACTCCCACAAACCTCTTCGCCCCAATCCCCGCCCCCCGCGTCGCCTGCACCGTCGCCAACGAATCAGCAGTTTTCCCCAAAAGCGAAGACAAACCTGGAAGCGCAAGCGTCGCCCCTGCAGTCCTCAGCAAAAAACGACGACGATTGAGCTGCTTTATCATTAAAGAACGATACGCAAGCTAAGCTCTCAGACTTTCAATCACCCATTTAAAAATCCCCCCCCGCCAGACTCGTCTATTTCACCGTCTTTTCTCCCAGCTCCGCCAAGGTGCTACTGAGATCAGGCACATCTGGAAAGCGAGCGCGCAACTCCGCTGCTGCTGCTTCAATCTCTGGAGTCGTATGCTCTTGCAAACTGCTCTCACCTCTCGCCACTACAGGCTCATAATGATTGGCGGAAAATTCACCAATCGCACGGTAGCAATTGAGATAGTCTACATTCGCCTGAGTCTTCCCAAGTTCATCATACAGAGCACGAATCTCAGGACTGAACCCACCCGTAATTTTACAAGTATTCAGCAAGTGATCAGCCCAAAAATAGACCACGTATGGACGTGACGCTTTCTCCTTATTGAGCCAATTAAGGAACCTCGGCTCAAAGAGCGAGATTTCCCGTTCGCACTTCTCCGGGAACTCATAAATATGGCGGCTGTAAACCCATATCAAACTCTCAAAAGCCTCTGGAGGTCGCGCAGAAGCATGTCCCCCCTTCCACATCCGGTGAATGCCACGATCCTTCGCCTTCACCGCCGCATGAGCCGAGGTGTAGCGATTATAATCACGTGCTCCGCCACCCATGTAATAAAAGACCTTCTTATTAATCGACGTCCCATTCGGAATATATCCGGTGTATGGAATCGCTCCGATACACTTCAAGCGATCTGCACTATAAAAACTCGCGGCTCCATCTCCAGAAGACCCACTGAAGATCGCCCGCTTCGTATCTACCGGATAGTTTTTCCTGATGTGCTTCAGGCAAGCTTCGGTAATGACGTGAGATTTTGGAAAAAAATTAACCCCAGGATTTCGCTTCTCTGCCGAGATCGCGAGTGCCACCCCCGCCACTTCAGCCGCTTCATAAAAACGACCTACCAACCCTTCCTTATACCCACCATAAGCCGCGAAATAGAGAATCGGCGGAGCCACCTCCGTATCAATCGTCTTCGGAAGATAAATCCGGTAAAAGGCATTATCACCAGCATCAATTCGTTCGCTAATCTTCCCCAGCGGGATCGTCAACCCCTCGGGCACCTTCGCCTTTGGAACATCGCTACTCGCAAAATGCTTCTTCAGAAAAATGACATCTGAATCAGAAAGCTTATTAAGGGGCACTTTCAGAGTCTTCCCAGACGAACTAACAAGAGTGACCTCCCCTCCCGATAGCGCTGTCGCCTTCCCCTCGAAACTCGTCTTCGCCTTAGAAGTCCAAGTGCGATTTTCAGTCGGCTCGCCAGACAACATCATTGTAAGGACACAGAAGAAAAAAAGAGAGTATTTCATAATGATCTAAAGTCGCAAAATGCTAGAATCTATTTAGCATTTTGCACCAAAAATTATCTACAAAAATCCTCCAGCCCCACTCCGTCCAGAATTTCCAGAGGGAACCATCCCGCCCCTGTCATTGATGATCGAACCATCATCATCGCCCTCCAAAACCGAACTGATGCCACCCAAACCCATCTTCATGCCGACATTTGAACTGTCGGCAAAGCAGAAGATTCTTATAATGCGAGCTTCTCGGATTAGTCTCCTCCTAGTCTGAAGTGGATCCTCCTAGGAGCTTCCCAATGGGTCAAAGACCGAGTTCCCTAGCCCTGAGCGCGATTCCATGACTAAATTTCTAATCTCAGAACTTGTTTGGGCAGGTCTTCCGGCCATCGAGCCATGGATTTTCCTAATTCACGATGACAAACTCAGTGCAAGCCTCGACAAAATGAAAAAACCTACCGGAACTCAGTTCACCCTCTCCTACCGAAGAGTGAGTAAAGAATACCCAGCCCATCATTGGGCGATTCCCCCTTCTCAGAGATCGCACTGCATGGAATCAAGTTGATGACCGCACCTGTCAACGCGCTCAATGCGATCCCCTGTAAAACAAGATCAAGGTGGCTTAAGCTAGGATTCAGAAATTTCTCAAAGCCAATGAAGGCGTAGATGCCAAAGAAGACCAGCAACTCAATTCCCGGACCGGCAAAATAAACGAAAGCGCTCTTGAAGCGGCTCCAATCCGCGTCTTCACAGTGGGGCAGAATATACCCACCAATCGGCATCATTCTGAATTCAACTTTGGTCTCCTTGTATTGGAATTCTTTGATGACTTTCCCATACCCCACCACGAACTCCTTCACCTCCCAGCCCACCAGCTTCGAGACAAGCGCATGGCCGAACTCATGGAGAAAAATTAGAGGGATCCACGCCACGATAAAAACAACCGCCGCCATCTTCTTCGGCTCGAAGTTTGTCAAAAGATCGAGCCCAAAGCCCACGAACATCAATACCAGAAAGACATAATAGGTGATCTTTTCACCACGAGTCGATGGTCCAGAGTCCTTCGTGTAATCAAGGTCGATCATAAGACTTCTTTACAGCACTGGAAGTCTTACCTGCTAAGCGGGCGAGCTACGGCGCGAAACAACGCCTTTGACTGCGGCTCTGACAAATGGAACCGCACACCTTCGATATCAGAATTAGGAATTGGAAATACAGTCTCTTCGATCACTGCGTCTAAAGGGACCCAGCTGCTTCCGTCCAGTTCCTGAAGCTCATAGACCACATCAAGCGGCTCGATCCGACGCTTCAAAGTCAGGAACGACGGACTCTCCAGCGAGACTCCTTGAAAGTGAGCGTCAAATTTAAACGGATCGGAGCCCCAAGCATATTCCTCCCAGTTCGTTCTGCCATCGGAGTCATGATCCTCATCGCGGCCACCGTCAAAACCCGGAGACGTCTCCTTAATCTTCAGAACCCACTCCGAAAAAGTCGCAGGGTTCGCCAAGCTATCCACTGCCCTCAACCTCGCGTTCCAGTCTCGATGAGTCCCATCCGGAACCGCTCCTCCGAAGGTTGGGTCAAGAAGCGAATACGCCCAGATCTTTCCAGATTCGATACTAGCCACGGGCAAGAAGTCGGAAGGACTCTCGTCCATCGAGAGAACTCCTTTCCCAGAATTATCTTCATCCGTTCCGAAAAGCGAAAGGGTCTCAACCAAAGAAGTCAGTTGCTCAACAGGACCTTGATAAAAATGACTGGTTCGATCTTCGGCTAAGAGCCCCTCTTGGAAAGCCGCAAGCACCGCTTGCGCCTGCGGTAGGACGCTCCAAGAAAGAAAATCGATCAGAAAGCGGCGGTCTTCATCTTGCCGCCACCTGAACGAGGCTTCGTTTTGCAAATACCACGACAGCATCTCGCCTCTGGTCCACGGACTCTCAAGAAGCTCCCCAAGCGTAAGGTCACTTTCAATCGAGCTACAGAAGTCGGCCAGTGCGAGCGAGGCACCAGCAAGGTAGTAGAGGGAGAGCGCGTCCACAGCATCTATGGCAATAGGAACTCCAAATTCAGATGATGCGAAAAAATCGGAATACGACAGCGAAACCCCACGAAGGGACTGGCTCACAATTATTTCGAAATGCTCGCGATAATTGTCATCGATCAGCTGCACGAACTGCGCTGGGCTGAGCTGGAGCAGAGAGTTTTTTCCTTCCGATGGGAAGAGGTCCGCAGACATTTTGAGAGGGCTTCCCACATGGGGTAGCTCCTGAAAATGAGCGACGTAGCGCCCCAAATCAGTCGTGTCGCTCAGATGAGAAACGCGAGCGACCACCGAGGCCATTTCAGAGGCCACGCTAGAATGGTTCGTCCTCTCTCGAAGCTCATCGTATGGCTGTAAGTCCTCGTTGATGAGACCTCTGCTCAGCGGGGCATGGAAGGTCTCGCTATCCGATTCAAAAGTCACGAACGCTGGCTCCGTGTATTTCCGAGGACAGGAATAACGAATATAGGTGACGTTAGATTTTCTGAAGCTCGCTGAAATTTCATTCCCATGAATCCCGCTGGACACCGCTCCCGCCAAGCCGAAGGCCGAGGATCCAGAGACCGAGATCACCGTGAGGCTCTGCTCCAAAGGACCGGGTCCATCGTGCTTGATACGAACCCTTCCCATCTTTTCTTTATGCTCCCAGATCCACCACACCGAAGCCCAAGAGGCGTCCTCCAGCTCGTTATCCTCGAGTTCCGAATCTCTGATAGAAGCTCGGTGCATCTCGGAGATAAGTTGGGTTCTCGAGCAATCGCCAATCGGAAGAGCGTTCTCAACCTGGTCACCGTTCGCATAGACCTGCTGCACTGCAAAAGATGCCAGTTCCAGCGTGCCCGAAGTGAAAGCGATTTCCACCACCTGATCTTGTTCGAGATTGAGGAGTAATTCACTTCGGCACAGCCCGGTTCTCGCTGGATTTCCAAAGAAGTCCTCGTAGTAGATCTCGAACTGATACTCCAAACCCCGGTTACTAAATCTGTAGAGTCCTTGCGCTGCGGCTTGAAAAGTTGCCCAAGAAGTCGACCTCTGCAGCTCGATCGAATTTCCATCTTCTTCAGGATTGGGAGTCGAGGGACCCAGCACAATATTATGCACCAAATCCGAAGATCTCCCAAAGTTCACCGGGCTGCTTCGTTCATCATGAGAAACAGGTGAGATGACCGAGGTGACCAATTCATAGGACGACTGAACTGATCTCGTCTTCTCCTCGACCCTCACCGTATAGGTAATCCCGGCTTGAAACCTAAACACCAAATCGCTTGTCGATGAGATTAGGAGATTTTCAGGCAGGGCTTCACCGTGATAAACTTCGATCAAGAGCTGCCAAGGTGTTTCGAGTTTCAATACCAGATCTTCCTCGCTGGTCACATGATACCACAGATCTCTCGGTCGCCCTTCGAGGGAGGATGTGGACCTGCTCATATCGAAAGTTTTAGTTTCGCCAGGCACTAAAGCCTCAGCGTCAGCAACTAGATCATTCGGCGAAAACGCGGTAAAACGAATTTCGACTATGCCACCCCAAGTGACAAACCTTTCATACTCATACTGGAAAAAGTAGGTCTTACCTGCTTCCACGAGGTAATTCGCTGGAATCGTGAGCTCGTGAGGACGTTGTTCCTGAAGAACAAGATCTAGCAGGTTCACACCCTCATATACTTTGATCGAGCGAGAAAAATTGATTCGCCTTGAAACCTCGGGAGAAAATTTCCACCACAACGATTTGGCAAGCTCTCCTGGCTCCCCGACTTCCTTGGTCGCGTTCAGAGTCGAATTATATAAAAGATTCCCTCCAAAATCTGCCGCTGTTAACTCGATAGCGTCCTCAAAATTGTCATTTTGCGCAAATTCGACATCCGTGGACTCAAGGTGAACCGTCAGCGTTGGCGACCAGCCGGAAATACTCATTGAAGGAACAAAACATAAAAAATAGAGGGTGCTGCCTTCACTCGCAAAATAGTGATACTGACTGTTGGAGGAGATTTCGTTCGGGACAGGAATGAGGGTTCCGTTGTCATCCTTCACAAAGGCTTTTTGGGCCCCTTCAACTCGGTAGATCCCATCTGTTGGGACTTGCCAGCTATACCAACTGGCGAAGAACATCCTGTTTACCTCATGATAGGATAGCGACTCGGGCGATGGTCCTGTCCCGTGAATCTTGATTGGCGTTGGAACCCCCAACTCTAACTGAAGAGGTAGGGCTGTGTCCGACGTCGCGTTGACTTGCGGAGTCGCGTCGAAAACTCCTCCTACACGCCAAGGCTGGCTCTGGTCCGAAGCCTTCCTCGAAACGAGAAGCATTTCCTCACCCTTCTTCAGTCTGATAAACTCTCGGCTTTGATAACCCGTGCTTGGTAAATCAGCCGGTTCACGAATATAGAAGTCAGAAATGTAGAACAGCCCATCGAAGGGAGCTTTCCAAGTGCCCCAGACCGAGCCTCCGGAATATCTCGTGCCAGTTGGTTCGTCAAATTGCCTGGACGTCAGCCCAGCAATCGACTCGAAACTCCCGAACTCAGATCCAAAGTCCAGTGGATCTTCCCAATGATCTCCGGGAACCGTTTCAATCTCAGAAATCGTGAGTGTCACTCCTTGCGAACCCGAGAAGAAAGGATCCCACGAGAAAACGTAATCTCCTGCAGGCAGGTGGACCCCTTCGGTCCCGTCGACATTCAGATAATCCACCAGCAAAATTTTATCATCACCCACGATCTTAAAGAGATTCCTAAAGGTGAAAGAATCTGCGGATTCGAAGAGAAGAGTCCTTTCGCTCGTCAGTGTGAATTTGTAATCAGGCAACACTAAATACTGCCCAAAGGTGCGATCAGGCAAGTTAATCGTCATCGGAAAGCTTTCTGTGAGCGTGATAGGACTCGGGAGAACCGGCAATGGGGTGGCTGATAGAGCAGCTCCCAGCTGATTATTTCTGACTAAATCCTCCAAATCGCTCTCTTCCAATGAACTTCGAAGCATAATGACGTCTGACCCAGTCGCTGAGAAGCGAATCCTTAGTGGGTCCGCATCCCTGAGTTCTGAACCACGATAAGCGAACCTTGGATAGGACGAATAGTGATCGCTCGAAGGAACGGTCCAACGATACCAAATTCTCCCATCCGGATCCGACGTGATTTCTCCAAGCTGAACTTCAGGCCCTTTCACTTCTGCGACGATCGGTGCATTTCCGTTCACCTCGATGGGGTCTTCAAAAAAGCTGCCCTTTGGTAGGTCCACTTTTTCAAATTGTAGTTTGAAATCCAAAAGGTGATCTCCCGGAATTCCACCGTCTACAAAAACGGTGACACGATAGGGAACAGTCGCCGGGATCCATGCATTCACCGATCCAGAAAATGATGGAAAGGCCTTCTCGAAATCACCCTCTGGGTATAGCGAAACTCGAACACTCGACTCGGCTCCGGAGGAGATTCGATAGCCGCCGCTCTCGGCTGGAATCCATCGATAGTGAACCGCCCGGGTCACCACACGATCATCCGATGTTGGAGCCTCGAGATGGCGGGGCAGATCGGAGAGCCGCTGGTCGGAGAGTTCGGCAGTCGCTCCATCCAAAGTGCCTGAAGTCAGCTCTCCGGTCACAAGATTTTGCGCGGAAGCAACCGAATCATTCTGAGGAGCTGATGCAATCTTCTTCCACCTCACATAAATATGGTCTGGTGCAACGAGCGATCCCCGGCGATCTGAAGCAATTCGGATTTTAAATCTTTGCCCGGCGACCGCTTGAATAAGCTCAACCTGAGAGGGCAGTCCTGCGCGGCTGAGCTTAAATGAACCGTCTGCTTCCTCGCCTACGATATCCAACAAATAGAAAAAGGCCCTTCCCCAAAAGTCACTCGCGGAAAATTGGAACCGGCCGGCCTCCGGAGCGATCCATTCAAGCTCGGTCCCTTTCAGGAATCCCGTGGAATTATAGAGAGGAGGAAATGGCTCGAGTAAGGACTGGCCAAGATCTTGAGCCTCGATTCTGGACACTCCATCGGTGCCTGAAATAGAGACTGGAAAGTCTTGGATCAGATCGTCAAGCCTAACTAGGGTCACGGTGGTATCTTCCAAAACAAAACGTCGCCCGATACGAATAAGATACTCCTTTCCCATCGTACAATTCCAGCTGCGAAGCAGACCCTCAATCTCCTGGCTCGCAATCAACTGCCTCGCAGCCGTAGCGCCTTCAAAAATGTGAGTCGCTCCGCCCCCAATCGCAGCGGTTCCGGTAAAGTCGGCCGTCCAGCGCGCCCAAATGCTTTCCGATAGCGAGGCCTCGGATGGAAGGAGTTCGGCATCCTCCATCTGAAGCGTCCCAGTGCGACCCTCGCTCCCATTAAGCTGGGTCGCCACGTGTGAGGCAGGAATCTGCACTGCTCCGGAAATGTCATCATGGAGACTCAGGGCATCAGAAAAAGGACTGAGAAAAAAATAGCCTACGATCTCCTCTTGTGAGACCGCCGCCGGATCTCGCAAAGAGACAATCGCGAAAGAGTATTCATATCCCAATTCAAGTTTGATTAAGGCTGAACCAAGCTCAGGAGTGGTGATGAGCGTTTTGGTTCCTGATCCCAAAGTCCGCCCAAAAACAAAGGTACGATACTCTTGACCACTATCAATCCGACCATTGAACCCCACGACCATGTCCTCCGATGGAGTAAAATAGAACCAATTGGAGGGCCCAGTGTATCCAAGGCTTTCTAGGAACGGGTCATCATCGCGGCCCGTAAGATCGACTGCTTTGGAAAATTCCTCATCAAGAGAATCCAATCTTTCGGGAACCGTGGCACTGGCAAAGCTTTTATCAACAACTGAAACCCCTCGACCTGAAAAACCAATGAGCACCTCCTGCTGATCTTTAAGCTCGAGGAGAACCTCAGAGCTCAAATCGGAAGCTCCTAACAGTTGATCGCTTCCCGGTGCGTAGATTCCTAGTTTATTACTGGACGAAGAGGCCGCGAAAAGAAATTTCCCGTCGTGGGGAGCGCGCCATTTCACCCAAAGTGAGTTGTGTGGGCCTATCTCCTCTTGCACCCGGTCATTCGAATACTGAGACTCTTCATGCAGGGTTCCAAGAACTGAACCTTGATCAATCGCCAAGAGGTAATGGTCATTTTCCTTGTGAGAGCCAAAGTACATCTTCATCGAATAGCTCTCTGAAAACCAACTCTTACTCTCCAATCTCAGAAGAAAACGGTCTCCTTTCTGAGCAAAGATATCGTAAGAGTGCTCAAGCAAATGCTCTGGTTTAGGAAGAAATCCTTTCCAAGCTGTGAGCGAAGATCTTGAAGAGGGTGTTATCAAAGGTTGGAAATAACCGGTGCGAGATGCCGTCCATTTAAAATACCGGAAGTCTCCTGGTGCAAACTCACCAGTTGCTGCCACAGAGCCAGCCTCACTCAGATCCACATAAGTATCTCCTCGCGTAAGGCACCCAGACAGCCCTGCAAATATCAGAACCAAAAGCGGAATCAATCGAAGCTCCATAGATGGAATGTACCAGACACCGAAGCCAATAGCAAACATCACATCTATTTGAGATATGTGAAGTTTTCAGATTAGACCAAACCTAATCTACATAGTCTTTCGACACTCTCTGATTTCGTAAATGGCCGGGCTTGCCCCCACTAGTCCACTGCGAGGAATTTTCGCTCTACCACTTCCATCGCGAGCGTCTCTAAAGTTTCATCTTCGAGCTTCTCAACTGCTTCCGCAGAGAAGCCTTTCGCAACGAGGCTACGAGCGAGCTTTGGCTGGATGCCGCGTGCCATGAGGTAAAAGATTTCTTCTTCACTCACGCGGGCGCTGGTCGATCCGTGCGAGCACTTGACGTCGTCGGCATTGATCTCGAGACCGGGCATGGAGTGCGCCTCGCAGTCGTCCGTCATCATGAGATTCCGGCAGGTCTGGTAGGCGTCGGTTCCGTGCGCGCCTTCGTCTACGAAGATGAGGCCGGAGAAGATGGTCTTTCCTTTTCCAAAGAGGGTGTTCTTGAAAAGGAGATTCGAATAGGTGTCGCGTGAACCGTGGTGCTGGAAGGTGCGCTGGTCGAACTCCTGATTGGTGTCAGGGAGGGCGACGGAAAGAATGTGCGACTGGCCATCGGAGCCATCGACCGTGGAGTAAGTTTCCTCACGGACCCACTTGGACCCGGTGTGGATGATCGCCTGCTTAGCATTGGCGCCAGCCTGCAAGCAGGAATCGGCGATGCGGATGAACTTGCTCGCGAGGTTCAGCTCTTGGGTGACGAGGAATTTGACATCCGCTTTGTCACCAAGGTTGACGTCGACTGCGGTGAGCACGACTGCGGCGGCTTCATCAGTCGAGATGAAGCGCTGGATGACGCGGAGCTTCGCGCCGGCCTCGGCATTGATGACGAGACTTGGGAGAAGAAGACCTTCGCCGGTGACGAGGTGGATGATTTCGATCGTCTCCTCACCAGAGGCGGTGATAGAGATGCCGTGATCGGACTTCGCAGCGTGGAGCGCAGCAAGCTTAGGCGATCCGAGACGGGACTCGGGGCCACAGGATTCGCTGAGAGCAGTCACTGAATCATGAGAGCCTGAAACAAGCTCAGCATTTTGGAAAACAAAACGAGCAGCACCTTCGATCTCCGCAGGGAGATCAGCAGCAGCGCCTGCACCAATCGGCTCGATGCCAGAAAGGTTTGCTTCTTTCCAGGAGCCAAAGCGCCAATTTTCGACCGTGCGGATTGGCCATTCAAGAGCGTCGAATTTTTCGAGCGCGGGAGATGTGAGAGTAGCGGACATGGTTCAGTTTTCTGGAGGAAGGTAATCGTGAAGATCGGCAAGATCTTTAGGTCGTCCCGCTGCCTTTTTGGCAGAACGGAGATCAGGAAGGGAGATGATGGGAAACTCGCTGTCTCCCACTGGCCACTTTTCGTGGTTAGGGAAAGACTCGGCAAATTCGAGCCCGGTGACGCGCACAAGAATATCGATGCGCCAAGGAGGAGTCCCGATTTGCTTCACCTTCGTTTCGAGGAAGCGCTCGGGAGTCATATCAAGAAAGCCGTCGCCGAAGAAATCATTAATGGCAACGATCGTGCGCTTCACATTGTCGAGGCTTGGATCAATCCAAACATCAATATCCTCGGTGTTCCGAGAGTGTCCGTGCCAAGAAACAGCATAACCGCCGATGATCATAAAGGTGACCTTATGGCTAGTTAGATGTTCTAAGAACTCTCTGAAGTCCTTGTGGAGTGGTTCGGGCATCGGGATAACTTTGTGAGCGGAGCATTTCCAAGAGAATCATGCGATCCGGCTTCGGTCGGGCGAGGACGACTTGCCAGTTGAAGGCCTCTGCCTCCTCATGACTATCGAAAACCTGCATCGTCCAACCGGGACGCTTCTTGGATTTTACTTCTACCATAATAAGAATACTAACCGACTGAGCCTTCCATCTCGAGATCGATGAGGCGCTTAAGTTCGACGGAATATTCCATTGGGAATTCTTCGACGAGGTCGTTGATGAAACCATTGACCGCGAGCGACATCGCTTGGGTCTCGGAAAGGCCACGTTGCTGCATGTAGAAGAGCATTTCTTGCGAGACTTGGCTCACGCTAGCCTCGTGCTGAGTGACGTGCTGATTCCCCTTCACGGAGATCGCAGGATAGGTATCGGTGCGGCTCTTTGGGTTGATGAGGAGCGCGTCGCACTCGGTGTTATTCTTGCAGCCCTTGAGGTGCTTCGGAATGTGAACTTGGCCACGGTAAGTCGAGCGACCTTCGCCGACCGAGATCGACTTGGAGACGACGTTGGAAGTCGTGTTGTTCGCGGCGTGAATCATTTTCGCACCGGTGTCTTGGTGCTGGCCGTCATTCGCGAGGGCGATGGAAATGACCTCTCCACGAGCGCGCTCTCCTTTCATGACGACACCTGGGTATTTCATGGTGAGACGTGAGCCGATGTTACAATCGATCCAGCGGATCTCGGCGTCTTCGTGAGCCAAGCCACGCTTTGTGACGAGGTTGAAGACGTTGGATGACCAGTTCTGAACGGTGATGTATTGAATCTTAGCACCCTTCATCGCGACAAGCTCCACAACCGCAGAGTGCAGCGTGGCGGTCTCGAATTTCGGAGCGGTGCAGCCTTCCATATACATGACTTCGGAACCTTCGTCAGCGATGATGAGCGTGCGCTCGAACTGGCCGAAGTTCTCGGAGTTGATGCGGAAGTAAGCCTGCAGGGGGTGCTTCAGCTTCACCCCCTTCGGGATGTAGATGAAGGAACCACCAGACATGACCGCGGAGTTGAGCGCGGAAAATTTGTTATCGCCGACGGGGATCACTTTACCAAACCAAGGGCGGAAAATTTCTTCATGCTCCTTGAGACCTTCGGAACAAGTCACGAAAATGACGCCTTCGTCAGCGAGGGCCTCTTTGACGTTTGAGTAAGCCGCTTCGGAGTCGTATTGCGCTTCTACTCCTGCGAGGAAGGCTCGCTCTTGCTCGGGAACGCCGAGACGATCGAATGTTTCAAGAACCTCAGGAGGGACATCATCCCATGAGCGCTTTGGCGTTGCTCCATCGGAGAGGTAATAGCGAATCTTATCGAAATCGATGGCATTGAGATCCTCCGTGGCCCAGTTAGTAGGCATTGGCTTGGAGAGAAAAACATCAAGCGCCTTATGGCGGAAATCATTGATCCACTGGGGCTCATCCTTGACCTTGGAAATGTAATCCAAGGTGTCTTTGGTGAGACCGTATCCGGCATCGAATTTGTGGTTCTCCGGGAAGGAGAAATTTCCAATGTCGTCTTTCTCAAGAGCGACTTGCTGGACGGTAGCGGTTTCTGAACTCATTGCGTGAAGTGTTTAAAAATTAAGCAGTCTGCTTGAGGAAATCGTATCCGTCTTTCTCAAGTTCAAGAGCGAGTTCGGCACCGCCAGATTTGACAATCTGACCATCCGACATGACGTGAACGACGTCTGGCTTGATATAGTCAAGGAGACGCTGGTAGTGGGTGATGACGAGGAAACCACGTTGCGGCGAGCGCATCGAATTGACGCCTTTCGCGACTACCTTAAGGGCATCGATATCAAGGCCCGAATCAGTCTCATCGAGCAGGCAGTAGCGAGGGTCGAGCATCATCATCTGGAGGATCTCATTGCGCTTCTTCTCACCACCGGAGAAGCCTTCATTGACGGCGCGCTTAGTGAACTTACGGTCCATTTCCAACTCGTCCATCTTGGCATACATGTCCTTGTAAAAGGCCACGGCATCGATCTCTTCACCCTCAGGCATGCGAGCTTGAAGCGCAGCGCGGAGGAAGTTGGCATTTGAAACACCGGGAACTTCAGCAGGATATTGAAAGGCGAGGAAAATACCGGCACGTGAACGCTCATCAACTTCCAACTCGGCGATATCGACTCCATCGAGTTTGACTTTCCCATCGGTGACTTCGTAGTCGTCATGACCGGCGATCACCTTCGAGAGAGTCGATTTTCCAGATCCGTTAGGACCCATAATGGCGTGAACTTCTCCCGCAGGGATCTCAAGGTTTAGTCCCTTCAGGATTGGTGTTCCATCAACGGAAGCATGGAGGTTTTCAATAGTGAGGCTCATGTGTTTATAGAAAGTCTAATTATTTGCCGAAATTACCCTTTAGGCTGATTTCGAGGTGGCTGATTTCGGTTCCTTGAGGGAGTTCGAGGAGATCTTCAAGCTTAACCCCCTCTTTAAAGACAACGTCGTGGATTTTGCCCGACTCCTCGTCCTGAAAATGACAATGATCGGAGAGGTTTGGACAGTAGCGCGATGACTCCCGCTCGAAGTTCACTTGGCGCACCAACTTATGAGAAACAAGTGCCTCGAGGCAGTTATAGACCGTCGCCAGCGAGATCGTCGACATCCGGTCTTGAGCGCGTGAAAAAACATCGTTTGCGGTAGGATGATCCCTCTCGGCAAGAATGACCGCGAGCACCTCCCGACGCTGCTTTGTCATCCGTAACCCCTGCAACTCCGAAGGAAAATCCTCCGGATTCGGGTTCTTTTGCTGTTCGAGCGAAATCATCGTCGGCGGAAAACTAGAGCCATAATTTCGCTCCGCAAGCCCAAATTTGGAATTATTCTAATTCGGGTTACGAAAGGGAGACCCGAAAACAAAAATGCCGAGGACTCAACCTTGGCAATTTTTCCTAGGAACACTCCTCTGCTTTAAAACTCGATGAAATTAAGCTTAAGAACTATCCTCACCGACAAATTCTCCATCCTCTAATGATCAAAAAGACCTTTCATCTCTTCGTCATTCTCACCTTGCCCCTCCTCTCCAATCCCAATTTGGAAGAAGCGATGCAAAAGGCTCGGACCGAAGCCAAAATCCCCGCCATCGCCGCAGTCTCGTTCGATTCTGAGAAAGTCCTTCAATCCAAAATCATCGGCAGCACCCGCTCAGACAAGGACATCTCCATTCCAAAGAACGCCACCTGGCACATCGGATCGGATGCCAAGGCCATGACCGCCACCCTCGTGGCCATTCTCGTCGAAAAAGATCTCCTCACTTGGGAAAGCACCATGGCCGAGCTTTTCCCGAAACTCGGCGAAAAATTCCACCCCGCTGCCCAAAAAATCACCATCACCCAACTCCTCAGTCACACCGCCGGCCTCCCCGCCAATCCCGAACCCCTTGATCGCCTCAAGTCCCGCCTCGCAGTCACCAAAATCGGCCTCGCTTCAAAACCGGATAAAGGATTCCTCTACTCAAACTATGGCTACATCATCGCCGGCGCTGTCATCGAAGAACTCCTCAACACCACTTGGGAAAAGGCCATTCAAAAGCACCTCTTCAAACCCCTCGGTATCAAAAGCGTAGGATTCGGCGCGCCCAAGGGCAGAAAAGCGATCCACGGTCATCGCGACGGCAAACCCGCCGGCACTGGATTCCTTGGCGACAACCCTCCCCTATACGGACCCGCAGGCGGTCTCCACTTGACCCTCCCCGACTGGACCCTCTTCTGCCAAGACCAGATCAAAGGCCATCACGGAAAAGGCAAACTCCTAAAGCAGGCTACCTATCAAAAACTCCACAACCCCGTGCAAGACAACTACGCCCTCGGCTGGGGAACCAAATCCGAGGATGGCAAAGTGACCCACCTCCGCCACGACGGCTCCAATACGATGTGGCGCGCCCGCGCCAATCTCAACCTCAGCACGCAACGCGGATACTGCATCATCATCAACACCAACGAAGACGAAGCTGTCGACCAAATCAGTAAAATTGCCGATGTTCTCACAGAAGCTGCTGAATAAAAAATGTCGCACATCCCAAAACCTCGTCTTTACTCCCTCTCATGAAATTCATCGCCATCTTCTGGGCCCTGTCCATCTCCTTCCTCCTCGCTGAAGACGCTAAATTCACCGTCGGAAACTTCACCTTCACCGCCACCGACTCATGGGTCAAAGCCCCTCCCTCCCCCATGGTCAAAGCCGCTCTCAACCACGGTGAAAAAGAAGGCCCCCTCCTCAAATTCTACCACTTCGGCAAGGGACAAGGAGGCGGAGTTAAAGCCAATCTCGCCCGCTGGAAATCCCAATTCAAAGGCGAAGCCAAAGTTACTCCCGAAGAAAAAACCTACGGCGAACAAAAGCTCACCATCGTCACCATCACCGGCACCTATATGGTCGGCCCCATGATGTCTCGTAACAAAGTCGCCACCCCCGACTACATGCTCCTCGGTGCTGTTATCCCACACCCCACTGGCGATGTCTTCCTCAAAATGACCGCTCCCGAAGCCGACCTCAAAAAGGTCAAAGCCGACTTCGAGAAACTCATCGCCAGCGCCTTCCCCAAGGCCGAATAGAAGATCGCCAGCGCCAGCGCGATGACGTAAAGAAGCGGGTGATGAAAACACCTACTTCCATCGTCGCTACCTCAATCCTTGCGGGCCTCTTTCTGGTCAGTTGTCAATCAAGCACGCCCACAAAGGACCTTCCGCCGGCTTCGCTTGTCGCCAAAACCGAAGCCCTCCCATCTTGGACAAAGTCCAGAGCCTCGCGCGCAAACTCCCGCAAGGTTAAGTTCACCTCTAAGCTCATCGAGATCACTCGCGAAGCGAACTCTCCCGATATCCCCTCCGGCCTCTCGCAAAAGAAGCTCAGCAACAAAGAATTCCAAATCTTTGTCCGAAAAATGTCCCAGCAAAAAGGAGCCGATATTATGACCTCTCCCACCGCGACCGCCTTCGAAGGCCAAGTCGCAACCATCGAGATCGGAAACGACTTCGCCTACCACGCCCCAAATCAACCCGACCCCAATCAGCCCTCAAAATTCCTTAAAGAGAGAATCGGCGTGACCCAGTTCTTCCGTGCCCGCTCCTACGATGGAGGCCAAACTTACCGCCTCGATGTTCTCTCCCAAGCAAAGGAATTCATCGAATTCAAAAAGCTCCCCAACGGGATCGAACAACCCGTCTTCCGAACTCGCCGCCTTGGCGATTCCATTACCTTAAAACGTGGCGAAACCATCCTCTTCTCCGGCCTCGTCACCGAGAAAGAACAAAAAATCGAAGACAGAGTTCCCTTCCTTGGAAGCATCCCCCTCCTCGAACGAGCCTTCACCACAAATTCCACCGTGACTCTTAAATCCGAACTCCTCCTCGCCGTCACCGCAGAGAGGGTCCGCTAGTCATCATCAGACGGTTCAATCTTTTCGATCACCGCCGTCTCTCGAAGATCTTTCGCGAGCCCTTGCAAGGCCTCGCGCCGCTTTTTCGCCAACGCGCGATTCTCTAGCTCGTCTCGTACATCCTCCATCGGCACCACTTCTTCCTCTTTCCTCTCCACCACTTTCACCAGATGCATCGCATGTTCGTAAATGATCACCGGCGAGATTTCATCCACTCGCATTGAAAAAAGAGTCGCCTCAAATGGATTCGTCGGCCGGTCCAAAGTAATCCACCCCAAATCCAATTCACCCGTCGACTTCTCGGTCTCACGCTCAGCCAACTTCTCAAAATCAGCCCCTTCCAATCCCTCTTCACGCACCGCACACATTCTCGCGAAGACCTCCTCCGCCGTCGTGTTCTCGTTCAAGGTCCTCATCAAATGAAGACTCCGCACCTCCGCTGGCGTCCGATACTCGTCTCGATACTCCTCATAAAAAGCCTCCACCTCCGCATCACTCACCGCATCATCACCCAAAAGATCTCCGATCAACTTATCCATCCGCATCGACGCCGCAATCTCGTGCCGCATCATATCCCGCTGAGCCTCCAACATATCCCACGATGCTCCATGCTCTCGATACGTATCGATCATCTCCTTTAACTTCGGCTTGATCTCCTCCTCCGGGATCTCCTCAAATCGTTTCTCCGCCTCCTGCGCGATCAAAATCGAATCCGCAACCTCCTGCTCCGCCTGCTCATAAAACTCCGGATCACGCTCACAGCAGGACACTTGTATCTTCTGCTCTTCCGCCGTCTTCACCCGATGAAAGGTTTCTTCCACCAGTTCCTGATCAACCAATTCTCCATTCACTCGAAGCATGCTCAGACCCTCGCCCACCCGCCCCAAAACTTCAACGTTGAACCTTCGGCCCTGAAAGTCGAACGTCCCCTTGCATTCACACATGTCCGAAAACCCTTACGAGGCTCCACCACCGATCCCCACCGCCACTCCGCCTCCCCTTCCAAGTTTAGAAAAGTCCCCTTGGAACGGATGGTGGACCTTACTCTGGGCCTTCCTCCTTTTCATCGCTTGGCAAATCGTCATGACCATCGGCGTAGGAATCGCCTTAATCGTCACGGGAGGCTCCTTCTCCGAACTCGATCCCGACCAACTCAAAGAAACTCTCGAATCCCTCGCCACCGATGGCGATGTCGCCGGCATCGTCGCCTTCTCCACCATCTTCGTCGTCTGCCCCGCCTGCTGGCTCATCGGTAAACTCCGCCCCGGCTGGGCCGGCTGGGAATACCTCGGCAACACCAAAACCAAATGGTGGCATTGGCCCGTCTCCGGAGTCGCCATCATTTCTTGCACCGTCATCTTCGGGCTCGTTGCCCCGCACCTCGGCGTCGATAGCCCAGACGACTCCATGGTCGCGATGGGCAAGTCCACCCAATACCCCATCCTCCTCTTCCTAGGCGTCGCCATAGGCGCACCCCTCATCGAAGAATTCATGTTCCGTGGCGTCCTCTGGCGCGGCTGGAGAGCCTCCCGCCTCGGCCTCTTCGGTGCCCTTTTCCTCACTTCCTTTTTCTGGGCCATCCTTCACGTCCAATACCCCGGCGTCATCATCGCCTACATCTTCTGTCTCGGACTCGTTCTCGGACTCGCTCGCGAACTCACCAGCAACCTCTGGATCCCCGTCTGGATGCACGCCCTCAACAATGGCCTCGCCACCCTTAGCATGCTTAACCTATAAAATAAACCTCATGAAACGCCGTCACCTCTTCACCACCTCCGCCCTCGCTACCGGAGCTACTCTCCTTCCCTCCAACTCTCCTGCGCAATCAAAAGCAAGTCCCCCCGCGCTAAAAAAAGGCGACGTCATCCTCTTTCAAGGCGACTCCATCACCGATGCCGGCCGCGACAAAAAGAACCAAGACAAGCCCAACGACCAAGGCGCCCTCGGCCGCGGCTACCCCCTCTTCATCGGCTCAGATCTCCTTGGCGCTCACCCCGACCTCGACCTCCAAATCCACAATCGCGGCATCAGCGGACACAAGGTTCCCCAACTCCAGGCCCGTTGGAAAAAAGACACCCTCGACCTCAAACCCGCCGTCCTCTCCATCCTCATCGGAGTCAACGACATGTGGCATAAAATGAACGGCAAATACGATGGCACCGTCGAAACCTACCTCGAAGGCTTCGATGCCCTCATCAAAAGCACCCAAAAGAAGCTCCGCAAAACCACCATCGTCATCTGCGAACCCTTCGCCCTCAAATGCGGAGCCGTCAAAGACAACTGGTTCCCCGAATTCGACCAACGCCGCGCCGCCGCCAAAGAAGTCGCCGAAAAAAACAACACCCTCTGGGTCCCTTTCCAAACCATGTTCGACGATGCCATCGCCGCCGGCACCAAACCCCAACACTGGGCCCGTGACGGCGTCCACCCCACCTTCTCCGGCCACTCCCTCATGGCCCAAACCTGGCGCAAAGTCGTCGGTATCTAAGCTCACTCTTTTCTTCCACCCGAAAAAGCCAACTGCCACCTAGCAGTTGGCTTTTCGCTTTTAGCCCTTAGAGCTCCCCAGCCCCAACCAAGGCGAGCCAACGAAGCCCAGGGCATCGCTCTGGGTTTCCCCATCCCCCAACCAAAGGCCAAGCCTACCACCCCGCAGCACCCAAAAAAAATCCCGCAGGCCTTCCCCTTACCCCACGCAGCAAATCCACCAACCTTCGAACATCCTCCCACCCCAGATGTCTCAAATATCAATGAAACGCCCCCTCATCACCCTCGCCCTCATCATCGTCACCACCTTGGCCATCATCGCCTACCGCGACTCCCAAATCCCCCGCGCCACCGCCACCCTCCAAGTCCACCCGTCAATGATCGCGATCAACATTGAAAGCAACAGCAACGGTCGGCAAATGACACGCCACTACATGGAAAGTGAATATCAAACTATCCCCTCAAAAGAAACACTAGCTCTCGCAGCTACCCTCCTCGGTATCGAAGAAAATCAACAAGCCGAAGCCATCCAACTCATGGATAAAAATGTCACCACCGCCCCCATTCGAGGGTCTGATTTTATCACCATCACCGCAAAATACCCCGATCCCCAACAAGCCATCAACACCGCGGACGCCATCGCCGAAGCGTACGTCCAACGCCGCACTGAAACCGAAGTATCCCATGCTAACCGCGCGCTAGAAGCCCTCGACGAAGAAATCCTCTCCCAACAAGAAAAAGTCACCGCCCACCAAACTGACTTCCAAGCCTTCATCGACATAAACGGTCAACCTCCTTTCAATGGAGATGACCCCGTCGAACTGTCTCTCAAACACCACCAATACACACAGGCCAAAGAAACCCACGAACAAGCCAACGCCATGCTCCGCGAAATGAAAATCAAACAACAAGAAGCCCGCATCCTCCTAAAAATGCCCCGCCAGCCCATCACCATCCACGAGCGAGCCACCCTCACCCCCTCCCCAGCCCCAACCGAGGCAAACTAACGAAGCCCCCCAACCTATCCTCCAAAATTCTCCGCGCCTCTGCGTGAGACTCCCCCTCAACCAAACCACCCCAGAAACCTCCGCTGCTCACCTGCTCTGCGTGAGACCTTCCCTCAACCAAGCTTCTGCTCCCTTCCGCTCGTTCTTTGGTTCCCTCTTCCCAGCACAATAAAACTAAAAACGTAGTTTATAGTTTGACATCCCCAAAACTCCCCCTCATGGTCCCCTCATCATGAGCGAAGCAGAACTCTCCCGCCGCGAACGACAGATCCTCGAGATCCTCTTCGAGCGCGGTCCCTCCACCGTTGCCGAAATCACCGACGCCTTGCCTGATACCCTCTCGCGCAATGCCGTCCGCACCTTCCTCACTCACCTCACTTCCAAAGGTGCCGTCACCCGCGAAAAACACGGCCGCGAATTCACCTACCACCCCGCCACTGAAAAATCCACCGCTGCCGAAGGCGCCCTCTCCAAAGTCCTCGACGTCTTCTTCAACGGCTCCCTCTCCGACGCTGTCGCTGCCCGCTTCGGAGGAGGCAAAAAGAAAATCTCCGACAAAGAACTCGCCCGCCTCGAATCCCTCATCGAAGAAGCCCGCCGTCAGAAGAGCCAGAAAGGCAAAAAATAACCCTCACCCCTGATTCCCATGCTCCAAGAAATCCTCTCTCTCCCCGTCCTTCTCACCTTAGGAAAAATTACCGCTCTTCTGGTAGCGGCATTTGTGATCGCCCCCTTCATAAAACACCCCAGCCTCCGCGCCTCCCTTTGGGTCACCACTATTCTTGCCCTCCCCCTCATCACCGTCTTCTCATCTTCTTTTTCAGTTCTCCAACTGATCCCAAACCAGAAAGAAGTCATCCCAACAGTCACCCAAACCACCGCCGCCACAGCCCTTCCTCTTGAGACTGAATCCTCCTTCCTCCTCGACTCCTTAGACAGTCCCATCCCCTCCCCAGATCTCGCCGAAAGCAGCGCCCCGCAACCCACCATCCAAGTCGCCTCGGAACCCGCCACTTCCTTCCCCTGGCTCACCCTCATCTACTTTCTGGGGATCACGCTTGTTCTCCTCCCCGTCCTCTCCTCCCAAATCAAACTCCGCCTCCTCAAAAAATCCAAACCCTCCGGAACCCCTCAAGAACTCTGGCAGACCCTCAGTTCCTCCCTCCCTACAAACGCGCGACTTCACTTCACCCCGTCCCCCTCAGCCCCCTTCGCGAGCGGCATCCTCAAGCCCTCCATCCTCATCCCACACGAGAGCCAAACCTGGAGTGCCACCCGTCTTCAATCCACCCTCCTCCACGAGGTCGCTCACCTCAAACGCCACGATCCCCTCACCCGCTTTCTCTCCTCCCTCGTGAAAGCCCTCCTCTGGTTTCACCCCCTCGTCTGGCTCGCCCATCGACAACTCATCGCCTCCCAAGAACAAGCCTGCGACCAATACGCCCTCACCTTCGGCATCGAGCCAGAAGACTACGCCGCCGACCTCCTTCGCTCCGCCTCTCACTCACACACCACCCCATCCCAAGCCCTCGCCATGGCCCGCTGGTCCCAAATCGGAAACCGCGTTCGCCACATTCTCAACTCAGAAAACCACCGCCCTACCACCATGAAAAAAATCACCGCCACTTGCACCATCGTCGCACTCATGGCCTTCGCAATTTCCTCCCTCGGCTTCGCGAAAAACACCACCGACCGTAGCATCACCATCACCTCTCTAGAAAACACTGTCGCTTACCTTACCATCACCCCAGAAGCCAAAGCTGGAAAAATCTCAAAGCTCATCAATCAGCTCCATCAAAGCGGAGCCCACCTCATCGTCCTCCAAGATCTAGAACGAAAGAACGCTCCGGCTCACGTCCTTTTCAATAACGGAAATCCTGTTATCCGACTGTCGTCAGACATACCCTCAGATCAACTTCTCGAACTCGCTCATTACATTCAAAAGAAACACTCACTCTCTACAGCAGAAAAGCCCAAGAGAAATTGGCCCATCTCGACCTCGAATCTAAAGTATCATTCGGGTTTCAAAGACCGTCCCTCCCAAAAGACACTCAACAAAATCCTTCACTCATCCTATTTTTCGAAATCAATCTTTAAGTTCCTCCCCGAGGTCTTTGAGACCCAAGAAGAAGCAGCTTCCTTTCTCATAAACAATATCAGGGTCACCAAAACCAATGCCCCGTATGTCTCAATTGAAGCGCAACACCCGCAGCAGACAATCGCATCTCGCATCGCCAACACCAGCGCACAAGTCTACCTCTCTTACCTCAAAGATTTCCCTCTTCAAATAGAGCCACTAGGCAGGCAAGCGAGCAGCGCAAAAATCGAAAGCCTTAACAAAGAATTGCTTAAGAATCGCCAGACCCTCACCGTCCTTATCCAAAAACATGGAGCACCATTCTTCGAAGACCTCACCACGACGGCAGATCATAAAGAAGCCCTCAAAAAATTGCTCCGTGACAAAAGGAATCTCTCCACTCTGATTAAAAAGCTTATCGAAAGAGACGACGCCCTCCTCGTCGCAGCGGGCTTAGATCCCAAACTTTTCCCAAGCGCCCATCCTGCAGTCATGGAGTATCAGAGGCTAAAGGCGACTCATCTTGCAAATCTTGAAGGAGGATTCGGTTCAAAACACCCCTCAAACATCGCTCTAGAACAGCAAATTGCCGAACAAGAAAAGATCGTTAGGACACAATCAAATAGCTCCAACAAGGTCGCATATCATCACGAAAAATATCGGGAAACACTCGGCGAGATTGATCAACTCGTGGCCTTAGGACTTGGACCCAACCATCCTGAAATGAAAGCAGTCAAAGTGCTCGTCGATTACCACCTCAAAGAAGCGAAAGCAGCCTTGCCCGCTCTACAAACCCAACTCGAAGGAAGGCTAAAATTGACCGAACAGAGGCTCAAAGGTCTGACCTCTCTTCTTAAACTCAACTCAACGGAGATTGATCAACTCAAGATCAATTTCAAAAAAGCCAAGAACAGTTACGAAGCTTCCCGCAAGGCTCTCAAAGAAGCAAAGACAGCGCATGAACGCAAGCTCAGCCCAAGCGCTGAAATTCTTAGCGTCGAAGACTAACGACCCTCCTACTTCTCTCCTCCACCAGTGAGGAGATAGACCGCAAAGGTTCCCAGCCAGTGATCACCCTCATAGTGCCCGCTAATCGCATCGCGCAGGCCTGCTTTTTCATGGGCCTCGGCCAACTTCAGAAATTGCTCCTTTGGATCACCCACCAGCGCGCTTGCGATGCCCCGGAGATTCCAAGCGCGGTTCAAATTAAGCCCCACGAGATGAACTAGGTGGCCATCTTCGAAGTCACTCACCGTCACCGGCGTGGTGAGATTCCCGAGATCGAACTTCGGGAAGAAATTCTCGAGCCAAACTCGAAACTCATCGCTCGGGAGAACTCGCCGCATCAAGTCGGCTTCATTCAGACCAGCCGAGAAGAAATCATTTCCACTCGGTTCATAGCGGACTGGATAAGCAATATCCTTGAGATAAAAGGCCTTCGCTTTTTTCAGGAGAAGAGCTTCGAAGCCCTCATCCCCCGTCGCCCGCGCCCAGTCCAACATGTGTCCCAAGGCAAACGAAGACTCGGGATGAAAACCACAGCGGATCGGCCAGTCCAATTTTGGCAAGTAGGCCTTAGCGTTCCCCACAATTGCCTCCTCAACTGGTCGGTAAAACTTAGCCCACTCCTTCCCCTGCTCATCTTCCAATGCGCGGAGTTCAATCCCAAGCCGCAAGGCCCAAGCCCAGCCATACATCCGCTCGAAGGATTTATTTTTAAGGAGATAATCTGCCTCCTTTTGAAGGTCATCAGCTTGAAACTTTTTCGAAAGTTCAGCCCGGACTTTGGCATTCCATTCTGCTTTTGGAAAAAGACGAACAAGCCGAACCAAAGTCCAATGGCCATGAACCGAAGAATGCCAATCAAAGTGGCCAAAGAAAACCGGAGTCACCTCACCAGGCGTCAAAACATCCTCAACCGAATGCAGAACGTGACCGGGCTTATTAGGAAACTCGCGATTCAAACCAGCAAGGGCGAGATTGACGAAGCGAGTCGCCTCGGCCTCCGTCATCCGATTTTTTGCGTGAACAGACATGATCGCAAAATTTAAATAAGAAAGGTCTTCATTACATCAGCTCGATCGAAGTGAACTTCTTCAAGAGATAAACAAGAAGCCAGAAAAGCGCCGCTGTGAGAAGAGCATTCACAAAAAGGGTAAAATAGAAACCGTGCCCTTTTCTCAGCATCCACGGAATGACGAGAAACATCGGCATTGTCGGGAGCACGAACCAAAAAGTATAGTAAGCATGATTCGCGATACTCTCGATCCGGGTGGCTTGATCCGCGACCTTCGATTCATGCCGCATCCAGATCATCGCTAAGATGGAAGTGAGAGGCAGCGCGATCAATAGAGCGGATAATTTATCACTCACCAGCTGCAATTTTGTCACGATAAGAATAATCACGGCCGTAAGCAGGATCTTCACGACGTCAAACAGGTTGGGCGTAAGGGCTTTGAAAAGTTCGTTTTTGTCCATTGCGATAAGGCCACTTTGAGCGCAATGTCTCTTTTATGCAAGTTGCCCGATTATTCCTCCCCGTTGTCTGTCTTGTGACCGCCTGCTCCGCTGATCCCCGTGGAACCAGCAGCCCACCTGTCGTAGCGACAAGTCCAAGCACCGCCGCCAGCGCGATCAAACTCACTCCTGCACAGAAGTCCTCAATCGGCCGCAAAATCTGGCAAAACGAATCTGGCGGGAAAGTCACCGGACTCACTCATTGGAATGATGGCGAGGAATTCCCCTCCATGGGCATCGGGCACTTCATCTGGTATCCCAAAGGCTTCAATGGACGCTGGACCGAGACTTGGCCAGAATTCGTCCGCTACGCCACCCAGCGCGGCCTCGCCGTTCCCGCCGTTGGTCGTCAGGCCGATTGCCCGTGGCCCAGCAAAGCCTCCTTCACTCGTGACTTCAATGGCGCTCAACTCGCCGGCTTACGCAAGTGGCTCGCCAGCAACATCTCAGTTCAGACTGAATTCATCGCCTACAAATCGCGCGCCGCCTTGCCCAAGGTCATGAAAGCCGCTCCGGCTGCTCAACGCGCACGCATCAAAGCCAACTACGACAAAGTCGCCACCACTCCTAACGGCATCTACGCCCTCGTCGACTACGTCAACTTTAAGGGCGACGGCACCAACCCGCGCGAAGCCTATGCCGGTCAAGGCTGGGGCTTAATGTGGGTCCTCATGGAAATGAGAAATGTCTCCTCTGGCCAAGCCGCCGCTCGTGAATTCGGAGCCGCTGCGAAACGTCGCCTCGATTTACGAATCAAGAACTCCCCAAAAAGCCGAGGCGAAACTCGCTGGCGTGCCGGTTGGCATAACCGCTGCGATTCCTACGGACGAGCACTGTAAATACAGTTTATCACAGGCGAAAGCCACGGAGTAGCGGCGAGACGCGTGCCGCTCCGTGGCCTTACTCCGCCTTCAGCCGCTCTAGAATCTGCGCGGCGAACTTCCCATGCGGCGACTGAGCATCCACTGCGATGACTTCTTGGGCCGCAGTCATTGCCGCCTCTTTCTGACCCGCGTGATTCAGAGCCGCGAGCTTTGGGAAAAGCGCCTTTTGTAGAAGAGCCCCCTGAGGTTGGAATTCCGCAACATAAAGATCCACGAGCTTCACCACCTCATCATAAGAATCTTTGTGAAAGACCTCACTCAAGGCGCGCTCCAAATCGTCAAACCCCTTTTTAGTAAGGCGTGGTTTTTGAAAGCCCAATGAGTCCTCTGGATCCAGCTTCGCGAGCTCAGCCATCTCATTGGCGAAGAGTTGATCATCCCCTCCACGAGGAGCCTTCTTGAGAACTTCGATAATGGCCTTGGCCCGATCGAGTCCTTCTTTTTCGTAAGCAGACTTGAGCGCCACCTTCTGCCCTTTTCTCTCCTCAGCTTTTTTCAACAGGCGCGCGGCATACTCCTCTGGGCCACCCATCAGTGCTCCAGATTCAGAAGCATAAGCGATCCCCTTCGAGTTGAGATAAAAAGCTGTCGGGTAAGCCTCCACTCCGAACCTCTTGGCGATGATTCGGTTCACGGCATTCGGCAAAACCATTCCCGGCTTGGTTTCTAAGGGAACATCCAGATGAACGAGCACGAAACCTTCTTGGACTGCTTTTCGAAATGCTTCTTGTGAAAGCACCCGCTTCTCCAACTGCACACAGGCACCTGAAACCTTCAAGGAGGTGAAGATGAGGTAGATGTCTTTCTTCCCCTCAGAGGCTAGAGCTTTTGCCTGATCAAGATCCTTGAGCCACTCAGCCTGCAGCGGGAAAGTAAGGAAGATGGCGAGCAGAAATCGGAGCATCAGTTCCTACTTTCCCTTCTGAATTTCTTCCGCTTGCTTGCGGAGAGCCTCGGCTTGCTTTTGCAAATCGGCCGCCTTCTTTTCGAGATCGGAAATGTCGCGCTTACGCTTAGCCATGGCCTCATGGTTCTCGACCACTTCCTTCAAGGCCTGTGCACGGCGAGCAAGCTTATCCCGATCCTCAGCCACCTTTTTTAGAGTCGCACTATCCGCCTTTTGACTTTCACGAAGCTTCTTCAGCTCAGCCTCCATCTCAGTAATTTTCTTCGTCGAAGCCGCATGAGCTTTCTTCAATTTTTCCTCCTCCGCGATTGCCTTCGCCGCAGCGGCTTCTGCATCTTTGGCATCCTTTTTCAGGGCATTAATATCTGAAACGATCGCCACAGGTTTGGAGACAATCGGCTTTGTCGCTTTCTTCGGAGCCATCTTGGCCTTTTTCACATTCTCACTCCGCGTCTTGGCACTTTTTAGCGAAGCGAGATAACTCTCCGATTGCTTTCCATACTTTGAGTCGGGGGCCAATTTTGCCATTGCCTCAACCTCCTTTAAAGCTTCATCGAACTTCTTCTGAGCAGCGAGAGCTTGGATTTCGTAGACCTTCAATCTTTGAGCATCCTCTCCCTTCAGCTTAGCTCCCTTTTCTTTGGCGCTTTTGATCACTTCCTCGTATTTCCTATTCCTTAAGAGCATCCCAAAACGTTCCTGCTCATTTCGCAGATCCTCCGCCTTCTCAATCTCTTCCACATAGCTTGTCTCTCCTTTTGGATCTGCCTTCACAATTGCCGTGAGCTCGGGCGCATAAAAATCGCGAATCATCGATTGTGGCATCCCTTCGAGCCCTTTGATAATGAGCTTTGCTCTCTCCACTCCCTTCGCTTTTTTTGCCTCAGCAAAGAGGCGATCCCGCTCTACGCGAAGCTTATGAAACTCTGCCAAATGTTTGAGATAAGCTGCAGGTTCTTTTTCACGAAGCCCCGTATATGCATAAGGACGGCCCGTGAAATCAGTGAGCACCACAGAGGGCATTTCACGAAAACGGTATGTCTGTTGAAGGGTTAAAAGTTCCTTGTGAGCCTCCGCACGTTGACGCGGGCAATCAATCACGACCTGCACAAAATCCTTTTCAACCCCCTTCTGAAACACCTCCGACTTAAGAATCGTCTTGTCGAACTCCTGACTTTCTTGCTGCCATTTCGCTCCTGAAAAAATCATGAGGATGTCCTTCTTCTGAGCACGGGCTTCTTTTTGAGCAAGGGTCACCTGCTCTTTTGGAGTCGCCGCGAACAGAGCGAAAGGACTAGCGATAAAAGCCGATAGAATAAGTGTGATTACTTTCATTTATGAAGTGATAATTAAGAGGAAAAGTCGCCCACCGCGGAGGTTCCGTCGAGTGGAAAAAATAAAAAGGCTCTGGTTTCCCAGAACCTTTGTTTTCAAAGATTAGCTCGCTTAGCCTTACACTTCATCGGCACTCAACCAGCGGAATGAGACAATCTCAAAGCGACGACCGAAGTCAGTCTGACTACCCTGAGGATCTTTCGGGTTCATCCCGGTCACCTCATCCGGAAGGACGGGCGCTGGAGTGCGCTGCACCGTGGCTTCACACCAAGCACGAGCAAGAACCTTACCGTTCACATCAACGGACTCACCGTAGGAACGAACCGTGAAAGTATCAGAGCGTGCCACAAGACCAGAACCAACCGCCTGAAGAACATCTCCCTGGGTAATGTATCCAGGTGTTCCATATCCGGTAGAAGCGGGCTTCAATTCCTGATCGAGAAGCGTTGAATCAGCTACACGAGGAGTGCCTCTATTAGACTGAGCGATAAAGGTCGTCTTATTAGGGAGAGATTGTTTGACGATTGGGAACTTAGTGTTTTGTCCTCGGTTTGGAGTCGAGCGTTCTAGCGCTGCCTCAATTGCTCCGTTTCGACCTGTGTCGTCATCGGTAAGACGACGGTTTACAAAGTCAGACATTCCAAAGAAGGGTGCGCGGATCTTAACCTCTCGAACCATTGCTTCAGCAAGTGAGTCGATCTCTTGATCACCTAAGCTCCGGAAGCCTGTAAATACTTTCGTGGAGTACTCTGCTTTCGTATTCTCATCTCCCTTCGGGAAGAGAGTTCTTGGGAAAGGAGTTCGGTCAGGAGATCCATATCCAGTATCTCGGTTGGATGACAGAACTGCCTTCCAAGCTTCCTTATTGGTAGAATGAACATCGAAGCCACCGTCCATCATAAGACGACCTGCTGCTTGGAAAAGGTCATTCAGATCATCCGTTGGATTACCATTGGCATCCCAAAGGCGGAGGTTGCCATTCTTAAGAGGGTTATTAACAGGGTCCTGGGCAAAGTTTGCAATCTGGCTTGGAGTCGCTCCCGTGAGGAAGAAATCAGACCAGAGATTGTGATTCACTTCAAAACTCATATCGAAAATCAGATGGTTATCATCACACATCTCGAAGACGATATTACGGAAAAGGTTCCCCCAATACTCAATTGCAAAGCCGGAACTATTCCAACCGTTGTTATTACTCATGTTTGGGCCACCATACGGAACCGTTCCAGTACTTTCGACGCGGGGATCAGCAATCGAAGATCCGATCGAGTAACTTGGATGCCAGACAAACTCAGAAAGTTGGAGGTGACGGAGGTATCCCAGTGACGGAATGCCAACTTCACGAGTAGGAACCTCAAATGCGACCACGCTATCGACTCCGAATCCAGCACGTCCAAACGGGAAACCGGTTTGCTTTCCGTTCCGCTGACGCGGGAAGAGAGAGTTCCAGCTCAACTCATCACTTGGTAAATCACGGGTATAGATTCCGTGAAAGTATGGTGCTCGTGTCGATACGTTGTCGAAAGGATTCCGGCATATATAGGAAGCCCGCAGGTTCCAGTTTCCGAGAGCCGAACTTTGAAGCATAAACGGGCTATCCGCTCCAGCAAGGTTCGCTTCAGTTTCCTGCAACCAGCGAATACGGAAACCATCGCGAGTGTACGGATGCGGTGCCACTCCTTCTTCAATCACATCGTTGGGACCCGAAAGAGGAATCACCGGATGATTGAAATCATTTGCCCAGCGCAGAGGATACTCGTCACCACCTCCCGCTTGCAGCGAAACACTCGCATACACCAGAAGTGGTTCCCTCGCCCATGTTGGGTCCGGGCTTCTCGATCCTGGAGGAGAGAAGCGAGTCGCGCCATTCTCCAGAAGCTTGAGCATAAACATATAGTTATCCGCACCATGTCGACTCTGGCTAAGTGGATTTTCCCGGAAAGTCGTCGGTGCCGATGGCATCAACTCCGAAACCGGAGCACCGGCAGGAGGAGTTGTCCCTCCTGTAGGAGTCGGGGTTCTCGCATAGGTTGCGCTATCCCCTGACAAATTCGTCTGAAGGTAGTCAATATAGAGATAATTCGATGCTGACGGAGCCTGATCGGCTTGAAGAAGGTTACCCGCAAAGAGAACAGGATCTAAGGGTCTCGCGCCCTCTCCCATCGAGAAAATAAAGGTCTCCCCAGGAGGAATGGTAACTCCAGGCAACTGAAAGTAAACTTGTCCTCCATACTGGCTATCAAAGATACTTGAGACTTGTCCACTCACAGTCCGGGTTTGACGACCTCCGTAGTAGATTTCTCGGGTAAATTGACTGTTATCATCTAAAGTGACACACTTCTTACCATTGAGAAACAGCTGCAAAACCATATCACTTCCTAGGTCCATCTCAACGTTGTACGGATTCCAAAGACCGACCCTTGGGTAGATACACTGTCGCAAAACGTGCCTTTGGGTGGAGCCTGTTCCAATAGGGTAGGTCGCAAGATTGTAATAGATACAAGCCTCAGTGATCACTGGGGTCATCTTAACGTCCGTAAGGTTGCGAGGATCTGCAGGCCTCAAGACTTCACCATCGTAGACATTGGAATTCAGATTGCCGTTGTCTGCAGCACGAAGGACGAGAGGGCTCCCGTTGTCCGGTCCATCACTATTTCCAGAACCTGGATTCGCCGTAGCCACTTTCTGAGGACGAATTTTTGTTGAAGAGTCTCCAAAACGGAACTCTTCCGCAAGCCGGGCCCAGCGCCAAAGTAACTCGAAAGTCGGAGCGACATCATGATACTGAGAATCGTCATAATCCTCATCACGAAGCTGAGCGTATTCCTCGTTCGGAGGTCCAATAAGACGATCTTCAGCCGAAATTCCAATGTAATGAGCCTTAGCACCACCACCCCGTGATTCGATATCTACCGGTGAATCACCATTACTTGTATGCAGAAAGGCAGACAAATTTTTCTTAAGACCCCCATCGCGAACGTTACAAAGAACGCTACTCGAGAGACCGGTCATGGCGTGGTAGTTATTGAGAACTCCAAGGCGATTGGCATCACTCACAAGAGTCAGACTCTTCGGGGTCAAAATCCGCTCATCACGATTCTGCTGACCTTCTTGAATGCCATCCATCACATGGGGCTCAGCGTCTTGGGGATGGAGCATTCTCCAAATACCGATCCCTTTATCAGTGATCGGAGTATTGCGGTGAGCATCGGGACGGCCAATATTTGCCTTCACGTTATTGGAGCCGACCCAGAAAGCATAACGGCCTTTGGGGCGATATTCCTCACGACCGTCGGGAGTAAGTTGCTCCTTTTCAGTGGACACTTTCTTTACGCGAACGTAATCGTTAGGGTCACGAACCGAACCACGATAAACAATATCGATGGCCTCATCTCCAAGCTGCAAATTTTCCGTGCGGGCATCCAGAAACTGTCGCCCCCCACTCAAATTGTCCTTACCTCCCTCGTTTCCACTCACGATGTAGTTAAGAATGTAATCGCGTGCTCGATAATCCGTTCCACCTCGAGCATCGGCCAAACCACCCGAATCCATGTCACGAGTGAAAGGGCTCCCATTTCGGTTTTGTTCGTAAACCGAGCTCATCACTCCGGTCCACTGCTGGTTTGAAACTCCATCAATATTAAGAGTATCTGGATTAGAATCTAGGATCGAAGCACTCACGGCAATCCGCTGGTCCGGCCCCAAATCACGCTGAAGTTCCCCAATCGCGATCATAAGGCCTAAGCGAGCATTGGCTCGTGCTTCCTCTTGCGCCCACTCAAAGCGGCTCGTTCTCACCGTTAGAGAGGCCAGCGAGAGAAATGCGACCGCTACCAATGTAAGCAGAAGAAGGACAGAAATCGTTGCAATGAGGGCGAATCCCTTCACTGAATTTCGAGGAGTTTGCGCTTTCATGATGAACACTATGTAAACACATTGTGCACTCATATCAACCGAGAAATGACGTGATTCACAATTTTTTTACCCAAAAATTCGCCCCTCTCCCCATAAAACCCCGATTTCACCAGCCTTTGAGCCAATTCCCTCCCTTTTTCTAATCTTTCCTTTCTTGTATTGTCTCCTTTAGGATAGCGAAACTTTCTCGCCAAAAACCTCTAAAAAGACCCAACCCATTCCCAAAATGTGCTGCTTTTCTCAAAATATAACCTCCGTCAGTCAAACAAAGATCTTCTCTCGCCTCCTCAGCGAAAAGAACCAGTCTCTCGTCTACGAAATGAGCCTCGATACCCCCGAAGACGTCGCCATGATTCTTCCAATTCCAGTTGTCGAAGGCTCGAACGAAAAATCCGTCACCTTTATCGACCTCTCAGGCTATCCGGACTTTTTTAAAGATCTCAAAAAAGGCTTCCCAGAACCTCCCACTGCAAGCCTCAGGCACACTGATTCAGAATCCATCCCAAAAAGTGCCTCCCTTCTCGAAGTCCAGAACGTCGGCTCCTTCGAAGCCTCTTTCGTCCCTACCACTGCCGATTTTTCCCGACTCGACCCCCGTTTTAAGCTCCCCGATGGCACTTGGGAAAAACTCCCAGCCTACGCCAATTACGGATTCGCGGTCTTCAAACTCAAAAAAGGAAACAAAAAGCTCCACCCCATGGCTTTCCAATTCCCCTCCCAACTTGCCGCTAAAGCCCAGCTTTTCTTCCCCACCGTTCATATTCACGATGGACAAGTCCACGCAATGGAGGAATTCGACCACCAACTCTACGCCCAAACCTGGCTCAAAGCGGCCCTTCGAAGCAAAGACGGCTGGACCGAGTCCGCGAAACTCGCCTCTCAGTTTACCAAAGTCGAAAAATCCCAAAAACTCATCTGGGCCTCCGGACACGTCTATCGGAAAAAGATCATCGGGCGCCAAAAAAACATCGATATCATCGCTCAACCAGTCGCCATCGGCGGCTAAAGATCAAAGCAACAAGCCCTCGTGCCGCAAAAGCTTCTCCTTAATATCGAGCCCTCCCCCAAAGCCAATCAAAGAGCCATCCTTACCGATCACCCGGTGACATGGCACGATGATTGAGATCGGATTCGCCCCATTCGCCGTCCCCACCGCTCGCACCGCCTTCGGGTTCCCGATCCTTTCCGCGAGCTCACCATAACCTCGGGTTTCCCCAAAAGGGATCGCACTGAGCTGCCTCCAAACCTCTCGCTGAAAGGCACTCCCCCTTGCATCCAAAGGAACCGAAAACACCTCGCGCTCCCCCGCAAAGTACTCCGCCAACTCAGCCTCCGCCTGATTCAAAACCTTATCCCGTGGATTCTCCTTCGGGAGCGTTGATCTCTCAATGCGATGCCCAAAATAGATTCCAGACAGCCCCTTCTTAGAGCTCAAAATCACCAACTTTCCCACCGGGGTATTCATTTCCCGAAAAGCCACCGAATGCTCTGGCGCATGAGACTTCTTCTTCTCTTTCTCCACCTTCTTCGGCCTAGAACTCATCCCATTCCCAGCCCGATCCTTCCCAAAATACTTCTCACTTCGATACCTCAGCCAAACCCTTAACTTTTCCGGCACCTCATCTTTTTCAGCCGCGGTCAGCTCCCCATAGGACTCCAAAGCTCGCTCTCTTTCCTTCCGACAAGCCGAATTCTCATGAGCATCCCAACGCTTTTTCGCCTCACGTATCCTTCGACAAGTCTCTTTGATCAATTCCGCCCGCCTTTCCATGGCTAACACCCTAAATTTTCAGCCTTCCAAAAAAAGTTTAAAAAACTTCGAACGAATCCCTAAGTCAGGAGTCTATTCATGCGTAACCAGCGGTAAAACGCTAGTTTTCATATAGGGTGAACAGCTAATTTGCCTCGATTCCACAAGTGTGGAGCCTCGAGATGCAATGTTCTTTAAACCGCCGGAATTTTCTCACGAAGGTTCCGGCGGTTTTTTGTACAGATTTGTCACCTAAAAAGATTTCTTAAAGAATCTTTGAACGAAATCTCATGTCAGGGGTCTATCCCTGCGAAACCAGCGATCACACGCCAGTTTTCACACAGGGTGAACATCTATTTCCCTCGACTCCACGAGTGTGGAACCTCGAGAAGTAATGTTTTTTTTGCCGCCGGAATTTTCTCTCGAAGGTTCCGGCGGTTTTTTGTCCTCATCACTCGAATAAAGATTCCCATCTTCTTCCACTCCCCTATTCATTCACGAAAGAATGGCACGGCCCGGAAAAATCATCGAAGCCGAAACGCGTTCCACCGCTCAAGCAAGCGATGGCAAGCTCGCCGGCCGCCTTGGCCGCCTTTCATTAAGCCGCCAAATCCTCAGCCTCGCGATCTGGCCCTTTCTCGAACAAATCCTCAGCTTCATGGTCAACACCGTGGACCTCATCCTTGCCACTCGCATGGCCGATGGTGCAGCCCGCGTCGCCATCATGGATGCCCTCGGCCTCGGCGGCTACGTCATGTGGCTTATGATGATTCTTCAAGGCGCCGTCGCCACCGGCGTCATGGCCATCGTCTCCCGCGCTAGCGGTGCTCGGAATCCAGAAGAAGCTCGCCAAGGCCTCGTCCAAGGCATCCTCGCCGGCCTTCTCATGGGACTCATCTCCGGACTCATCATCCGCCTCTCCCTACCCGGCATCATTCAGATCTTTGGACTTTCCGGCACCGCCTCCAACTCCGCCTTACAATACCTTTCCATCCTCTGCTGGACCTGCCCCATCCTCGGCATCCTCTACGCCGCCACCAATGCCCTCCGCGCCATCGGTGACACCCGCACCCCCTTCTTCGTGATGCTTCTCATCAACCTCAGCAATGCCGCCTTGAGCGCCTGCTTCGTATTCCTCCAACCTCCCATCGGCGGAATGGGCATCGCCGGCCTCGCTTACGGCAGCCTCCTCGCTTGGGCTATCGGCACCATCGTCATCATCGCCCTCCTCTTCCGAAAAACTGCTCCTCAATCCGATGAAATCACCCTCACCCTTCAACGCGCCAGCTGGATTCCCCAGCGCGAAATGATCACCCGTATCTCCCGCGTTGGCATCCCCCAAGGAATCGAAATGCTCGGCATGTGGCTCATCCACGCCTACGTCCTCAGCTTCATCACCGCCCTTCCCTTTCAAGGAGCCCTCGGCGCTCACTTCATCGCCATTCGGGTCGAGTCCCTCAGCTTCCTTCCCGGCTTCGCCATGGGCACCGCCGCCGCCACCCTCGTCGGCCAATACCTCGGCGCCAACAACCCCGCCATGGCCATGAAAGCCCTCCGCACCACCTGGCTCTACGCCGTCATCTTCATGAGCAGTATTGGCATCTTCTTCCTCATCGCCCCTCAAGTCATCGTCCATCTCATCCTCCCCGCCACCGATGCCGAAGCCACCCGCCTCATCAACCTCGCCATCCCCCTCGTCTTCATGTGCGGCATTTTCCAACCCGCCCTCGCCACCAACCTCATCATCAAAACCTGCCTCCGCGGAGCCGGAGCCACCAAAATCGTCATGACCTGGTCCTACACCAGCCTCATCCTCATTCGCGTCATCGGCATCACCATCGCCCACCACTTCTGGGGCCTCACTCTCACCAAGATCTGGATCTTCATGAGCATCGACCTCTTTATTCAAGCCGCCATCTTCGCCATCATCGCCAACCGCGGCAAATGGCTTAGCGCAAAAGTCTAAAGCTACGGAGAATAGACTTCAGTCTGTTTGCACAACCTAAGCCCCTTAACCAAGAATATGGAGAGCGGCGCTTCCAGCCCGTGAAATGCCCTCGGGTGCTTACCCTCAACCAAGTTCTCCAACCTTCACTATTTTTTCCCAAGCGCAAACAAAGTCCCATCCTCACTCCCGATCAAAATAACCCCCTTCGCATAAGAAGGCGCCGCAATGATCGACTCCCCTAAATCCACCTTCCAAACCACCTCACCCTTCTCCAAATCCAGCGCGTAAACACGCCCATCACTCGACCCGCAAACCAAACCATTCGTAAAAGCAATCGGCGAACTCTCCACTCGTCCACCCGTCTTAAACTTCCACAGCGCATCCCCTGACTCCCGCGAAATCGCATGGATCTTCTTATCGCGCCCCCCGATATAAATCGCCTTCTTATCCACCGCAGGAGCCGCCATGAAAGGGAAATTACGATCACTATAATCCCAACTTAACTCCCCCACCTCAAGATCTGCTCCCATCACCTTATTCGAGTGATCCCCCCACGCCACAAAGGTCCCCTCCGTCCCCACCGTCGAAACAATCGGCGCCTCACCCTCAATCGTCTTCAAAGGCTTTCCCGTCGCTAAATCGAGCGTGTAGAGCACATTGTCACAGCCCCCAAAGACCACGAATCTCCCATCCACCACCGCCGGTGTTCCATTGATCGGACTCTCCGTCTCATGCTTCCAGATCAACTCCCCATTGCTCGTCTTCAGCGCCCGGCACACCCCATCATAACCATTCATAATGATCCACGATTCATCCCCCTTTGGACTCTTCGTAATGTTCACCCCCGCTGTAATTTTATCATCCGTCTCCACCGACCACTTCTTCTCCCCATCCGCCAAATTCAGCGCATAAAGCGAACAATCCTCACACCCAATATAAACCATCTCCCCATAAATCGCCGGAGCCGCCTCGAAGCTCTGCTCAAATTCCTTCTGCCACTTCTTCTCTCCCGTCTTCAAATCCACCGCCGTCAGCAATCCCGCCGTATTTCCAAAAATCACCACGCCCTTTCCCACCACCGCCTCCCCCACAATCGACCCCTCCGTCTTAACCATCCACTGAATCTCCGGCTTCCCCGGCAAAGCAACTCCCACCTGCCCTGACAAGCCCGCCCCCCCACGCGCCACCGGCCAATCCTCCCGCTCCTTCTTCGCAACAACCTTCCCTTCCTCACCCTTGCAAGAAACCACCGCCAAACTTAACGCCACTAAAATCACCAACTTCATAACCCAAGTCTGCCACATGACAAAAATTATCCAAGCCCCCTCACGGAAGGGCTGTCTCCAGACTGCCCACCCTCAACCTAAGCCACCCCAACCAATCTTTTTACACCCTCTACATCTAAGGATCTCCCCCCAAATCCTTGGCGGTTCAAAACCCCTCAACCTTCCGCGCCATCCGCGCCATCCGCGTATTCCGTAGTTCAAAATCCCCCAACCAAAATTCGTCAATCAAGCTTGATCCCCTCAACGCCCCAAAGCCTCCCGATAAATCTCCTCAAAATCCTCCTCCGTCAACCCCCTCGGATTAAACTGCCCCGTCCACTGTTTCGACGCCTCACCCGCCAACTGCGAAATCATCTCCGCCGCAACCTTCACCGGTTCCAACTCAGCCAGCTCCCTCAAACTCTCAACCCACTCCACCAAACCCGGCTTCAACTCCTCATAAATATCACCCACCACCTCCGCATTCCAACGCATCACGGTCGGTAACATCGTCAGCACCGCCCGTCCATGCACCACCTCAAAATGCGCCGTCAACGGATTCGCCGTCGCATGCGCTGCCCCCAACATGCTCGCCTCAATCGCCTTCCCCGCCAAAGCCGCCCCCATCAACATTTCTCCCCGCTCCTCAATCGAAGCCTCCCCCTTCAAAACCTTTTCAATCACCGGCTCAATCTTCCGAAAAGCCTCAAACGAAAACCCCTGCGACTCCTCCGTCCGTGTTTTACAAACCGCACTCTCCAAAGCATGCGAAAGCGCATCCAGCGCCGTCAACCGAGCTACCGGCAAAGGCATCGACCCAGTCAACTCCGCATCCAAAATCACCGCCTTCGCCAAAGCCCGCGTATCACCACAGGCCATCTTCTCATGCGATCCATCCCGACTTAAAACCGCAAAACTCTGGCACTCACTCCCCGTCCCCGCCGTCGTCGGAATCGCCACAAAAGGCAGCATCTCTCCCTTCGCCTTCCCATGCCCCTGATAATCCGAGATCACCCCACCCCCGCTCAGCAAAAACAAAGCCCCCTTCGCCGTATCCATCGAGCTTCCCCCACCCAATCCCACGATCACATCCGGCCTCACCTCCCGGGCAAACTCCGTACACCGCGCCACATCAGACTCCGTCGGATTCTCCCGAACCTCATCATACACCACCGCATCCTCCAACATCTCAACCACCCGCCCGACATGACCCGCCTTCACGATCCCCCCATCCGTAACAATCAGCACCTTGCCCGAAACCAAAGCCGACAGCCCAGCCAGCGAGCCCGCACCGTGCAGAATTTTTTGCGAAGAGTCGTCAATCACAGATTCAAAGAGTCACCACAACAGAGTTGGTCAGGAAGCTAAAACCAATCCACATATTTTCAACACAAGGAAAAGGAAAGGAACCCCACCTTAAGAAACCGCCGTAAGATCCCCCTGAATCGCTCGTCGATGATAGAGGAACTCGAAAAGATTCCCCTCATGCGGCTGCTCCCACTGCACCCGATTCGTCGGAAACGGCCCAATATTCAACCTCTCAATATCCGGACTCAGCATCAGATCCTGAATCCAATTCTTATCCTCCGTAAAAGCACTCACCACCAACGTCTCGCCGATACTCGCTAACATCTCCGCCTGCGGCATCTCCACAATACTCGCATAGGGGAACATAAATTCCGTATTCGCCAACGCATGATCTTTATCATCACACGCGATCAAAGTCGGACAAAGATAAGTCTGCTCAAAAGCCTCCACTTTCCGGTCTCCCCCACGAGCTTCCGCCGTCACATCACGCGCTCCCTCCTCCTTCAAAAGATCCTCAATCATCCCATCGATCCCCTCCGCCATTGCCGTATTCGCAAATCCACAAAGCAAGGCGTTCGAATCATCACGAGCCAAAGGCTTAATCTCCGCCAACCTCGCCGCCAACGCCTCCGCAATCTCCTTACCATGCGATGGAACCAAAATCGCCGAAGTATTAATACAACTCCGCCCCCCATTCGCCGAAACCGAAGTCACCAGCACATCGATGAATTCCTCCCAGCGATCAATGTAATCCTCCCCAATCAAAACCTTCGAACGACCCGTCCCGTGAACCTGAATCGTCTTAAACGGCGCATACTTCCGCACCGTCACATCTGACCCGAAAGAAATCCCCGCGCCACAGGAAGTCAGCAAAGTATCACCCCCCTCGTGCGTCGTCGGATAGTACCCAAAAGCCTCCTTCGGGAAACCCGCCTGAATCATCGCCTGCACAATCCGCAAAGGCGTAAAGGGATCCTCCCGACCCGGCTTCAAAAGCACCGGAATCTTCATCACCAAAGCCGGCAACCAGAGCGAATTCACCGCCGGCGCATTACTCGGCAGAGACACCCCCAGCGAACTCGTCGCCGGATAATAATTCACCTTCAAATCACCCACCGAAGTGATCCCCTTATCAAAAATCTCCAGCGGCATCCCTCGCGTCAGCCCCCCAATCACCGTCCGGATCTGCGACATCGCCGCATGGATCTTCCCCATATTCATTCGCACCAAAGTATGCGGCAAACGCGTCAAAGCCGAAAGCGACTCCACATAATCATCCGGCCCTTGAGTCGAATCCCCACACGCCAACTCCGCATTCATAAACAACTCCGCCGCCGCCTCACAATAATCCGCCAGCGTCTCCGCCGGAATTGCATCCAGCGCCGCCTTCGACTCCGCAATCCGCAAAAGATCACGCCGAATCAAACCCGGATTCGCGGTATGCGTCGTCAGGTTTTCATTCAGTTCAACAAGATCGGCAGACTCATAAGTCTCACCAAGGCGCAGGATTGGAATTTGCATTTTTGGGTGTCGTTAACGTTTTGGTATGCGGCGTCTGCTATTAGCGATTGGCTGTTGGCGATTAGCTTCTTGGAGCTACCGCTCCGATTGTTGAAGAGTCTGGATAAAAGAATTAAGCATCTTACGACACTCTACGAGAGCTTGGCTGAGACGACCATTCGCCGCATCAGAAAGAAACCCTAATTCATGAGAAAGCAACAACTGGTATTCAACTTCTGAAGCCGATCCCATCGCAATCTCACAAAATCGTCTCAACTCCGGATCCGTATTCCTTCCACACCCTTCCGCAATATTAGAGGGAATCGAAACCCCCGCCCGCCGAAGTTGTGAAGTCAGACCATACTGCTCCGCCGAAGGCATAGCCTGCGTCTCCTTGTAGAGCAAAAGCACAAATCCATGCGCCTTCTCCCACACCTTCAACTTCCGAAAATCCTTCATCTAAAGCTCGCCGGGCTAATCGCTAATCGCCAACTGCTAATAGCCGACTCCGCAAACCCCAACATCCCGTCAGCACAAAAAATCATCACTTTGAGAATCTAATAAACCCCCTCAATCACCGCCTTCGTCCCACTCTGGAAAGGCCTCACATCGCCCACTCCATCCCAGGGAAATTCCTCGCACTCCGGCCTCCGAATCGCCTCATCTCTCTCCAAAAATCTCGGCACAAAGAACTCCTTTGTCATCGTCGTCAACTCCACCCGACCATACTCACCGTAGTCCACCACCTTCGTCGAATCCTTCGGATCCACCACCCGCAAAATCGCCCGAGGCTGCGGCGCATAATAAGTCAGCGAATACTCACCCGGCTCCCGCTTCTTCGAAATCGCCAAGCCCATCAAGGTGTTCCCATAAGTCGGCGCGTAGTTGATCTTCCCCTCCAAAACCTCTTCCTGAATAAACTTCACATACTGCGGAGTCATCGTCGTCCCCCCCGCAAAGACCCCACGAATCCCCGCGTCCGCCAACGACATCCGCAGCGACAAACTCTCCAGCAAACGTGGCGTCGTAAAAATACACTTAATGTCACGATGACGAAGAATCGTCACTGCCTGATCGATCACATGCTCCTGATAAGCCTTCGCCATCTGCATCTCCCCCATCCCAATCAACCTCTTCACCCAACGAGGATCCAGATCGATAAAGTAACACGCCCCACCCCGGATATTGGCAAGGTGCTCGATCGCCATTCGCAAGCGACGCGGCCCCGTCGGCCCCACCATCAACCAATTCGCCCCCTGCGGAAAAAAGTCCGGCCCATAGTGCTCCGAAAACTCCGTGTAATCCGTCTTATAATCGTCCCAACCAATCCGCTGCTTCGGCATCCCCGTCGTGCCACCCGTCTCAAAAACATTATATGGACGCCCCTCATAAGCCTTCGGAATAAACTTCGCCGGATCTTCCTTCCGCAACACCTCATCATCAAAATTATCAAAGTGCAGCATGTCCGCGAAAGTCTGCACCTTCTCACGAGGATCCCACCCCGCATTCTTCGCCCAATCCAACCAATACGGGCAACCTGTCTCGGGCGAAAAATGCCAATTGATCAACTCCTTCGTCTGCACATCAACTTGGGCACGGGCTTCTTCAACAGTCAGGGAACTACTCATAATCAGTGGACGGCAAAATGCCTGACACCAGAAGTAACCTAAGCATCAATCCTCGCAAGAAGGAGTTTTCAAAAAGGACCCTTAAACCAAATCACCAAGCTGCATCTCCCGCGCTTCCCTCTTCTCATTCGTCTGCCAAATTCTCCCACTCTCCACATCCAGCGCACTCAGCCACCCACCCCCATACGCGCAAGTATCCAAGCAAACCGCATAGCCTAAATTCGTCGGCAAATCCCCCTGAATGGTATGCCCGCACACCACCGTCTTCCCTGAGACATGCCGCTCCTGACTATAAAACCGCTGATAATAATACGTCTCCTGATCCTGCTCACCCACCGGCAAATGCGCCTCCACCCCCGCATGCACCAAAATATGATCCTCTAGCTCATTATAAAGCTCCGCACTCCGCATAAACTCCCAATGCTCCTCCGGAACCTCCTCAAAGCCCCCTCCATAAGAATCCAAAGTATCCTGCCCCCCACAAAGCCCACTCAAAAACCGCTCCTGATCCTCCCGCGTCTCCAGCGCCCGAATCATCTGAATCTCATGATTCCCCATCAAATGCACAAAATCATGCGTCTCCTTCAACTTCAGTAACTGATCAATCACCCCCTTCGAATCCGGCCCCCGATCCACATAGTCTCCCAGCGTCACCACCAAGTCATCCTGCGATGGCGCAACCACCTCCAACATCGTCTCCAACGACTTCAAACACCCATGAATATCTCCAATCACCAATTTCATTTTCCAAGCTCCTCTCTTAATTTCTTCGGCATGCCCATCACCACCAAGCCATAAGAATGCTTCACCAACTCCTCAACTAATTCTCCCGACAAAGACCCATCCAAAATCACCGTATTCCAGTGCTTCTTGTTCATATGATACCCCGGCACAACCGCCTCAAACTCCTCCCGCAACTCCAACGCCCGCTCCGGATCGCACTTCAAATTCATCCGCCCCACCTCATCCTCAAACCCAAGCGTCGCAAACATCTTCCCCAGAACCTTATAAACCAAAACATCCGGCCCAAACGGTGTCTCCTCCGTCACCATCCCCATCCTCATCACAAACGCCCGCGCATCATCCGCCAAATATTCCATCTCATATCTTTCCTAAAAATTTCCCCGTTCCTCCAGGCCTTGTTTTGGCCGAAATTCCTCACTCATTCTCATGTTCTCTAAAGAAGCTACCCTCTTCGACTTCCCTTCTCTCCCCAAAATATAAAGAATCTCCATTTCATCGACTTCTTCATCGGTAAAAATTTGCCGCATCCTCTGATCAACCTTTTCTGCCTTTGCTAGGGTCTCCGCACCATCCACATAAATCGTCGAAACAAACTCAAAGCTAAGTAGATCTTCACTCTTCACCACTCCTTCTTGTAACCCAGAACCCCTAACAGTATTCTCGACCTCAAGTTGATAGTCTGTGTCCTTGAAGTGCGCTTCAATCTTCTCACGAACATTCTCGGCAGACTCGTTAACCCCGTCGAGATATGCCTCGACACGGTCCCACTCAGACGGTTCAGATTTACAGGAAGAAAGGCCCAGCAAGGCCAAGCTTATCGACACAAGCGTTAACAAGATCTTCATCTCTATAAGAATCTCCGATTCAGGCCCGATTGCAACCCTCAGCCCCCAAGTCCCTCCGCTGCTTTGCTGCTCTGCGTGAGACCATCAATAACCAAAGCCCCTCAACCAAGCCCCAAAAACCTCCCGCCCAACCAAGTTTCGTCCCTTTCGTAGATTTCGTGGTTGGCCAAATCACCTTTCCCCATCCACCCTCCCTCCAGTGAAACCCCGCGCCCTCCTCTTCGACTTCGACGGAGTCATCCTCGACACCGAATGGTCCATCTACCAATCGATGCGAAACGTCTTCCTCGAAAACGGACACGACCTCCCCCTCGAAGAATACGTCCAATGCATCGGCTCCGACTTCAACACCTGGTCGCCCGAAACCCGTCTCGAAGAACTCACCGGAAAAACCTTCGACTGGACCGCCATCGGCATCGAGCGCAACACTTGGATCCGCCAAGAAATCGCCAAACTCGACGCCATGCCCGGTGTCCGCGAAACCCTCACCCACTGCCGCGAAAAAAACATCCCCTGCGCCGTCGTCTCCAGCTCCTCGCACGACTGGGTCGACCGCTGGCTCGAAAAACTCCAGCTCATCCCGTACTTTGACGAAGTCGTCTGCCGCGGCGACGCCCCCCGCATCAAACCCGCCCCCGACCTCTACCTCGAAGGCGTCCGCCGCATGAACCTCCCCGCCGCCGACTGCCTCGTCATCGAAGACTCCCTTAACGGCCTAAAATCCGCCCACCAAGCTGGCTGCCCTGTCGCCGCCATTCCAAATCGCATCACCTCCTGCATCGACTTCTCCTCCGCCGAATACCAATATCCCACCCTCCTCGAATTCCTCAAAGCCCTGTGATCCGCTTCCTCCTCCTTCCTCTCCTACTCCTCCCATCCTGTCAGGAGGACAAAACCCCACCCAGCCCCCAGAAAGAAAGCACCCCCGTCCGCATCGAAACCCAGCGCCCCCTCATGGGCACCCTCTTCCAAATCACCTCCTACGCCACCGACCCCAAAGCAGGCTACCTCGCCATGGAGGACGCACTCGACCTCGCCGAAGAATTCGCCAATCAAGCCACCGACTACGAACCCGACTCTGAGCTCAACCGCCTCACCAAATCCCCCCTCAACACCCCCATTCAAGTCAGCGAAAACCTCTTCGGCTGCCTCCTCCTCGGTCAAAAACTCGCCCAACAAACCGACGGCCTCTTCGACCCCACCTACGGCCCCCTCACCCACCTCTGGCGCGAAACAAAACGCAACGGCATCATCCCTGACGAAGCCCAAATCGCCGCCGCCAAAAGCCGCTGCGGCATCCACCACCTCCGCTTCGACGAAGCCCAAAAAACCATCACCATCCTCCGACACGACCTCCAACTCGACCTCGGTGGCATCGCAAAAGGATTCGCCGCCGACCTCATCTTCGATCACCTCGTAAAACAAGGCTACCCCCAAAGCCTCGTCGCCGCCGCCGGTGACCTCCGCATCGGCGACTCCCCTCCAGAAAAAGACGGCTGGAATATCGGCCTTCGATCCTTCCGCCTCACCCCCACCAGCACCCTCACCCTAAAAAACTGCGCCGTCTCAACCTCCGGCGACCTCTTCCAAAACATCACCGCCGACGGCCAAAAATACTCCCACCTCATCGACCCAAAAACCGGCCTCGGCCTCACCACCCGCCGCTCCGCCTCCGTCATTCTCCCCGAGGCAAAACTCACCGACCCCCTCGCCACCACCGCCTGCCTCTCCAACGACCCCAAGTCCCTCCTCAAACACTACCCAAAAGCCTCCATTCGCGTTCTCTACCAAGACCAAAAAATCCCCCCCATCACCACCGGCCTTTTCAAATAACCCTCCAGAGCTACGGAGCTTGGATGGCATGCCCCTAGGGTACTTTAGTCCGAGTCCCCTCAACCCAAGCCCCTCAACCAACCCAATTGTTCATTCTGCAATCGTTCATTCGTTCATTTTCATTCCCCCTTCATCTTCAATCATCCATCCTCTCTCCATGAATCTCCCCGACCTCGAAGCCTCCATCGCCCACTGGCTCGATAACAACGCCACCGACGTCTTCCTCTCCGAAGACCAACCCACCCGCCTCCGCATCAACGGCGAAATCATCGCCCTCGAAGATTCACAAATGTCACGCGATGACCTCTTCTCCCTCTGGCAAGCCTGCGGCGTTAACCCAGAATCCGAAAACGAACGCGACGCCCGCCACCTCACCTCATCTGGCACCTACCTCCGCCTCAACCTCTACCGCGCCATGGGAAAACTCTGCGCCGCCATTCGCCCCATCAAAAACACCATCCCCCCGCTAGATTCCCTCGGCCTCCCCACCGACCTCTTCCGCTCGTGGACCCAACGCCGCTCCGGGCTCGTCCTCGTCACCGGTGCCACCGGCTCCGGAAAATCCACCACCCTCGCCTCCGCTCTCGAAGACCTCAACCATTCCCTCAATGGCCACGTCATCACCCTCGAAGACCCCATCGAATACCTCTTCGAAAACAAACACGCCTACTTCTCACAGCGTGAGCTCAACTCCGACACCCACAACTTCTCCGGAGCCCTCCGCGCCGCCCTTCGTCAAAACCCCGACGTCATCATGATCGGCGAAATCCGCGACGAAGAAACCGCCCAACTCGCCCTCCGCGCCGCCGAAACCGGTCACCTCGTCCTCTCCACTCTCCACTCCTCCGGCGTCGTCGAATCCATCGAACGCCTTAGCAACCTCTTCCCCGACGGCCCTCGCGAAACCTCCCTCATGCTCCTCTCCCGCCAACTCATTGGCGTCATCACTCAAAGCCTCCTCCCCGGCGTCGACGGCCAACTTAAGCTCGCCTGCGAATACCTCGAAAACGATGGCGCCACCCGCAACTGGATCCGCGAAGGCAAATACCGCGATATCATTGACCACCTCCTCCGCCCTCAGCAAGCTCACGCTCGCGACATGCTCACCAGCATCATCGACCTCTACCAAGCCGGCCACGTCACCGAACAAACCGCCCGTCAATCCTCTCCAAACCCCAGCGACTTCGATCGCAAAGTACGAGGAATCTCATAGTCGTCCCTTACGGAGCTTAGACTTTAGTCTGAGTCACCTCAACCTTCCCTGAACACCCATCCCAAATTCCAAGTTATGAACCAGCCACGCGAAATCCGCGAATACCTTAACCTTACCGTCGACCTCGGCGGATCCGACCTCCACCTCACCGTCGATGCTCCACCCGCCACTCGCGTCAATGGCCTCCTTCACCCACTCGAAGAATTCCCACTCACCGCCGAGCAAGTTCGCGATCTCATCCTCGGCACCATGAACGAAACCCAACGCGCCACCCTCGATGAAGAATGGGAACTCGACTACGCCATCGAGGTCAGCGACGTCGGCCGCTTCCGTGGCAACGTCCACTTCTGCCGCCAAAACGTCGAAGCAGTCTACCGCTACATCCCTGCCGAAATCCCCGACCTCTCCACCCTCGGCCACTACCCCGTCATGGAAGACATCTGTCACCTCCAACGCGGCCTCATCCTCATCACCGGCGTCACCGGCTCCGGAAAAACCACCACCCTCGCCGCCCTCGTCCAACGCATCTCCGAGCTCCGCTCCGGCACCATCATCACGCTCGAGGACCCCATCGAATTCACCTACCAACACAACACCTCCCTCGTCAAACAACGCGAGATCGGACGCGACACCAAATCCTTCGCAAAAGGCCTCCGCCAATGCATGCGCCAAGACCCAGACGTCATCGTCGTTGGCGAGCTCCGCGACCGCGAATCCATGCAAATCGCCATGACCGCCGCCGAAACCGGCCACCTTGTCATCTCGACCCTCCACACCATCGACGCCCCAAAATCCATCGAGCGCATCATGGATCTCTTCCCCTCCGACCAGCAAAAGCAAATCGCCTCGCAACTCTCCAACGTCCTCCAAGCCGTCATCTGCCAACGCCTCCTCCGCCGCTCCGATGTCGAAGGCCGCGTCCTCGCCACCGAGGCCCTCCGCGTCAACTCCGGCATCCAAGCCTGCCTCCGTGAACGTAAAGTCGAGCAACTCGTCGGCCTCATGGAAATCGCCCGTAAAGAAGGCTGCCACACCATCGACGACTGCCTCGAAACCCTCCTCAAGCACAACTACATCTCCCACCACGACGCCATCCAAAACTGCCGCAACGACCGCCGCTTCACCTCCGAAAGCCTCGCCTCCATCGCCCCCCTCAAAAAGTAGCCAAACCGCTCCTTGGCCAAAGGCCAATCTCATACCAGCCCCACCCCTCTCCTTGGCCAACGGCCAAACTCATACCAGCCCAGCGCACCGCACCGCGCTGGGTAAGCGCGATCAGAAACATGTTGGCTGAAGGCCAACTTCATAATCCCCACCAAAAACCTAAGACTTCGGCGCAAACTGCCCCTTCAGCGCCTCCGGAATCTCCACCTTCGGGTGCACATACTCCGTCTCCTTCCGCCACCCCAAATGCTTCAGCGGATACAACTCTCCCAAGACAATCGCATTCCGCCTTTCCAGAATCACGCGACGCCCGCGCTTATCTAGACGCTTCTTCCCAAAGGCTATAATTGCGTCTCCTAACTGAGCATCCTGCATCGGGCCGAAAGCCAAATCAATCAGCCGACTATAAACCTCCAAATCCTCAGGATGCTTTTTGAGAAACTGCCGAAAGACATGAAAGGCCTCCGCCACCTCCCCTTGCATCGCCAAGGCATCTCCTCGACTTAACAAAGGCGGCGGCGTCCGAAACCTTTCTTGGGAAAAGAATGAAAGTGCATTGGCCATCCTTTGACTCACCCAATGAGTAATCGGAATCGCAAATAGAATCCCTAGGATCGCCAGCGCTGCCACCGTGAAGATCGCGAAAGGAGCATGTTGGATATAGGCCATCATCAAAGACTACGCAAACTACGCGTTCCCACGAAGTTTGCAATCACCGCCATCACCACCACCAGCCCAATCATCCAAGCCAAATCACCAAAGCCCACCGTTCCCCCCAGCACCGGCACCACCGCAATCAGGGCCGAGATCAAACCAATTCCCAAACCCCAAAGCACCATCGACCTCACCTCTCTCTTCACAATCGCTCCCCGTCCTTCTTTCGAAATTCCCAACACTTTCAGGGTCTCAAATTCCCCCTTCCTCTCGACCAAATTTCGCGCCGTCACAATCCCCACTCCCACACTCCCCAGAATAATTCCCAAGCCACCCAACACGTTAAAAATGGCAATGTAAGTATTCTCCACCTGATGAAAAGCCGCCATCCGATCCCTCGTCGCAGTGACCTTCCCTCCCAAATCCGCCGTCTCCTCTTGCAGGAGCTCCTTATCCTCCAACTCCGGCGCCAAGAACAACTGATACCCACTCATCGAGGGATATTTCGCCAGTAACTTCTCTTCATCCAAAATCAAACTCCCCTGAAAAATCGAATCCTTCACCACCCCCGCAATCGTCACCTTAAAATCACGACCCCACTCATCCTGATAGGTCAGCTCATCCCCCACCTTCTTCTTCAAGACCCACATCATCGTGGTCTCATCGACGTAAGCCTGCACTCCCTCCCCTTTCAAAATTGACCACTCATCACTCGTCTTAAATCTCCCCTCCAACAAGTCTGCATCCACCCCCAGCAAGCGCGGCTGATCCGAGGCCGTCAGATTAAAACAATCGACATCATCCCCCGCCCCGATCCGAAACGGCACCAGCGAGTCCAGCCCAAACCAAGCCACCTCACCCTTTGCATCCGCCGGACGATTCACCGGCGAAGTCGTCTCGACCCACCATGCGAATCCCCCCGCACCACTCTTCTTCTCTTCCCAATCACCTCCTCCATTTTTACGAAACGAAGCCACCGAAAGCACCAAAAATACCCCCGCCGCCAAAACTCCCACCACCGTCAGACTCCGCGATGCCCGACGGCTCAAATTCACCTTCGCCATCCCCGCGCTCGTCAAACTTCCCAGCGCACCCACCTTCCCCAGTCGCATCCGGAAAAAGGCCAAACCCGAAATCAACACCCCAAAACCCACCAAGAAAAAGGCCCCATGCGCTCCCGCCGTAAAGCTCATTGCCACCCCTCCCATCACCATCAATAAACCAAAAATCAAAAATCCCATCGCCCACTTACTCTTCTTCCCCACCTCTTCTTCTGCCCCTGAATTCAGTCGCACACTCGCACTCTGCTTCGCCTGCTTCCGCGTCGTCAACCACACCGCCAAGAGGGAAAGTTCCACCATCACCAACATCCCCGTCACTAAAGTTCCCGCCTTAAAGCTCAGCTGAAAATTCGTCCCGTTCCCCCAAATCGAACCAATCACCTCCAACACCAGCACGCAGAAACCCATCGCCAAAATCGCGCCCAAGATCACCCCCGCCAAGACCACAAAGAACGCCTCCCCCAGTCGCCAATTCGTCACCTTCTTCGCCGGCACTCCCACCGCTGAAAGCAAAGCCCCCTCCTCCGCCCGCTGCTCCACATTAAAGCGGAACAACATCGCCACCAAAGCCACCGCCGCCAAAATTAGAAAGAAGCTCATCGCCAAAAAGAGCCCCGCAAAACTCACTGGCGATTTCGCCGCCTCCTTCGCCCCCTCCGCAAAATCCAAAACCTGCATCCCAGCCAAATCAGGATCTAGTAAATCCCGTACTTTCTTTTTCTCTTCTTCCACCTCACCACCCGACACCCTTACCCCCGTCACCTTCCCCCAACGATTCGCCCACATCTGCTCCCCCATTTCGTAGGAAACAAAAGCCTTCGGCGTCCCCTTAAATTCTTCCCAATACTCATCATCTTTATCGCGAATCCGCGTCATATCCAGCGGCAGCCCCGGCTCCCAGTCCCGCGCACTCTTCACATCCGCCACCCCCGGAAAATCCGGCATCCACCGCTTGTCAGCCGCTGGCCCTTCCATCGGAATGATCGCCTTCACCGTAAAGACCGTCCGCTCTTCCACCAACCTACTCCCATCTTCCACCACGAAATAATCCATCGTCAACTCATCCCCCACCTGCGCCCGCAAATCCTCTGCCAACCACTCATTTAAAATCACTTCTTCAAAGCCCAACTGCTCCGGAAAAAAGGCCGCTGACTCACCGCTCACCGCCGTCACCATCGAGTACGGCGTCTCTCCGACTTCCGTCGCCAGCGTATTCACCAAATAGGTCAGCACCGCCTCCCCCTCAATCTTCTCCGCGATCGGACGCGTCATGAAAATCCGCTCAGACCGCACCTCCACCCCCTGCGGAACCTCCACCACCGATACCCCATAGTCTCCCAAGCTCATCTTCCCCTCGTCAAAATCATCCCCCTCTTTCAAAAGCAAAACATTCGCCTTCCCCTCCAGCTCCAACTTCTTCTGCAAGCTAACCCGCGACACAAAAACTGATGACGGCTGCACCTGCGTTTGCGCCAAACTAAAGCGCCCAAATTCCTCATCCGTCAAAACCTTCCCGATCGTAATCCGCATCGAGGCCACGGATTCACTCTCACCCGAAAGCGGCGCATCTCGAGACAACAAACCCGGCTTCTGCAACCGCACCACTGCCGAATCCCCCTCTTCCAAATCCAAAGCCCTTGCCAAAGGCCCACTAATCGCCGCCTCCCCATCCTTCAAAGTCACCTTGGTCTCTTCCGGCGCAAAATCCCAAAACTCATCCGTCACCCCCATCACCTGCACCTGCCCCTCCGCCCGCTCCTCCACATTCACCTGCCCTTTTAAATAGAGCATCGCCGCTCCCCCATTCCGCTCCTCTAAATCATCCTTAAAAAACCGCTCCCCACCCGAAAAAACCGTCGCCACCTTCCCCGTCCGCAGCTCCGCCGACTTCCGCAAATTCTCCGTCACCGAATCCCCCGCCATCAGTGCCCCCAAAAGAACCATCGCCCCAATCGCCGCCCCCGCCAAAACCCCAACATAAGCCGCCCGGTAATGCCGAATCCCCTTCCAAATAAACCCAAAGCTCTTCACATCGCGAAGTATAAGAGGATTCCCTAAACAAGCAACACGGAGCGGCGGCGTCCCGCCGCCCCCAAAGGAGTGACGGTCTCCAGACCGTCAACCACCCTAGCAAGCCACTTCCTACTTCCGAGCTGCCGCAGCCTGCTCCAGCGCCTCCAACGCATCATCCGGGCCAAAGACCTCAGGCATCAAGATCACCGGTGCATCAGGATCAGCAGGCGCAATCACATTTACTGGCAGGTTCGCTCGTCCATATCGTTTCAGGTCATCATTAATCGATTGCAGACGGTCAGTATTGTCAGCCTTAATCAAGATCACGTTGAGCTCTTCCAACTTATCGAGAACTTTCTGATTTGAGAACACACGGCCCTCATTCACTTTGCAAGTCGCTCACCAATCCGCTGTGTAGTCGACCCAAACGATTCTCTTCTTCGGTCGCGAGAGTTCCATAATCCCCGGATACCATTCGTTCCAAGCCAAGCCCTTCTCTGGTGGCTTAGAAGTCGAATAGGCCCAAGTCAAACCACCAAGAGTCAGCACTGCGGCCAAACCATAGCCCGTCACAAAGCGTTTCCCTTTTGCCACCATCGGAGTTCCCCAGCGGCCATAAATATAGGCCCCTAGTCCAATCAACAGGAGAGCGAAGAGGAAAATATTAAAGTGAGAATCACCCACCAACTTCATGTAGCCCTTCATGAAAAACACCGCCGTTGCGAAGACGAAGAAGGACATGATCTGCTTAAAGCTCTCCATCCACGCCCCCGGACGAGGAAGCTTTTTAATGAGTGCCGGAAAGAGCGAGAGAATGATATAGGGCGAAGCAATCCCCAATCCAAAGACCGTGAAAATCACAAAAGCCTTCGCTGGCGGCTGGGCCAAGGCAAAGGCCATCGCCGCGCCCAAGAACGGGCCAGAACAAGGCGTCGCCACCAAAGTTGTCAAGACACCCGAGAAGAAAGAACCCGAGTAACCCTTCTTCGCCTGCAGCTCACCACCCACACTCGTCATACTCGTTCCCACCTCAAACACGCCATAAAGATTCAGCCCCATCAGGAAGAAGAAGATGATCATCGTCGCTAAGAAATACGGGTTCGCCAGCTGCTGACCCCAATCCAACTTCAGCGAAATAATAATCGCGGCCAAGACCCACATCGCGATCAAAAGCCCTAAGCCAAAGACCATCCCGTGCACCTTAATCTTACTCTCATCTTCACCGGCCTGGGACACAAAGCCCATCACCTTCAAGCCCAAGACCGGAAAAACACAGGGCATGAGATTCAAAATCAAACCCCCTAAGAAAACCAAACCCAGCGATGAGAAAAAGGTCACCTTCTTCTCCTTCGCCCCACCCAAGAGAACCGCCTCGGGACGCGCATCGACATCATAGACTTCCAGTCCCGCTTTCCGATCAGCCTCGGTCGCCGGAACAAAGGCCGACAAATGACCACCACCCGAACTCACATCCGCGTCCGGCGTCAAAGGGACATTGATCTCAATACTCCCCTGCCCAAAATCACTCTCAAAAGCGAGCATCCCCGAAAGCGAATCCTTCACCTCGCCCGCGCTGATAACGAGTTCGTCATTCCCTTCATTTCGCGCCAGCGAGAGAATCACCTTCCCCTCTTTGATTTCCACTCCCTGCTCGGCTTGCGAATCAACCTGCTCATCGGTCGAGAAGAAATAAACTGGCTCTTTGATCTCCATTCCCTCGGGATGAATAAACTCAACCCTGATCTTATTCTCTTCCTCAGTCGCGATCGCCCCCCAAGCCGAACTGTCCTGCGGCAATTTCTCACTCACCTCTGCAAAAAAGCCCTCCTCTTCCTCCACAAACTTCGTCTCATCCCCCGCACGAAGCACGAAAGAGAAATCGTGATTTCCCGGCATGCAGACCACATCGCACTCCAACCAGCTCAGGCTCCCCTTGATCGTAAACTCTTTCCCCTGCTCGACATCATCACTCGCTTCCACCTGAGCCACAAAGGTCACTTTCCCTTCGTACCCATAACTGATGACTCCCTCACTCGACTTCATGACATGAGGAGTCGGGAATTGTAATTCACCCGCCGTAAACCCGGCTGGCAGTTCCCATTCGACAGAAGGAGGCAAACCACTCGATCCAGCATTCTCAAAATAGGCGTGATACTTCGGCTTCAAATCCAAAGTAAACGCCACGCGGAAATAATCTCCCGCCTCAACTGCTGTCACCTCCGGCGTGACCTTGACCGTAGTCTCACCACCCTCACCAAATCTATTTTGAGCCTGCGTGAGAGGCGCGAGAAGGAAGGCGAGGAAGAGAATAAGAGAACGTTGCATAGATCTGAAGTCGTGGATTGTCTTTGAGAGGGGACGAGAGGACGATTTGTTCCCAGTTTATTTCAAAAAGCAAGCGGCCAAGTTCCTAAGATTCGTCTCTCAATCTGAATTTCCACTCACAATCCGAGTCTTATAATTCGAACTTTGGCTCCTGAACCATTTCACCTATCGTCCTACTCATGCGACTCACCGTGCACGGAAAGCACTTCCATCTTGATGGAAGCCCACACTTCCTGCGCACCGTCACTTACGGCCCCTTCCCGCCGGAGTCCCCCCACTCACCCGCCACCGACTTCCCAAAGATCCGCTCCTCCGGATTCGACTCCATCCGCATTTACCACCTCCCCGACCAAGCCTTCCTCGATACCGCCGCCGAAAACGACCTCCTCGTCATCCCCACCCACGCTTGGGGACACGGCTGCGACTTCATTAACGAAGACATCGCTCTTTTCGAAAACGCCCGCCGCGACCTCAAGGTCTGGCTCACCAAACACCACCCCCACCCCGCCCTCGGAGCCCTCCTCGTCGGGAACGAAATCCCCTCAGACATGGCCCGCTGGATGACCCCTTGGAAAGTCAACCGCGCCCTCGACTCCCTCATCCGCTCCGCCCAAAAAGCCGCCCCCGGCCTCCCCATCGCCTACGCCAACTTCCCCACCACCGAATACCTCGAGCCACCCTCCGCCGACTTCACCGCCTTCAACATCTACCTCGAAGACCAAGAAGCCTTCCAAAGCTACCTCCCCCGCCTTCACCACCTCGCCGGTGACCGCCCCGTCTTCCTCACCGAATTCGGCATGGACACTCAGCGCAACTCCGAGGACGCCCAGGCCACTCTCCTCCCCACCGCCCTCCGCCTCTCCCGCCTCGCCGGCCTCGCCGGAGCCACCCTCTACGCCTGGTCAGACCACTGGTTTAACAACAACCGCAGCATGGACGAATGGTCCTTCGGCCTCCTCCGCCGCGACCTCTCAGAAAAACCAGCCCTCTCAGCTCTCCGAAACCTCACCCTCCCCACCCCCCTCCCCGAAAATCCCCCCAAATTCTCCGTCATCATCTGCACTCGCAACGGCCAAGACCGCCTCGTCAGCTGCCTCGATGCCTGCCGCAACATCGACTACCCCGACTTCGAAATCATCGTCGTCAACGACGGCTCCACCGACCAAACCGCCGCCATCCTCGACCAAGAAAAAGGCATCACCACCTACCACCTCGACCCCTGCGGCCTCTCCGCTGCCCGAAACCACGGCGCCCTAAAATCCTCCGGTGACATCCTCGCCTACACCGACGACGACTGCCAACCCGACACCCAATGGCTCACCTGGCTCGCCCGCACCTATTCTGAGACCGACTACTCCGCCATCGGCGGCCCAAACCTCGCCCCCGTCCCCGACTCCCGCGGCCTCGCCCTCACCACCGCCGCCCCCGGCGCCCCCACCCACGTCATGATCGATGACACCACCGCCGAGCACCTCCCCGGCTGCCACCTCTCGGTCAAAAAATCCGCCTTCAACGAAATCGGCGGCTTCGACCCCATCTTCCAAACCGCCGGCGACGACGTCGACTTCTGCTGGCGCCTCCGCGACCACGGCCACTCCCTCGGCTTCTCCGGCGCCTCCTTCGTCTGGCACCACCGCCGCGCCACCCCCGCAAAATACCTCAAACAACAAAGCGGCTACGGCAAAGCCGAGGCCCTCCTCTACAAAAAACACCCCCACCGCTTCTCCCAAGGCGGCATCCGCTGGGAAGGCTGCGTTTACCAAGGCATCGCCCTCGGTATCGAGCCCGGCGACTTCATCTACACCGGCCCCACCGGCGAGGCCCCCTACCAATCCCTCGGCAAGCTCCTCCGCCAACCCATGCGCGGCCTTCATCCTAAATTCGATACCCCCCTAAACCAAACCCTCCTCAAACTCCTCACCTTCGCCCAAATACACCTCCGCCACCGCGCCCGCAAAAAACACGGCGGCCCCTCCGCCCGTGGCTCCTGGCCCTCCGCCCCCCGCCAAAACTCCTACTCCTCCACCCTCACCCTCATCAACTCCGATGGCCTCTCCCGCCATCACCTCTACCGCCAACTCCTCCAAGACGGCTGGAAATCCTGCCCCGACCCCGACTTTGACCTCCAAAAAGGCACCCTCAAACTCCTCGCCGCCACCGAACAAACCGGCACCCCCACCAACCGCACCTTCATCGGCCTCAACCAAGCCCCCCTCGACCTCCTCCAAAGCGCCGAAGCCGCTGGATTCTCCAAATCACCCTGATGTGTCGATTTTATTGAGAATTATCGACACATCTTCTTGACCTGTCGCTGCCATCGACACATTCTCGAAACGCGTCGATCAATCCAGTTTTCGTAAACATGTCGTGGAATCCCGAACAGCCCTACAATGAGCTCCCGCTCCTTCCGCCTCAGGCCGAATTAGAGACTCCCCGCGTCTTAAAACAATGTATTCTCTCACGAACCGCGCTGGAAAAAGTCAACCAAGCCGCTGATTTTCTCCCCAACAAAGAGTTACTCATCAACATCATGCCCCTACTCGAAGCACGAGCTAGCTCCGAGATCGAAAACATCATCACAACCACTGACCGTCTCTTCAGAAGCTCTGCGGTCGAAAAAAACTCCACTGATTCAGCCACCAAAGAAGCCCTCAGCTATCGCAAGGCCTTGCACGCGGGCTTCCAAAGCATCCAACAACGTCCTCTCAGCACTACCACCGCCGAGGAAATCTGCTCAGTCATCAAACAACAAGAGATGAAAATCCGCCGAATCCCCGGCACCACTCTGAGCAATGAACGCAGTGGCGAAACAATCTACACCCCACCAGCCGGAGAACACATCATCCTCGAAAAACTCGGGAACTGGGAGAAATTCATCCACCATCCCGGCGATCTCGATCCCCTCGTCGTCATGGCCGCCGCCCACTATCAATTCGAAGCCATCCACCCCTTCACCGATGGCAATGGGCGCACCGGCCGCATCCTCAATCTTCTGATCCTCACCAGCCAAGGACTCCTCAAATCACCCATCCTCTACCACAGCCGGGGCATCATCAGACGCAAGGCCGAGTACTACCAAAACCTCATTTCTGTCACCCGCACCGATTGCTGGGAACCCTGGATTCTCTACATGCTAGAAGTCATCGAAGAATCCGCCCAATGGACCTTTCACAAGATCAACACCATTCGCGAACTCCGCCGGAGAACCAAAGAAACCCTCCGCAAAAAACACCCAAATCTCTACTCCGCCGAATTCCTCGACGTCCTCTTCAACCAACCCTACTGCCGCATTGCTGATCTCGTTGAAGCCGGAATCGCGAAACGCCAAGCCGCCTCCACCTATTTAAAACAACTCGTCGATGGTGGTATGCTCTCAGAAGAAAAAGTAGGGCGCGAAAAACTCTTCATCCACCATGCCTTTCTTGATCTCCTTCTCGACGAATCAGATCCTACGGAATCATAAAGATCATCGCCAACATGCGCACCACCGACTTCCACTACGATCTTCCGCCCGAGCTCATCGCCTCTCGTCCGCTCGCTGACCGCGCGTCCTCGCGCATGATGCTCATCGACCGTGCCACTGGGGAAATCTCTCACCACCAATTCTCCGATTTCCCAGATCTCCTCCCCCCAGATCACCTCCTCGTCCTCAACGACACCAAAGTCATCCCCGCCCGCCTCTTCTCCAATGATGGCAAGATCGAGCTCGTCCGCACCAACGCCGCCGACCCCCACCATTGGTGGTGCCTCGTCCGCCCCGGCAAAAAAATGAAACCCGGCCGCGGTGTCGAAGTTGGCCAAAGTACAGGAACCGTCATACAAACTAACGAAAAAGGCGAACGCCTCATCGAATGGGACACCCCGCCCGACCTCGACGAACACGGCCACCTCGCTCTCCCGCACTACATGGAGCGCGAGCCCGACAAGGCCGACCGCGACCGCTACCAAACCGTTTACGCCAAGGAAGAAGGAGCGATCGCCGCCCCCACCGCCGGCCTCCACTTCACTCCCGAGCTCCTCTCAAAACTCGACCACACCTTCCTCACCCTTCACGTCGGCGTCGGAACCTTCCGCCCCGTCAAAGCGGAGGACCCACGCGATCACGACATGCACTCCGAGCGTTACGAAATCAGCGCCGAAGCCGCTGCCAAAATGCAATCGGCCAAGAAAATCGCCGCCGTCGGCACCACCGTGACCCGCGTCCTCGAGCACCTCGTCCGTGATCGCGAAATCGCCGCCTGCCATGGTGAAACCGACATCTTCATCTACCCGCCCTACCAATTCAAAGCGATCAACGCGCTCCAAACCAACTTCCACCTCCCCTGCAGCACCCTCATGATGCTCGTCTCCGCCTTCGCCACCCGCGAACTCATCATGGAAGCCTACGCCAAAGCCGTCGAAGAACGCTACCGCTTCTACTCCTACGGCGACTGCATGCTCATCCTCTGAAGACCATGCCTCTCGATCTCACTTCCTTCTTCAACGAACCCGACTGGCACCATCGCTTCGATGAACACATCCTCGCCCACGGAAAAAAAATCTCCTCCCCCCGCTTCCTCACTTCTCTCAACCTCGAAGAAGTCGATGACGGCTTCCTCCTCACCGGCCGCGCCGATGAGCACGACGCGGAAATCAATCTCTGGCCCGAATCCGAAAGTCACTGGGCCTTTGACACCTCCTGCACCTGCGACTTCGGCCCCTTCTGCCCCCACGCCGCCGCCGCCCTCCTCCGCGCCTCCCGTCCCAACACCCTCGCCCGACTTCTCCGAGGTGGCGGAACTTCCCCTCAAGCAAACCCCGATAAAAAACCTTCGCAACTTAGCGACTTAGCGGTTCAAAAAGACAACACGGTTTACGAACCCACCTTCCATCTCGAAGTCGCCGAGGAACCAGCCAGCACCCGCGTCGTCCAACTCCTCCTCCAAGCGCTCAAACTCAAAAACCGCGACACCTGGCTCGTCGCTCGCCCCACCGTCCGCTACGGCCCGCACGAATTCCCCCTCATCAAGACCTCCACCGAATCAACTGTCACCCGCGACAAAGCCGCCGAATTCCGCGCCATCGAGCAACTCACCAAGCTCGCCCTCACCAACCTCTCTACCAACCCCACCTACCGCTTCCTCCTCTCCCTCGCTAAAAAACAATCCTCCGAGCTCTCCGTCGAAGGCTGCTGGTTCCCAGACCCACACCTCTCTACCCCCTCCATGTATTGGCCATGGTTCAGATCAAAAGCCGCCAAAATGCTCACCGAGCACAACTGGACCGTCAGCATCGATGCCGACTTCGGCCATGAAGTCCACGAACTCACGGACGAGGAACTAAAAGCCTCTCTCGAACCCGAACCCGGCGGTTGGTTTAAGCTCTCCGTCGGCATCGACATCAACGACCAACGCCTCGACCTCCTCCCTATTCTCGCTGCCCTTCTCGATGGCGACACCATCGACCAACTCGCCGAACTCGATGACGACGAACCACACCTCGTCTACCTCCCCAGCGGCGGCGCACTTCAAGTCCCTGCTGGTCGCCTCCGCACCATCCTCCATCACCTCGCCGCCCTCACCGATCCCAAGGCCCCCTCCCTTCACCCCATCGATGCCGCCAATCTTTTAGAAGCCGAAGCCCTCCCAATCGATCCCCCCGCCGAGCTAAAGCAACTCCGAGAAAAACTCCGCGTCAAAGAATCTTCACCCGAAGAATTTGCCCCACCCGATGGCCTCCAAGCCGAACTCCGCGACTACCAAAAAACCGGAGCCGACTGGATCTCCTTCCTCGCCGCGCACCAGCTCAACGGCATCCTCGCCGACGACATGGGCCTTGGAAAAACTCTCCAAACCCTCACCCACATCTTGCGCCTTAAGAACAGCGAGCAAACCGGCCCCGTTTTAATCGTCGCCCCCACCTCCGTGGTCCCAAACTGGTTCGCCGAGGCCAAAAAATTCACCCCCTCCCTCAAGGCCATCATCCTCCACGGCCCTCAACGCAAAAAACTCTTCCCTCACATCCCCCACGCCGACCTCGTCCTCACCTCCTTCGCCCTCATCCAACGCGACGTCGAAGAACTCAAGAAACACCACTTCCAGCTCATTGTCCTAGACGAAGCCCAGCACATCAAAAACCCCTCCGCCAAGGTCAGCAAAGCCGCTTGCGAACTCAAAAGCGACCAACGCCTTTGCCTCTCCGGAACCCCCGTCGAAAATAACCTCGGTGAAGTTTGGTCCCTCTTCCGCTTCCTCATGCCCGGCTTCCTCGGACCGCTCGAACGCTTCCGCAAAAACTACCAAAACCCCATCGAAAAAGAAGACGACGTAGAACGCCGCGACTTCCTCCGCGCCCGCCTCGGCCCCCTCATCCTCCGCCGTACGAAGGACCAAGTCGCCACCGAACTCCCGCCCAAAACCATCCTCGTCCACCCTGTCGATCTCAACTCCGCCCAACGTGACCTCTACGAAACGGTCCGCGCCACCATGGATAAAAAAGTCCGCGACGCCATCAAAGCACGTGGCCTCGAAAAATCCCAATTCGCGATCCTCGACGCCCTCCTCAAGCTCCGCCAAATCTGCTGCCACCCACAGCTCCTGAAACTCACCACCGAAGAAGCGCGCAAAGCCAAACGCTCCGCAAAATTAGAATACCTCTTCGAGCTCCTCGAAACCCTCTTCGCCGAAGGCCGCCGCGTCCTCCTTTTCTCCCAGTTCACCTCCATGCTCGCCATGATCGAGACCGAGCTCAACATCCGACGAATCTCGTACTTAAAACTCACTGGCGAATCAAAAGACCGCGGCAAACTAGTCGATCGTTTCCAAAACGAAACCATCCCCATCTTCCTCATCTCCCTTAAAGCCGGCGGCACCGGCCTCAACCTCACTGCCGCCGATAGCGTCATCCACTTCGACCCCTGGTGGAACCCCGCCGCCGAAAACCAAGCCACCGACCGCGCCTATCGCATCGGCCAAGACAAGCCCGTCTTCGTCCACAAACTCATCTGCGCCGGCACCGTCGAGGACCGCATCCACCAGCTTCAGCAGAAAAAATCACTCCTCGCCGACTCCCTCCTCGACGGCGCTGTCAAAGCCACCCCAGATGCCGCCGCTCTCCAAGAACTTCTCAAACCCCTCGCCTAAAAATTCATGCCCTCAAACGACCCACTCCACGGAATCAAACTCGAGCAAATGCTCATTCAGCTCGAAGACAAATTAGGCTGGGATGAACTCGCCGACCGCATCCGCATTCGCTGCTTCGCGAATGATCCTTCCCTCAAATCCTGCCTCAAATTCCTCCGCCGTACCCCTTGGGCCCGGAACAAGGTCGAGATCCTCTACCGAGAGACCTTCTGTTAAGAGGATTTGCGTCTTAAACGACAGCGCTCTTGAATCACCTTCTGCAACTTGAGAGGAGGAATCCCATAAAAGCCCTTCATCTCAGTTGAAAAGTGGGAGTAGTGCCGAAACCCGAGGTCTTCGGCGATCTCATGGAGGTTGAGACCTTCCTGCATCATTCGCCGTGCTAGGACTGCGCGGTACTGACGAAAAAACACTTTCGGCTTCATTCCAACCACTTTGTCGAGAGCCAGCTCAAAATCTCGAACCGATAGCCCAAATTTTTCGGCCACTCCATTCACCATAAAGCCCTCATCATAAGCGATTTGCAACACATCACGCCCCTCCCTATCAACAACGTGGTCACCATTGCGGTCGAAGAATGAGTTTGAACTACGTTCGTTATCGATCATGATGGAAACTCCTAAAAGCCCCCTAGCTTACTCAGTCATATTGATTATGCAACATAATATTTATCATTTTGCACAAAAATCTAGAAGGGGATAATTCATGGCCGCAACACTCACCCACCTCAACACAACCGTTGCCTGTAAAAATAGTCAAGGCCAGCAGATCGCAGCAAACGTCCTCCGACTCCGCCGATACTCGGCGACCTTTGAAGTTTACAACCCCTTCAGCCTTCTCCAACTCTCCGAAGTTCTCAAAGGCTTTCAAATCCGCCTCAATGATCGCGTCATCTACTCCGGCGACGCGATCGTTTCAAATTTGGTCAATACTGGGATCCTCCTCATCTGCGAAGTTACTCTCAATGATGCTTGGCTAGACATTGATTTTCTTTCAGATCGAGAAGGCTCTCTCTCTCTTGGAGACCAATTTTCTAACTTCCTCGGTGAATGGAGATCTGCCAACACCGTAGACCCAAAATTTAAACTGATCACGGCTGATCTTCAAAGCCTCCTCGTTGGAGTTCAACGTTGGATGGAACACGCCGATATCGGACTCCGAACCTCAACTGCTGAAGAGCTGATGGAATTAGAGGTCAAGACTCTTACTGGCCTAGAAAGCCAACTTTCGGAACAAGTCCATGAGGCCATGGCAAGTTTTGAAATCGCAGCTCGAAACGTTTCTCCTGACGACCAATCTGCTCACAAATTTTACGTCCGTCGGCAAATTCATCCTCTCGTGCTTTGCTCTCCTTTCGCATATCGAACTTTCTATAAGCCACTGGGCTACGCAGGTGACTACGAGATGGTTAACATGATGTTACGTTCGCCCTATGAAGGAGCTTCCCTCTTTGCAAAGTCGATCAATTGCGCATTCCTAAAAACTCCTCCTGTCGAAGCTCATCGAAATCGCATTGCGTATCTAAAAAATCTTCTTTGTGAAACGGCTGAGCAAGGAAGATCCAGAAAAGTTCGAATTCTAAATCTGGGATGCGGACCTGCGCACGAAATCCAAGCATTCCTCAGAGATTCAGCCTTGTCCGATTTTTGCGAATTCACTCTTCTCGATTTCAATGATGAAACGATCAAGTTTACGGGCGAAGTTCTAAATGATCTCAAGCATAGCCACAATCGTGAGGCCTCCATCAATACGATCAAACGTTCCGTCCACCAATTACTCAAACAAGGAAATACCGGTGATGCCGTCATGGATTGGGATAGCTACGACCTCGTCTACTGTGCAGGTCTCTTTGACTACCTTTCCCAGAAAGTCTGCCGACGACTCACTGACATTTTTTACAAATTAGCGAAGCCTGGAGCCCGCGTTGTCATCACAAATGTTTCATCGACAAACCCCAGTATCGGTTGGATGGAGTTTTTGCTCGAATGGAATTTGGTTTATCGAAACAACGATGAGATGCTGGACTTAGTGCCAAGGATGAATGAAAGCTCAGGGACAAAAATCATCTCCGATAATACTGGCGTTAACCTCTTCCTCGAAATCGAAAAACCAAGCTCCAAATGAAGCTAGTGGAGGCAAAGAAAGTCGACAACGAACGAGGCCTGTGGCTCGAATTCGAAAAGAGTGAAATTGAAACGCAAAAGCTTCAATTGAAACGGACCATCTTGTTTGCCTCTTGCTTTTCACTCTTAGGCTTTGTCCTCGATTTCCTAATCTACCCAGAATTTGTCGTCCAATTCTTCATCTCGCGCTGTGTTGTCGTTGCTCTCATACTAGCTACCTTTATTCCACTACGCTTCAACCCAACACCCAATTTTCTTAGACTGCTTAGTCATTGGCCTGTCTCTGTCCCGATCCTGACGATCATGTTCTTCATCACCTATGCTCAGGATGGTGGATCTACTTACTACGCAGGATTGAATCTCGTTCTTGTTGGTGCCTCTCTCATCCTACGGTGGCGCTTTATTGACTCAGTCATTAACGCAAGTCTATGCTTAGTGACCTACTTGGTATTTGCCCTATCGCTACCAGGCGACAAAGCTGCTATTCTAACCAACGCCTTCTTTGTCATGGTCACGGCTGTCTTCGCATGTGCAGGCACCTTTTTCTACTCTCGCCTCCGTTATCAAGAATTCCTTCTTCGTCACCAACTTGACGCCAACCGCCAAGAACTCCAAGAAAACAACGCGAAACTTCAGGCGCTTGATGAAGCTAAAACACGCTTCTTCGCAAACATCAGCCACGAACTCCGAACTCCTCTCACCTTAATCCTCGGACCAGTTGAGCAATTGAAGACCCTCCCTTCCCTGCAAGCGGATCCCAAAGCAAGCAGTACCATCGAAACCCTTTCAGAAAACGGTTACCGCCTTCTGCGACTCATCAATGATCTCCTTGACCTTGTCCGACTCGATACCGGCGACGTCCCACTCCGCCCCGAAAATCTCAACCTCCCAAAATTCCTCGACCTTCTCGGAGTCAGCCTCCGTCCTATGGCTGACACTCAGCAAATTGCCCTGAGTATCGAAAGCGACATGAGTAAAAACCCTGTCCAATACTACGACCGCGACATGCTCGAAAAAGTGGTTCTTAATCTCAGTATCAATGCTCTCAAATTCACGCCTGCCGGGGGCAAAGTGACCTTAAGCCTTAGCGAAGAGGACGAGTGCTTCGTCCTCACCGTCTCTGATACCGGAAAAGGAATGAGTGAAGAAGACCTCGGGCGAATTTTTGAGCGATTCTGGCAAGCCGACGCATCGTCAAAGCGCAAAGCAAGAGGCACCGGAATCGGCCTCGCCTTAGTAAAAAGTCTGACTGAAAGTTTGGATGGAAAAATTGATGTCAAATCAAGCCTCGGAGCAGGGACCACTTTCACCCTTCGCTTCCCAAATGTCTTTCCTTCAAGCGGACAAGACGCAATCGAAACTGAATCTAGCAAAGAACTCATTGCCGATGAGTTTGACGCTCTTCACGAAAAAGCCCGTCTCGCCGCCGCCAGTCCGCAACAACATCAAACAGCCCAGGCTGCCAGTCAAAACCCTTCCGTCCGCTCCAATAATGGAACTCCTCAGGTTCTCGTCATCGATGACGAATCCGGCATGCGCCAGTTCATCGTCTCGCAACTCGAGGACTACCAAATTCTTGAAGCGTCAGATGGAAAACAAGGTTGGGAGCTCGCCAAGCAACACTTGCCCGACTTGATTGTCCTCGACTTCATGATGCCCGAAATGGACGGAATGGAAGTGTGTCGCCTTCTCCGAGATCACCAGCCCACATCTCGCATTCCCATCGTACTTGTCACCGCTCATGCGGGAGATGCGCCCCGCTTAGAAGCTCTTAATGCTGGCGTAAATGACTTTCTCACCAAGCCCTTCTCATCAGTCGAACTCCGTGCCCGTGTTCGCAACCTTCTCATTTCTGTCCAATACGAACGCGATATTGCCGAAAGTAATACCAGCCTGACCCACGCTCTCGAACAGCTTCAGGAGAACGAAGAACAACTCGTTCGTGCAGAAAAGCTCACTTCACTTGGTCGCATGAGCGCGGGCATCGTCCACGAGGTTAACAATCCTCTCAACTATGCCAAAACCTCGATCCACTTACTAAAAAGCTACCGCGATCTCATTCCGGCTGAAGAACAGGAAGACTACGATGATACCATCGTCGATCTCAACGATGGCGTTCAGCGAGTCATCGATATCGTTACTGATCTCCGCGCCTTCACCCGAGGTGACGAAACCACCCGCCACCTCCTTCAACTCCATAAAGTTGTCGCAAATACTCGACGACTCATTGCAAGTGATTTGGGAAGTGTCACCTTCGAATGCAATGTTCCGGAAGACTTAGAATTAGAAGGGAATGACAACCAACTTTGCCAAGCCTTCATCAACCTTATCCAAAATGCCCTCCGCGCTACCGCTGATCAAGATGACCCCAAAATCACCTTCTCTGCCGAGGCCTCTCCCGCTGGAGGAGTTGTCGTACAGGTCTCAGACAACGGAGTCGGTATTTCGCCTGAAACTCAAAGCCAGATATTCGACCCCTTCTTCACGACCCGCGATGTCGGAGACGGAATGGGGCTCGGCCTCAGCCTTACCCTGCGCATCATGGAGGAACATCGAGCCAAAATTCATGTCGAAAGCGAACTGGGACATGGCGCAACCTTCACCATCTACTTCCCTCCTCCAAGTGATCCTTCGAATTTATAAATTTTTACAGCTTCATCTTCGCTGAAAGGTGACAAAATTGGTTTCTAACCCAGCAGAACTCTCTACTCTTTCTTCATAAACAATGAATTCTTCGAGCCCGATCTCTCCACCCGAAAATAGCCCGATCATTCTCTTCGTCGATGACGAGGATAAAACAAGAAAGCACTTCCGCCGACTTTTCCAGAAAAGGTTTCGAATTCTAGATGCAGCCGATGGCATTGAGGCCCTCCGCGTATTTCAAACTGAGATCGATGACATTGGGGTCATCGTCACGGACCAGCGCATGCCAAACGAAACTGGTACCGAATTTCTTCAAAAAGCGGCTCTTTTGAAACCCAGCGTTATCCGCATCCTCTCAACCGCCTATGCAGATGTGGACGCAGCCATAGACTCGGTCAACAAGAGCGGCATTTATCGTTACATTACCAAACCTTGGGAGGTCCCGGACCTAGAAGTAACCCTCACCAGAGCCGTCGAACTTTACGAACTTCAAAGCGAACGCGACGAACTCTACCGGCAAAAATTATCCAGCCTCCAAAACCTTGCCGCAACCGAGAGAATTCATTCACTTGCCGCTCTCTCCGTCTTCCAAAACACCGGGCTCCGCCATCCTTCTCGTGCTCTTCAAATCCTCGTCCAGCTCGCTGATCAACCTGAAATTGGTTCCGGCCACATCTCCGCCGATGCGCCCCAATGGTCCATTGTTTACACCCAACATCGACACTTTCTCGAGGTCGCACATGCTCTTCTTCCCTCAAATTTAAGCAGCAGTCCTGACCTCGACTCCTCGCAACTCACGAATGCCTCGGCCATCCTAAAAAGTGCCTGCGAATCCGATCCGCGCTTTCAATGGATCGACAATAAAATGAGTAACATCCAATGGCCCGGTCCTGACACCCTCCTTGGTCCTCTTAGCGAGCGCCTCATTCAAGGAATCGGCTCAATCTTGTCTCAAGCCAATACCATCAGCGCGCAAGAAACAAGTAACGGGATCGAACTCTCAGTCTCTGCCTTGTCACTCTCCCACGGGCTACAAGCACTCATCGTCCCACAGTTCCCTGATGGCCCAGAAAAAAACCGTTGCCTTGGACTCGTTGCCGCCTTCCTCGAATGGACCCATCACGGTGGCAACATCGAGGTTCTCCCCGATCACACTAGCCGGACAGTCACATTACGACTTTCTCTTTCTTCTCCAGGAGCCGTAAATGACCCTTGGGAAACCCTCGCCGCAGACCTCGTATCAAACGACCTCTTCTGGCAACGCCACCTCGACTAGAACTTAAAATGGCAGGAGACATTCACCGCTTGGTTGAAAGTCTCAAACTTTCCATTCGCGGTCTCTCCTGCTGGACTTGGCGTATTTCCCTTTACGGTTCGCCCTCCATTATAGGCAAAGTGATACGCCAAGGCCCATCCCCAAGTATCACCTCGGTGGCCGAATCCTAGGCTTCCCAAATGAAGATCTGAATCCGCGTTCGTCGGCGATAAAGTCTTATTCGGAACCGAGTTCTCGCTGTAAACATATCCCGCACTCACCCAATAACCCTTACCCAACTGCCGAGTCACCCCGATCTCGTACATGAACCCTGATTCATACTCGAAAGGTAAGTCAACATCCCCTAGAGGCGTGCCCCTAAAGGTAGAGGTGTTCACTCGATCCCAGTTCGTCCAATCCACATTCACTTCAATGTTCCAGTCCGGAGTCGGGCGGTAAGAAACACCAATGTCGATACTGTCCGGAAATTTCAAAGCGACACCCGTCGACTGATAATCTTCTGGTAAAGGCGTCCCCAGAACCCTCGATTTCCCTTGGTAATTCATCTCACTCTGAGAACGGTAGGTCAGACCGATTGACCACTTTTCATGAGGCTGATAAAGCAGGCCCAAATTAAATCCTACCGCCAGATCATCTCCCTCATAGCGAAACTGACTCCGCCCACCTGGGGGAATCAAAGCCGGTGGCACCAATGCCTGCTGAAGCTCGACCTCTGAGTAATTAAACGTCAAACCGGCAGCCACCGACAAAGAGTCATTTACCTCATAAGCAGCTACCGTGTTGAACGTTGCATAAAGCATGAGCCCCTCTTCGATCTTCGTCGAAAACGGCGTATCGCTCCCCCAATCAATTCCAAGTCCGAACGGTGCGTAAAGTCCCATTCCAAACGACCAAGGAGAATCCTCGGGAGAGTAAGCATAGTAGACCTGCGGAACCACTTGCACTGCCGAGTCCGCACTGGCCTCACGGCCATCTGTGGCCGTGAAGTCGATCCCCGTTGTAATGAAGTAAGCCCCAAAGCTGACATTATGCCCTTCAAGCTGAGTGATTCCTGCAGGATTATAATAGATTGCAGAAGGGTTATCCGCTGTTGCCACAAAAGCATTTCCCCGGGCAATTCCCTCAGGATCTTGATTTGGTAATCGAAAGCCCACTCCTTCGGCCACTGATCCCGAAAGAAAAATAATACCCGCTTTTCTACAAAAATTACCAAAAATCATCAGGACCATTTACTCAATCTACTCTCAAGAAACAATCGGATTGTCGTAAATGTTTAAGCCAAACTTGCCTCTCTCCAACAATCCATCCATCGATGAACCACTTCCTGTGAAGTCGTCAAATCAGGATGAGCTTGAATCGTAAGACTGAGTCTCCCCTGAAAGGTCATCAAACCTGCCCCAACCATCTGACATCTCAGAACGGTTGCCGCAACCATCCAACTCCCTACCAAATCTTCGTGGGTAATCTCTCCCTCTGGGTCCCACACTCCAAGATTGGTAAAAAGCCCCAAATTCCATTCCGCCATCGCCCGATCTCTCCGAATCAAAGCTCGCTTCATCCCCGGGGGCACAAATCTCGTCGCACTGTATGCCTTCCAATTGGCCCAATGCTCTCCCCTCTCTAACCTATTGAAAATTTCACGATGAAGATCCTCAACAGTTTCATCAGGATCGACTTTTACCGAGACATAGCTCGAGTGATTTTCCGTATCGATCTCTCGCTTCAAGGGGCCGCGAAGATTAACCGGAACCATCCAAGGCACTGCCGCTCCCTCATCCACCTGATCTTGCCTCAAAACCCCATCAAGATGCTTCATTAAAAACGAGTTCAAGGTCACCCCTTTTCTACGAGCCATTTCTCTTAAACAAAAAGTCTCCTCCGCCGTGAAAATGTGCCACGAAAGCACCGGATCAGGAAGGCTCTCGTTACCAAGAAACTCTACTTTGGGAAGCGTTCTCCACTTTAATCGATGCCTAGGACCCAGCACCTTAGGCAAAGATCTAAAAAAGGGAAGCCAAGACGGCTTCTGTAAATGTGGGTTGGTGGGTAAATTATTCATCTCCACCCCCTTTTTTCTAAGTAAATGGCCAAAGCCACCGATCCCATCGAAATCACTGTGAGGAATACTCACCCACTCAACCTCAGACCCCCCTGGTTTCACCCGCCCAAAACGGATCATATCGTAATCACCCGTTTGGCGGATTGCCTCATACCAAGGTCTAATTGGATCTCTTGCCACTGCTTTCAATTAGTTCTTAAGAATTAATCCCCCATCCCTTGCGATAACTCTTCGCCAGCAATTGATTTTCCGCTAAGCCCGCCCCAAAAAACTTAGGTCGAGAATACAGGAGTGAATGTCGGATCATTACTAATTCAGTTTAGACCTCGATAAGGATGTTCCCTCGACTCCGTATTGCAAGATCATGATTCACAAAACTCTTCCCACGAAAGCCCTCTTCGGAGCCGGTGTCATCGCTCTCGGTATCTTCGCCAGCCAAAGCTTCTCAGATGAAAAATCCGATGACGCCAAAGCCTCCCCAGAATTAAAAAAGGCCTTCATCGATGGCACAGGCCAAGGCTGGCAAGAGCTCACCGGCGAGGACTTCGTCAACGTCAATTGCAAGCCCGACACCTGGACTTGGAATGGCGGCCACGCTTCGTGCACCGGTGACCCCGTTGGCGTCATCCGCATGAAAAAGCCCATCAAAAATTTCGAAATGGTCTGCGAATGGATGCACAAAAAGCATGCTGGAAACTCCGGCGTCTTCGCCTGGGCCAGCCAAGCCTCCATCGACAAACTCAGCGCCGGCCAAGGTCGCCTTCCCGATGGCATCGAGGTCCAAGTCCTCGATCTCGGCTACGAAACCAACTGGGAAAAAAGCAAAGGAAAACCCTCTGACTGGTTCACCTCCCACGGCGATGTCTTCCCCACCGGCCCTGCCAAAATGACCCCCTTCCCACCAGTCGCCCCGAACGGAAAACGCTCCTTCCCCACCAAGCGCCTCACCAAAGGCATCAATGAATGGAACCACTACTACATCCGCGCCATCAACGGGGAAGTCCGTCTCTGGGTCAACGGCGAAGAAGTCTCAGGCGGCACCAACTGTGACCCAGCTGAAGGCTATCTCTGTCTCGAATCCGAAGGCTCTCCCATCGAGTTCAAGAACATGCGCCTCCGC
>CALGJQ010000002.1 GCA_937928545.1 uncultured Verrucomicrobiales bacterium
AGGACGGATTCCTCATCGTTGTCGCTCACCCTACGAGATCATTCAGTTTGAGGCGGTTGAGAGTTCCCGATGATCCTTCCCCACCTCCTTCGGTCGCTCACCCTACGAGATCATTCAGTTTGAGGCGGTATTCCTAATACAGGATCTTTCCCTTCTGGGTGGAAGTCGCTCACCCTACGAGATCATTCAGTTTGAAGCGGGTTTGATTATTGTTCAGGATGTCGCTCCCATTCACGTCGCTCACCCTACGAGATCATTCAGTTTGAGGCGGCCCCCAATCATTCGGCACCTCATCACTAGGCAACCGTCGCTCACCCTACGAGATCATTCAGTTTGAGGCGGCAAGTGATGATCATTCGACGTCTCCGGATGGTAATTGATCACTGCAGTGAAAAGCCACGGAGGGGCGGCGTCTCGCCGCCCGTCGAGCAGAGGGCGCAACTAGGGGCTGCAAAGTGATGGGGTCGGCGGCGGGACGCACGCCGCTCCTTGCCCGATGGCAAAAAAGATCTTGGCAAGATGATCGGAACAACAACACTCCTTACTAATGAATCGAATTTTGAACTTCCCTGATCCCGGAAAAAGAAAATTCCTGACCCTGCTCTTACTGGGAGGTCTCGCCACCTTGTCGAGCGTGACCGCGGATGTCACCAAAACTGCGCCCGCGCCCCCCGCTCTGGTGCAGCCAACGCCACCCTCGCTGGAACATAATGGCGAGCCAACCGAACCAGAACCCAGCTTACCCCGCGGAAGGGCAACGCGAGGCAATGCACCGGGAGCGTTGGTCGAAAATGGGGAGAATGGCGCCGGGGCAGTCGAGGACCACACCGATGCGACCTATGATTTGCTCCAGGACAGTGTCGCAGGACAGGGAGACTTCGCCTTTCATCTGGCAACCCGCTTCGATCACTGGTTCAAGCCAACCGCTTCGGTATCGGTGACGGCCGGCTGTAAATTATTTTTTCAAAGCCGCTTGGGCTGGGCCACTTCCGCTCAAGTGGCCACCGTGCAAATCTCCACGAATGGAGGTTCGACTTGGGGCAACACGGTGTGGACTCAGGCTGGTGATGGCGGCAGCGGTGAGGGTGGCTTCACACTCAAAGAAATCAACCTTGATGCCTTCATCGGGCAAAGCATCCAAGTGCGCTTCCTCTACGATTTTAACGGAGGATCAGCCTTTCCCCAGACCGAGGTTGGGGTCGGCTGGTATGTCGATAATATCCAAATCGGCAGCGCTTTTTCCAAAGAAGAATACACCTCGTTCGGTGAGCCCTCGGATGATGAGCAGCTTTATCTTGAATACATTAACCGCGCCCGTGCCAGTGCCACTGCTGAAGCGACCCGCCTCGGCAATGAAAGCGATCCACTCGTGACCAATGCCTATTCAAACTTCAACATTACGGCAGCCAACCTCTCAGCTCAGTTTGCTTGGCATGTCAGCAGTGGCTGCATGGAAGAGTTTGCTCAACCACTCTCATTCAATTCTGATCTGCTTCAAATGGCAAAATTGCACACCCAAGACTTGTTCGAAAATGCTTTCCAAGGTCATGTTAGCTCGGCCTCTCCTCCGGCTCCTTTCCAAGCCGGTGATACTCTTGGGCAGCGGCTTGCTCACTTCGGGTATTCGGCAGGCGCTGGTGAGAACGTCTATTCCTACTCAAAATCTGTTGCTCATGGGCATGCCGGTTTTGATGTCGACTGGGGAAGTACCACCAACACCGACTCGGCTTGTTACAATGCCAGTTTCGCAGGACAAGGGATGCAGAACCCTCCCGGTCACCGACTCTCGATTCACAACGCTGACTTCCGCGAAGTCGGGATCGGAGTGATCAATGGCTCTAATGGTGGGGTCGGCCCTCAGTTGGTGACCCAAAACTTTGGCACGGGCGGTAGTACCGTGATCACCGGAGTCGTTTACCAAGACCTCAACAGCAACAACTTTTACGACCCCGGCGAAGGCCTCAGCGGGGTGCGAGTTGAAACTCCAGATTCCGCTTTTTATAGCATCACTTCGGCCTCCGGTGGCTACGCCATCCCAGTCGATAGTAATGGCACTCATCCCGTGACTTTCTCTGGCGGCGGTGTCCCGACTTCGACTGCGAATGCTGTCGTCGCCGACGGTAACAATACCAAGCTCGACTACCTCCCAACTGCCCAAAATGAAGACTACGCAACTTGGGCAAGCGCACTGGGAGTGACGGGCGGGGAAAGCGGTGACCACGATAACGACGGCGTTTTAAATCTGATCGAATACGCCTTAGAGGGTTTTGATCCTTTGGTGCCCGACGCTCACCGCCTTCCAAAATTGGTCGATACTGGGAGCAGCATGACCTTCACCCTTTCCAAGAATACTGACGCAAGCGGCCTCAGCTACACGGTCGAAACTTCTACCAACCTCACAAGTTGGAACAGCACTGGCTACACCGTGCTCAGCGATACCGCAGAAAGCCTTGAGATCAGCATCACCCCATCGGCCGCGACAGCTCTCTTCGTGCGAGCTTCAATCGAGCAAGCACCTTAGAGAAAGCAATCTACTCCCACTCAATACTCGCGGGAGGCTTGGTCGAGATATCGTAAAGCACGCGATTGATTCCGCTCACTTCATTGAGAATATCCTGACTCGCTTCGCGAAGAAGTTGTGCAGGCAAGTCAACCCACTCCGCGGTCATGGCATCTTCGGAAATGACAGCGCGGAGATTGGTGGCCCATTCGTAGCTTCTTTCGTCGCCCTTTACGCCCACCGTCTTGACTGGGATTAAGCCAGCATAGGCTTGCCAAACCTTATCATACCAACCGTGCTCCTTGAGTTTCCCGATGAAAATCGCATCGCACTCACGAATAATATCAAGCCGCTCACGGTCGACTGCTCCGGGGCAGCGAACCGAAAGACCGGGCCCGGGGAAAGGGTGTCGACCCAAAATATCAGGAGCAATGTTAAGAGAAGCTCCGAGCTCACGGACTTCGTCTTTGAAAAGTTCAGCTAAGGGCTCGAGGACTTTCCCTTCCGCTTGGAGTTCTAAAATTTTCGGCACCCGATTGTGGTGCGTCTTAATGACCGAGGCCTTGGACTTAGCGTTCGAGGCACTTTCGATGACATCGGGATACAGCGTTCCTTGCGCCAGCATTTCGGCATCACCCACGCTATCCCAGAAGACTTTGATAAAGAGGTTCCCGATGATCTTTCGCTTTTCCTCGGGATCTTCCTTCCCCGCCAAGGCGTCGAGGAATTCGTCCGAAGCATCGACCGTTTCGATCGCCACGCCCATGCGCTTGAAATTTTTCTGAACCTCAACGGCCTCATCTTTCCGAAGCAAACCGTTATCGACAAAAATCGCGCGAACATTCACCCCGGCCTCTTTGAGTAGGACCGCAAGAACGGTGCTATCGACTCCCCCGCTCACTCCACAGACCACTTGCTTTTCACCCACGCGCTCACGAATCCCTTCGATCATCTCACGTTTAAAGTCCTCGATATGGAAGGGCTGAAGTTCCTTTGCCTGCCGGAGGAAATTTTTAAGAATGCGCAATCCCTCGTGCGAATGAGTCACCTCAGGGTGGAATTGGATTCCATAAAAACCACCGGGCCAGCGGAGACTCACGGGAGTCCCGTGCTGATTTGTGGCAATCACTTCTGCTTCCGCATGAAGATCCTGAACCGTATCAGAATGACTCATCCAGACCTGTGACTCCGCAGAAACCCCTTCGTAGAGGTCATTAAGACAGCTTGGCTTCAGAGCCGCGGGACCATACTCGCGCTTATTGCTCGCTTTGACCGATCCGCCAAACTTGATGTTGAGCAACTGCATCCCGTAACACACCCCGAGAACAGGCACGCCAAAGGATTTTAATTTCTCGAAATCAATATCTGGAGCATCCGGCTCACTCGTGCTTTTCGGACCTCCTGAAAGAATGATCGCACCAGGCTGACCAGCCTCGCCAATCTCTTCCGGTGAATAGAGCTTCGCAAAGAAGCCCAGTTCACGGACGCGCCGCACGATGAGCTGAGTGTATTGGGAGCCGAAATCGAAAACGGCGACATGTTGTGTCTCTTGCATCTTAGGAAAAGCTTACGAAGCAGGTTGGTAGTTGGTTGGCTCCTCAGTGATGGTGACATCATGAGCGTGGCTTTCACGAAGTCCACCCGGCGTGATGCGGACGAACTCGGCTTTCTCACGGAGCTCCGCAAGATCACGCGCCCCGACGTATCCCATGCCCGACTTCAAGCCGCCAATCAGTTGGAAAACGACATCCGCCAAAGGACCTTTGTAAGGAACCCGACCTTCCACACCTTCTGCGACGAGCTTGCCGCTGGAGTTTTGGCCATAGCGATCACCTGCCCCTTTGCGCATCGCTCCGATGGAACCCATGCCACGATAGGTCTTGAAACGACGACCTTGAGAATGAACCGTCTGGCCGGGACTTTCACGCGTGCCTGCCAAAAGCGAACCGAGCATCACGAGATCAGCACCAGCCGCGAGAGCTTTAGTGATGTCGCCAGAGTAGCGGATGCCCCCGTCGGCAATCACTTTCACGCCGAGCTCATGAGCAGCGTCACAGACATTTTGAACTGCCGTGAATTGCGGCATTCCCACTCCAGAAATAACACGAGTGGTGCAAATTGAACCGGGACCAACGCCCACCTTGAGGCAACTCGCACCCGCCTTGATGAGATCCTTCGCCCCTTGAGCGGTCACGACGTTACCAGCGATGACCGGAACATCTCCGAGTCCGCGCAAGGTTTCGATAACCTCCATGACACGGGTGGTGTGGCCCGTCGCGGCATCGATGAAGAGCGCATCAGCGCCGGCATCGATCAGTGCTTTCGCTCTCTCTAAAAATTCGGGTCCAGGCCCAACGGCTGCGCCACAACGAAGCTGACCATTCGGATCCTTTGCCGCGCTCGTGAAGGTGATTCGCTTTTCAATATCAGCCCCCGTAATCAACCCTGCGAGAATTCCATTCCCATCAACGAGGGGAAGTTTCTCGATTCGGTTTTTATAAAGAATCTGCCGAGCCGCCCGCTGATCCATATCAGCCGGTGCCGTATGAAGACGATCAATTGGAGTCATGACGTCTTCGACCAAAGCATCTTCGCTAGGAATGTGGCGCAGATCACGCCCCGTCACCATCCCCTCAAGACGGCCACTTTCATCGACCACCGGGAATCCTGAAAATCCCTCGCGAGCCATAATCTCACGAACCTGAGCAACCGTATATTTCCTCCGAACCGTGAGGGGCTCTTGAATAACGGCATTCTCCGAGCGCTTCACCTTCGCAACCATCGAAGCCTGCTCATCGATGGGGCATGCCCGGTGAATCACCGCAATGCCACCTTCTCGGGCCAGAGCAATCGCAAGCTCGGTTTCCGAGACCGTATCCATCGCCGCCGAGACCACGGGGATATTGAGAGGAATGCCCTCACAAAGTTCCGTGCTGACATTCGATTCAGATGGGAGCATATCGCTCAAACTGGGCGTCAAAAGGACGTCATCAAAAGAAAGGGCCAAAGAAGGTTCCGCCATAGACGAATCAAGGGAATTCGAGGACCGAAAGCAAGCGTGATTCCTCATTCATCCAAAAAAACAAGCCCTTGAGAGCAAATCCCAAGGGCTTGTGTGAAATTTCTATTCAGAAAGCCTCACTAGTCGAGGAAGACAATCTTACCCGGCTCACCCTTTGCCGCGGCTTCGGCCTGAACCTGTTTCTCATGTTGCTCAGGAGAGCAGGAAGAATCGATGGGGGCATCAGGCGCTTCTTCGCTCGCTGCGACGAGGCCCTTCTCGAGGAGGTAAGCTTCAACTTCTTCACCCGAAACATCAGGGAGCATCTCACCATTCACCTCAACACAGGGGCTGAGTGGTTGGCCGGTCTTTTGCTCCATTTCCCACCGAAAAGCAGGGTTCTTGATAATGTCCTTCTCTTCGAACTCGAGGTCATACTTCCGCATGATCGCACGGACTCCTTCACTCCAGCCGCAGAAGGTTTTGAGATAGGTCGTAATTTGAGGTTTGTCGCTCATGGGGGGATTATAGCGCGCCCTTGTCGTCTTGCAACCACGCACCACCACCGGGGGTCTCGATGCGAATCCTCTCTCCCGGCCTCACCAGAACCGTCGCAATCCCCGCTAAATCCTGCCACTGCCCATCGCGATAAAGCTGATTTCGTCCGGCGGCCCCATTCGGTCGAGGCCCCACCTCTCTTCGCTGAGTCAAAAGCGACACCGTCGTTTCTTCCAAAAACTCAATTTCACGAACCAGACCATCTCCCCCGTTCCAAGCTCCCTTCCCTCCTGATCCCTGACGGATCCCAAACTCGCGCACTCTCACCGGGAAGCGTTCTTCGAGAATCTCAACATCGGTAATCGCGGTGTTGCTCATGTGCACGTGGCAACCACTGCGCCCGTGCCAACTTGGCCCCGCACCCGCACCGCCCCCAATCGTTTCATAGAAGCCAAAGCGTTCATTCCCGAAGAGAAAATTATTCATCGTCCCCTGTCCATTCGCTTGGAGGGCAAGAGCCTCGAGAAGAACATCCACAAGCCTCTGGCTCGTTTCGACATTTCCACCCACCACCGCTGGGCAAGTTTCAGGATCACTCGTGAGCGGTGGATTTAAAATTCCGTCTTCACAAACGATTTCAACATGCTCGAGAAGGCCTTCATTGAGCGGCAAATCGACCCCCACCCAAAGGCGTAGGGCATAGAGAACGGCGCTCCGAACAATGGCGGGGGTGGCGTTCAAATTCCCCGGATGAACCGCCGCGGAACCCGTAAAATCGACCCGTAACTTTCCGGAAACAGAAAGCTTCACCTGAATCACCGAGCCATCATCAAGACAATCACTCGCCTCACAGGGAGCCAAACTCGCAAGCGAACTTTCAAGCAGATCTGCTGAACGTTCATAGAGCGCCTTCATTTGAGACCTGACACTTGCAGCCGAAGACTGCTCAACAAGAACCAGAAAAGAACGAACGCCATGTCGATTCGAAATCACCTGCGCTTTCAAATCAGCTTGGTTGTCTCCGGGAGAACGGGAGTCCTTAAAAAAATCAGGGCCAATGTCTTCGTATCGCGTTGGCTCGATCACGATCCCTTCCTCCGCAAGGCAGCGACCATCCGGAGGCATCGACCCCGGCGTCTTACCGCCGATCTCCGCGTGATGAGCTCGATTCGCCACAAAAGCAATGAGCTCCCCATCCACAAAAACCGGGCTGATCACCGTCACATCGGGAAGGTGCGATCCCCCAAAGGCCGGATGATTCACCACCACCGCATCTCCATCCTGCCAAATATGCCCCTCTGAAACACGCCGCACGCAGAGCCCCAGCGCACCAAGGTGAACCGGAATATGAGGAGCATTCACCACCAAACGCCCTTTGGCATCAAGAAGAGCACAGGAGTAATCGAGCCGCTCCTTGATATTGGTTGAGAGTGCAGTCCGGCGCAGCAATTCACCCATTTCCTCGACCACTCCTTCAAAGCGACGGCGGAAAAGCTCTGCTTCCACAACCGCGGGCTTACGCTCTTCCACAACTCGTTCGCCCTCCCAATCCAGACGAATCGAGCCACGTGATCCATGATGAAGACGCCAACCTCTTTCCAAAAGAAGAGTGGAAAACCCATCTTGCTCAATCCGATCGTTCTCCACGAACTCCCCAAGCTCAAAAGTCTCTTCGTCCAAAATTGCCGCTCGCCCGAGCAATTCGATCCGCAGTGCCACCCACTCAATTTCACGATCCACAGGACGAGCATCACCATAGAGATGACGGTAGCGTTTTTCAAAAGCCTCTCGTAACTCTGACTCGGACGTTTCCGCCCCAGTCTCGATCTCAATCGTCGAGTCTTGCCCGGTCAATCTCATCTCAAAGAGACAGCGATGAATCCCTCGCCCTTCCCCCAGTTCTGCAATCTCTTCAGCGACCGAATCATCGAGAGGCTTCAAGATCTGCCTGACTCGCAACTCTCGATCCCCTGCTTGATGCAGCCCCCAAGCACTGAGTAGCCCCGCATCAGCGGGAATGAGAATCCTCTTCATCCCAAGTTCTTGCGCCAACGAGCAAGCGTGCTGAGGCCCCGCTCCTCCAAAAGCGACCAAAGCGTGATCACAACAATCATATCCTTCACGCGTCGAGACTTGCCGCAAGGCATCCGCCATATGTTCGATCGCGATTTTACGCAGGCCTCGGAGAAGTTCACCTTGATCGACCTCAGCTCCAATCTTTTCCGCTAACTCTGCGAGACAAACTTCGGAGGCCTTTCGATCAAGCGGAATATCGGCGCGAGCCTCATCCATATAACCCAGAAGAAGATTCACATCGGTCACCGTTAAGGGTCCGCCACAACCATAACAAGCCGGTCCGGGATCGCTTCCCGCGCTCTCTGGCCCGACTTCCAGCCCGCCATTTCTCCACTGACAGATCGAGCCACCGCCGGCCGCCACCGTTTCAATTTTCACCGCTGGAGCAAGAACCTTCACGGGCCCAATCTCCTGCTCATAACGATAGCTCGGCTCACCAGAAATCCGCGCCACATCGGTGCTCGTCCCTCCCATATCGAAGGTCAGGACTTGCGGCAGCTTTGCGGCCTGAGCGAGAGCAGCCGCGCCCGCGATTCCACCCGCTGGCCCGCTCAAGAGACTATCAATGGGACGAAAGTCCTCCGCCTTTTTTAACTGCCCCGCACTCGTCATCAGCGCTAGAGGAATCCCGGGAAGCGAGTCATTCAACCCCCTCAAAAAATCACCCATTACGGGAGTAAGATAAGCATTGGCCACCGCCGTCTCCATCCGCGGCCAAAGACGAATCACCGGAGCACATTCATGCGAAACACTCAGAGACTCAAATCCTCGAGCTCGCAGAACTTCCGCGACTCGCTGCTCATGTGCAGGCGCGCAGTCGGCATTCACCATCGCAATCGCAACAGCCTCCCCCGCCTCGACCTCATTCAAAACAGATTCATCCAAGGGCTCCAACTCCTGACCATCCCGATCAAGACGACCGGAAATGCCAACGACTTTCCGAGTGACTGGGACTGCAATATTTGGAGCAAGTTCAAACAAATCAGGACGACGCTGGTCTCGCACTTCCAAGAGAGTTTCAAAACCCTCCGAAGTATAGAGATCAACTGGAGTTCCCTTTCCTTCCAAAAGAGCATTGGTCCCCCGCGTGGTGGCAACTCGCAGTTCACAATCTGGGAAACTCTGACCGACGGCGGTGCCCGTCAGGATTCTCGCAGCGACGACCGGAGCGTCTTCACCACTTGAAATCTCCACCACTTGGCCGAGAGAGAAATCGCCAGAGACTTTGACCCGCCCTTCGCTCGGAACAGATTCTTCAATAGAAATTCCTTCTAACAAAAAGCCTTCCAAGCCAGAAGGGTGAATTGAAAGCGGACGATCAAGAGTCAGCCACGCCCCATCGATCCGAACAATCGAAGTACGAAGTTTCCCGGAGGAGAGAACCTTGCATCGAATCAATTCTTGCTCCGGAGTGATGGCCCAGCCATCCGTAAAAGTTCCGCCGACATCAATGCGAATCTGCCACGGAGCCATGACACAAAGCTAACTAGCTGCGGGAACTTCGGCTGGAACTTCTACTTGAGGAAGAGAGGCCTCAGCCAGCTTTATCACTCTTTGGAGAATCAGAGCTAGAGAACTCGTCAGAGGAGAACCATCATCCGAGCGAGTCATGACATGAGGCACGGCATTGCGGGGAATCCCAAGATAGTCACTCAAAAGCTCCCCTTGAAAACCTGGGATTCGCTCAGCTTGATGATAGTGCAAAACAAGCGGAATTTCGCTGAGATAACGTTCATCTCGCCTCAAAATTTCGCCCAAGCCAGCAAGACTCACTTTAATTTCTTCGGCACGATCCCCGTCGATCGGAGCCACAAAAACAACCCCGTCAGCATCATTGAGAAGCATTTCGTTCACCGCAGAATGCGAGACCTCTCCTTCGGTCGCGTAGGCCGTCAGACTGATCGACCAATCTTCCCGAGGAAGATTATTCCAACGGAAGGCAGCCCGATGAATCGAGGTATCCCCCACCGCAGAATGCAAAACCTGACCGTCACCTTGTTGTGACGACCAGCTTTCTAAAATCTGACGCTTTCCCGACAGGGCGAGGCCAACTAACACGAGCTTGATTCGAACCTCGTGCGCTTTGGAATCAATGACCATTGAGCCTGGTCTAGCCGAGGCGGGTCAATTCGCGAGCGACGATGATCAAAGTTTCGCGAACACCAGCGGCATAAGCACCTTCGTGCAATACGGCGAGGGTTGTTCCAGATTCTTCGATAAAGTCTACCACTCCACCACTCGTGGTGAGGGCAAGACTTGTCTGATCACCAAATCCCATACGCTGAATGCTCTCACGAAGAGAGGCCATTGCAGCACCTTCGTTTTGTCCAACGATGTGGAGGTTACGAATACCGGGAAGAGTGCGCGCACGCTGAAGAATTTCACCACGATCGAGTTCGCGGGTTACTCCGAAAATTGCGCGAAGCACAAGTTGAGAAGTTTCACCAGTCACAGCGGCAACGACTGCAGGAGTCGCAGCGGCCGGAGTTGTCTGACCAGGTGCTGGCTGTGTCGCTGCGACAGGAGCCGCAGCGGGCTTACCATTTTCAGCAGGAAGGACAAAATCAGCACGATCATTCTGAGCCGCCGGAGCTGGCGCAGGGGTTGAAGGAGCAGGAACCGCAAAAGGGTCGTTTCTATTTGCACTCACCGCACCTGCATTTGGCATCGCTACTGGCGCTGGCGTGGCAACAGCAGTGAGGCGTGGAGGAGCCGGTTCACTCGCCGCAAAGCCTTCGGTAGGCTCAACAAGTGAGGGTTGGCTAGGAGCGTTCGTCGCTGCTTTCGCGGCGACCGCAAAAGGAGAACTCGCTGCCTCAGAGGGACGATTTGGCTCTGGTGTAGCCGCAGCTCCAAAAGGAGAGGCCGCTGTGGAACCGTTGCTGTGGCTTACGCCATTAGTCCCAGCTGGCTGGAACGGACTTGGAGCCGAGCCATTGCTCGGGGCTGCCGCGAAGGGGCTTTTCGAATCGGGGATCATAACTATCGGGGATTAACTAGTATACTCGGGAAATTGCTGAAATCACTCTCAACCGCTTCCGCGACCTGTCTTGAACAGAGTTCTACTCAAGCACAACAAAAATTCAAAGGCAATATCATTAAATGCTAAGTTTTTTTAATTTCCCACGGATTGAGACCTTCTTCGCCGTTGTCAATCGGTCTACAAAGAGAATCCCATTGAGATGATCCACTTCATGTTGAATCGCCCTCGCTAAGAGCCCATCGGTCTCCACGACGATGCGACTTCCATCTAAAAGCTGAAGGGTCGCCTTCACCTCGGTGGGACGGCGAACTTCCGCCGTGATCCCATCAATACTGAGACAACCTTCGGTCGCAAAATCCTTCTCAGATCCAAATTCGAGAACTGGATTCACAAAAACCAAAGGCATCAGCTCATCGAGCGAAGCCTCTTTCCCATCGACCCGTAAATAGCTGATGCATTCCGGATCATGAGAAACATCGACAACGGCCATCTGAAGGTCTCGATCCACCTGCGGCGCGGCCAAGCCCACACCCTGGGCCGACACCATCGTCTCGATTAAGTCCTCCCCGAATTGCTTCAGTTCATCGGTCACTTCCGATACTTTGCGACATTTTTTGCGGAGGACCGGATTTCCGTATTGAGTGATTTCTAAAATCATGGCGAAGAAGGATCAGGGGCGACTTGTGGCTTATCGACAAGATAGTAAATCTCTTTTTCTTGGTAACCCGCATCGAGAGCTGCACTGTGCGAAGCAAGAATCGCCTGGAAAGGACAATTCTTATCGACTCGGAGAGCCAGCTTCAATCCAGCTCGCTTCTCCAGATTGGCGATGAGGTATTCCTTGAGAAAACCGTCCGGCACTTTCAAGCCATCCAACTCCGCACTGCCATCTGCTCCGAGCGAAAGAGTGGAACGCGAGACATCAGTCGACTTAACCGCTAGGGAATGGGCCGATGGTAAACTCACCTGAATTTCCGGCCGCGGAGTTTTTTCGGTGAGGTCATTCATCGTCACGATGAAAAAGAAGAGCAAGGTCACCAAAATATCGATCAGGGGCACGATCGAGACGGTGACTGGTTTGCGAACGACGCGTTGAAATTCCACAAGAAAGCTAGGCAGAGATTATTTTTCCTTGTCGCGGAAGAAAACGTGCTGATGACAAGCCGAGACAACTCGCCCTAGAAGAACCTCAAGCCGTGCCGAGAATAGCTCGATCTTCCGGCTAAAAATACTCTGCGCAATCACCGCCGGCACCGTAATCGCAATCCCCACAATCGTCGTGCTCAGCGCCGTCGCGATCCCCGTGCGAATATTCTCTTTATCATCGAAATCAGCGAAGGCCGTCACCAATCCACTCGCAGTCCCCAGCAAGCCGAGGAGTGGCGAAATCGTAATGACCACCTCGAGAACAGACATCCCCGCATTCATTTTAACAATCTCCTCTCGCGCTGACGACTGAACCGCCTCTTGCACCTCCCCCTGCGTGCGTCCCGCATTCCTGAGCGCCACCGAGCAAAGACGCGAAAGGGAATTTTCCTCGCGAGCGAACTCCGTTTGCAAACTCCCTAAAGTCCCCGCTTCGAGGTGCTCTTCAAATCGCTCAACCTCTCCCCCCAATTTTTCAGGGAGAATCTTCGACCGCGTTAGTCCGATCGATTTCATCAAGATCACCGTCAGGCCCGCAAGCGAACACACTCCAAGGAGAAACATGAAAAAGCCACCCTGACGAAAGAAGTTCCAAGTGGTTTCTATAGCTTCGGAAAAATTCATAGAGGACTCCTAGTAGTTGAAGGTCACGATTAACTCAAGCGCCTCTCCTTTCAGATCACGAATCACCTCCTTCGGCATCTTAGGGATGGCGAGTAGATCGACCACTCCCAAAATCCTCCCCCACTGATTATCGGAGGCCCCCACTCTTGAAACATGCTTCTGATGCGAGACCTGCCCCTTCTGGTTGACCGCGAAGTAAAGCGTGATTTGACCCGGCGCATTGAGAGGGCGGTTATTAATATTATCCATCTGCCAAGCGGTCTCGAGCTTCTTCAGAATAGACGCCTCATATCGCCCAGCCGCAGTATCAGCGACGTTCAAAGACCCCTTCCCCTTCGAATTGAAAATTCCCGCAACTCGCGTCTTCGTCGCCTTTGGTGCAAATCCACCATCCTGCGCCGCAGCCTCTTGCGCCTTCACCGCCGGCTTCTCAGGCATCGTCTCTTCTACCTTCTCGATCGGCTTTTTCTGCTCCCTTTCCTCCTTCTTATCATCACCGATCGCTTCCTCTAAAGCCGCGAGAGTTTCTTCAATCGAAGCCAGCTCGTCCTCTTTTGGCTCAGGAAGTTCCTCTTCCATTTCAGGCAGGGGTTCATAAGCCAATTCTGGCTCAGGCTGCGGCTCTGCTTCCGACTTCTCAACCATGACAGCCTCCTCGGCTTTCTCCGTCTCTTGATCTTCCCCCTCCCCCGATTCAGCCAGATTCTTCTCTCCCTCTTGCAGCCCAGAAATCTCCCCCTCTGAAAAATTAGAATCAAAAGTCTTGGGATCACTTTTCATCTCCTCTGTCCCAGACAACGCCGACATTTTTTCATCCCCCGCAACTGCTCCCTCATCACTCGTCGCCAGCGTGTTTCGTTCACCAATTAGCTCCGTCTCGTCGGGCGCCTTCTCAGAAGCTTGGCTTTCATCCGTTTGCACAAAAGCCGGCGTCTCCGGCATGACAGGCTCCAGCTCAGCTTCCACCTCGGGAACAACTTCGGGCACGATCACCGGCTCCGAAACAGCCCCCTCTTCATAAACCATCTGCATTTTAATCGGCGGATCCTTTTCCTCATCCAAATCATCCTGCTCGATCACTTTAGCCGACAGCAGGTCGAAAACCACCAGCACCACAAAGAGAAAAAACAAACCTACGTGCGCCCACGCCGCAATCAGCAGTGCGACAAAAAATTCACGTCGGGAGTTTGGGGCAGTCATAGCGACAGAAGAGACTTCACCACAAGACCGTGAAAACACAACTCCTTAGAGGACCCGCGCAAGCCAATCTGCCGAACGATACCTCTCCACCTTTCCCTCCCACCCTCTCATCTCACCTGGCGAAAACACCTCACTTCGATCACTTAAAAAATCTTCCAAATCATCCAGCAAGCCCTTTGAAACACTCACACTCCCTTGATGCAAAATCCCCCGACGAGTGCGCCGCTGGCCCGCTCCCGCCAACTTTCCTCCTCCACACTCTAGGAGATCCCAAGCAACCGGCTTTTCAAAACAAGCCGCCGATTCCCTTTGTGAATCTCTCTCAGCCAGCTGACAAGAAAGCCCTCTTTCACGAAGGCATTTTGCAAGCTCTCGGTGGATCGCCGCATAAGATTCCCCGCCCCGAGCCGACGCCAGCTTCAGGCTCCGAGGAATCGCCAAGGTGTATGTCTGATCACCTCGATGATCCACAATCCCCCCACCCGTCCACCGCCGAACATACTCAGGCTCATTTCCAAAAATTCGACGAGCTTCCGCCAGACTTTGGAAATACCCCAAGCTCACCCAATCACCCCGCCATTCATAAATTCTAAGAACCGGAACCTCCCCCAAATTCTCAATCAGCCATTGATCAATCGCCATATTTTCAGGCCCAGACCTCAGCTCACGATCTCTCCAAACTTGAATTCTCTCAAACAACATCCCCCTAGGTCTTAAAGTCTCGCGCCTGAAAAGCCATCCACCCCAAAATAAACAAACTCACATTCAAACCCATCAAAATCGAGTAACTTTCCACGATCCGATCCCAAGGAATATTCTCCTGCAAAACATAGACCCAATTCGCCATCCGATAGGTGATAAAGACATCCTTGTAGTTCACCAGAAAAGGAATGTTCTGCAGCACAAAATCAATGAAGAACACGCTCAACGCCATCACCGAAGCCGCCGCCGGCTTAATCTTCAAACATGAGAAAAAGAAGCCCAGCGAAGACACCACACACATACTTAGCCCCATGAAACACGCCCCCACAAACAACCTCCAAAAGGCCTCCTCACGATCCGGATAAATCGCCAAAATATACATGTCAGGATTCCAAATAAAGAGCCCCCCTTCCGAACCCATCGCCAAAAGGGACATGCTATAACCCGTCACTCCGACAAAGATCACAAAGGTGATCGTGTAGATGATCACCGCGCAATACTTCAGGATCAAAATACGAAGCCGCGAAACCGGCCTCGCCAAAACCATCCGCATATTTCCATCCTCCGTCTCCTTCGCCACAATGTCACCTGACACCAGCGCGAAGTAAATTGAGCCGAGCAAAAACATACTAAAGCCCATGATCCAATAAGTCGCCGTCAGCGAAGAAGAAAGCAGCTCAACTGGCACAAAGTTTCGCTTCGCCAGCGCCTCGAATTGATCACGACCCACCTGCACCCACAACGTTAAAAGCAATGCCTCGAAGACGAGAAAAACGACGTAACCAATATAAGTCCTCTTCCGAGCGAAGAGCTTATGCAACTCCCCTTTCAATTGTCGTAAAAACATCATGATGAACTGAGACTGCTGTGTTCCAAATAAACGTCTTCAAGCGAGCGACGCACCGGCGTCACCTCCTCGACCTCTGCCCCCGCCTCCACCAGCGACCGGATCAACTCCGGAATGGCCGTCCCCTCCGGAAACACCCAACGATCCCCAGACATCTGCTCGCCCTGAAATCTCACCGCCACCTCAGTCAAAACCTCAGACGGAGTCGCCGTAATTTTCAGCGTAGGACGATCATCACGCAGGTCATTCACCGCTCCTTCATAGACCAGCTCCCCCGCGCGAATGATCGAGACCCGATCACACATCTGCTCCACCTCGGAAAGCAAGTGAGAGTTAAAAAGCACCGTCATCCCCCGCTCCTCACGAAGCCCCAAAACAAAATCTCGAAACCACTTAATTCCCTCCGGATCGAGCCCATCCGTCGGCTCATCGAGCAGCAATATCTCCGGCTCAGGAAGCAACGCTTGCGCCAAAGCCAACCGCTGCCTCATCCCATGACTGTAGGCCGAAACCTTCGAATCAATCCTCTTAGTCAGGCCAACTCTCTCGACCACTTCCCGCGCTTTCCCCTCATCAAAAGGACCACTCAAACCTACCAGCACCTTTAGATTCTCCCACCCACTCATATAATCGTAAAAAGCAGGGGACTCGAAAATCGAACCCACCTTTTGCAGTGCCTTCCGCGGATTCTTTTGCACCGACACTCCCCCGATCAAAACCTCTCCACTCCCCGCCGCGACCATACTCAAAATAATCCCCAAGGTCGTACTCTTCCCCGCTCCATTGTGGCCCAATAAGCCGTAAATTTCCCCACGCGACACCTCGAAGGAGATCCCCTTCAACGCATCTTTCCCTGCAAATTTCTTAGTAAGATTTTTAACGCTCAGCATTATTTTGAATCAATTTCAAAGTTCGGATCCTTCCCTGCCGACAAGTCCATAAAGAGGAAGTTTGTTCCGTTTTCATCACCGTGATAGGCCTCCTTGTCGTGAATGAGCGGAATTTGCGTATCATTCGAATCCATCCCAAACATCTCCACTCGACTCCGCTTCATCCCGCTCACGTGGTGGTTCCAAAAATAGCTACACCCCGTCTTTTCAAAGTCCTCATGATCCGCCGGGCAATGAAAACTCTCCGGCCCACCCGCATAAGGAAGCAAGACCTCCTCAAGGACATTCTTTCCTCCCACCTTTGATTTCCGCCCCAACTTTATCTCTGGGAAAAAACCTCCGTTGTCGCTCATGTAAGCTTCCATCGCCACTCCTAGCCCTCGTAATTGATTCACACAGGACGCTTGATGCGCGCTCTTTCTCAGCCCTCCAATCATCGGAATCGCGATCCCCGCGAGCGCGGCAATCAGACCCATCGCAATCAACAGCTCCGGCAAACTCCACCCCCTCTTCACAGCCCGCCTCCCCCGGGTTTCGCAAAGCCCTGCACCACCTCGCCAACTGCATCCATGAAGGGTAGCAAGGACATCTTCGTATCGGCCGAAGCCCCTTGGTAATACGCCTTGAATCCCTTTTTGATCACCAACGTCAATACCTCAGGATCCTCCTCCTTCAACCTCGCCAAAGCCTCTGCCCCTTGACCGTTCGTCATATCACGAACCGATCGCTGCACCATTCTCTCCCGCTCCTCAGGATCCATTTGATCAAAGGACTCCATCAGACGCTCCGCGCTCTTATTAAAGGTAATATTGATGAAATGCAGCTTCTCCTCACGACTCAAACGGAAGAAGAGGTCGAAGAGATCACCTTGCTCATCCAGCTCTTTTCGCTGGCGCAGATCCAACCGCGTCAGCACCTCACCCACCTCATCCAGATAAGCCAATCGCGCCTTCTTACGAGCTGCCGAAAAACCACTCGAATCCATCTCTGACCAATCCTCAAACTCACCTTCCTCGATCATCTCCGCCACCTTTTCAGGCGTCGCCTTCTTACCCCCACTCCAAGAAGTCACGCCCCAGACCAGCGCCCAGATCAGACCCAGCACAATCGCACCCCGAAGTAAAATAGCCCTATTCATCTCGCAGCAAGACTAACCCCATTTAGAGGACCTGCAAATTGCTATCGACCCTATCGACGAAAGGCTGACTTCATTTCTGAAACACTCGTAACCTTCAAGAACAGCACCCCGATCCCATAAATCGTCGCACCAAAGCCCACCAAAACAGCCGTCGCCACCGCCTTGAGCCAAAATCCACTTCCCAGCCAACCACTCATCAGAGATTTCGCAGCATAAAGCCCCACCGCCATCGCCACACTTGCGATCACCATGCCACCAAGTCGACGCCAGTTCTCTTTTTCAAGAGTCACAAAGCCCCGCAAGCCAACCCACAGCAAAACCACATTCACCCAAGCCGAAATCGAGGTCGCTATCGCGATCCCGACGTGCCCAAAAAAGGGAAAGAGAAGCAGGCTAAAGACAATATTCACCACTACCGTGATTCCCGCCATCCACATCGGCGATTTTGTATTTTCACGCGCAAAAAATCCCGGCTGCAGCACCTTAATCAAAACGTAACCCGGCAGACCAACCGCAAAGGCCGCGAGAGCACGACCCGTCTGCACCGAGTCTGACGACGTAAAATCCCCTCGCTCAAAAATCACTGAAATGATCTCCTGCGGAATCACCATCAGCGCAATCGCCGCCGGCACTGTCACAATCATCGCCAGCTCCAACCCAGTCACCATCGTTTCGCGAGCCTCTTGCTCTTTATCCGAGTTCAACAAACGGGAAATTTCAGGCAAAAGCACCATTCCGAAAGCAATTCCAATCATCCCGAGCGGCAACTGGTAAATCCGGTCCGCGTAGTAAATAAAGGAAATCGCCCCCTGCTGAAACGACGCCACGATTCCTCCAACGAGAAGGTTGATCTGCTGAATTCCCGCCGCCACCACACCTGGCCCCATTAAAACAAGTAGCCTCTTAATGGCGGGGTCAAAAACCGGCTTCTTAATCGCGACCGGAAGCCCCGTCCTCCGACAAACCCACCACAGAACCCCCAACTGCAAGAACCCCGCCACCGCCACACACCACGCCAAGGCCACCCCCTTCCACTCCACAAACTGCACCACTGAAAACAACCCCACCAAGAAAACCACATTCAACAAGACCGGCGAAAAGGCAGGAGCCGCGAACTTCTTCAGCGTTGTCAAAACTCCACTCAAATGAGCCACCAGCGCCATACACAGAAGGTAAACAAAGGTGATTTTCGAAAGCTTAACCGTAAGGTCATACGCTCCAGGATCATTATTATAAACCTGCAAATCCCCCGTGCCAGTCACCGAACCCTCCACCACCGAAAAATCGTGATCAGCCGGCAAAGGCACTCGCAACAAACCAGAATCGGAAACCAACCAGCCCCCATCCTTAAAGATTCCCTCCCGCGCCGCCTCGATCTTCTCAGCCTTCACCGCCTCCGAATCATCTTTATCAAACACCCCTTCGCTCCCCCTCCTCAAGCCCTCATCAATCACCGACTGCAAGCTCACTTGCTCGCCCGTCGCCTGAACCTCGCCACCAAAAACCTCCCCCAAAACCTGAAAGAAAGGAGGGTCACCCTTTCTCGTCAGCGTAAGATCCCCAAAGTCAGCTCCCCCCTCCGTCTGAAGATAAACGGCCTTCGCGCCTCGCAGCGGAACGCGAAACTCCGTCGCCTCCTCACTCAAAGACTCATCGACTTTCGGCAAAAAACCCGGAACGACCACCAACATCAAGGCCGTCATCAAAGGGATCGCCAGAAGCGTCAAAAAACCCAACACGTAGAACAACACCGAGAAAGCATTGTTCGCAAAGCCCATCGCCGAATTACGACCATCCTGAGTCACCCGCTTCCCAAAAAGCGGAACAAAGGCCGAGTTAAAAGCCCCTTCACCAAAGATTCTCCGAAACATATTCGGAAATCGAAAGGCCGCAAAAAAAGCATCAGCCACCACCCCCGTCCCCACAAAGCGGGCAATCATAACATCGCGCGCAACACCCAAGACCCGGCTCATCAAGGTGAACCCGGAAATCGTCATCAACGAACGAAGCATAGACACGCAGAATGAGACGAGACCCCTAAAAGCTCAAGCAAGGCTTTCTTAAAAACTACCAAAAGCGCCACCAACTTTTTTGCCCAGGCGCTTTCCGCTGATACTCACCATCCCCCACACTCAGAACTTCCACCCGAGCACGAGTTAAACCCTTTTCTTTAAAGCCCAACTTAGCAGCCGCCCTTGGCGTGACATCAATGATCCGCCCCTCAATAAAAGGCCCTCGATCGTTCAGCCTCATTTTAAGCGACTTCCCATTCTCAAGATTCGTCACTCTAACCCGACAAGGAATCGGCAGCGTCTTATGCGCTCCTGAAATATCGAAGCGTCCCACCCTCTCACCCAGAGAGGTATTCCCACGAATAAAGCCGAACATCCGACTCTCATCATACCACGAAGCAATGCCCTCCTCAGAATAGTAGAGCGCATCTTCAACCGAGAGGGGCTGGTAATGCTGCCCCCGAATCGAATAGCCCCGAGTCTGGTAGCCATCATAGCTTCCAGAACTGCAGGACGCGAGAAGCCCACACATCACGACCCATAAAATGCCGAGATGTGCTGACAGCTTGATCATGCGTGACTATCGCGAGCTTTCACCTGAGGTAAAGTCCGAGCTACCTTTTCCTTAAGGCCTTTTCCGACCTGGAACTTAACGACAGCTCGATCCGGAATCGGAATCGTCTTCTCTGGGTTCTTGGGGTTTCGGCCAGGACGGCCTTTCGCAATCTTTGTCTCGAAGGTCCCGAAGTCCCGAACAACAACGTTGTTCGCTTCAGCAAGCTCTCGGGTAACGATTTCCAGAACTGTGTGAAACATCTTCGAAGACATAGATTGAGTGACACCGAGGCGATCGCTCACCTCCTGAATAATTTCCTTTTTTGTGAAGTTAGCCATTGGGGTCCACCACTCTAGACCGATTAGGGCCTCTTTGTCAAAAAAACCTTGCCTAATTTGATAGATTTTTTTCGACCCTTGATGAATCGAAAGAAATCGAGAATCTCCCCCCTCCCCCAATCCTCTTTCCCGCCCCATATTTGGACCCACAAAAAATCCCGAAAAAACTCATAACTCACTAATTTAAAGACACTTAAAAAAAGCCCCGCGAACATCAAGCTACCGTAAAAATCTACTCAAAAAGCGCCTTAGACGCAACTTAGATCCGCTTTATTCACCCAAATTAAAAAAAGTTTCTTCGCGAATTCCCAGCGCATTAATGTAACAAATTCGAACGGAAATCATAGCTGATAAAACACCATAAAAACAGCCCTAACAAGAGGGTTCACATTCCCTCTCCCCGACTCTAGCCTAGGCCCCTCTCATGGAAAAAACTGCCGCGCGACGCCACCCCTCTAAGAACGTCCGAGCCTTCAGGTCCGCTCTTCTCACTTGGTTTCACAAAAACGGCAAAACCTACCCCTGGCGCGAGACCACCGACCCCTGGGCCATTCTAGTCTCTGAAATCATGCTTCAACAGACCACCGTCGCCTCCGTCATCGCAAACCAGCGTTTCGAAAAATTCCTCAACGAATTCCCCACCATCCAAAGCATCGCCAAGGCCCCCGAAGCTAAAATCCTCCGCGCCTGGGAAGGACTCGGATACTACAATCGCGTCCGGAACCTCCAACGCGCCGCTCAATCCGTAATCGCGGACTTCGACAGCACCTTCCCCACCGACGCCACTCAACTCCTCACCCTCCCCGGCATCGGAAAATACACTGCTGGTGCCGTCAGTAGCTTCGCCTTCGATCAACCAGCCCCCATCGTCGATGGAAACATCGCCCGCGTCATCTCCCGCCTCTTCAACGAAACAAAAGCCATCGACTCCACCGAAGGTCAAAAAATCATCTGGGCCGCCGCGGAAGCCCTCCTCGATCAAAAATCCCCCCGCGCCTTCAACTCCGCCCTCATGGAACTCGGCCAAACCATCTGCTCCCCTCGAAACCCCTCCTGCCTCCTCTGCCCCGTCAAAGACTTCTGCCAAACCAACTCCCCCGAAACCCTCCCCGTCAAAAAGCCGCGCAAAACCTTCGTCAAAGTCACCGAACACGCCCTCCTCTGGCTCGAAAACGACCAAATCCTCCTCTCCCCCGGCAACGACTCCCGCCGCAAAGGCTTCTGGAAACTCCCCCTCCGCGACCCCGAAGAATGCGCCCACCTCGCCCCCCTCAGCACCCACCGCTACGTCATCACCCACCACAAAGTCACCCTCCACCTCTACCGCCAAAAACCCAAAACCCTCCGAAACGGCGAAACCTACCACCCCCTCACCAAAATCAAAAACCTCCCCATCGCCACCCCCATCCGCAAACTCCTTACGGAGCTTGGACTTTAGTCCGAGCCGCAGGAAGGGCTGTCTCCAGACTGCCCATCAACCCCAAGCCTCCTAAACCAAGCCAAGAAAAACTCTGCGCGAGCCTCCCCCTCAACCCAAGCCATTCGTCCATTCGTTCATTCCCCATACTTCTCCACCAAACTCTCCCCAACCACCTCCACCTTCGTCCCCATCTGCGTCTTCGCATAAATCAAGGGCTGCGCCTTCTCATAAACCCGAACACACCCAAAACTACTCCGCGTCATCTTCTCCACAATCCTCTCCAACACCGGAAACACACCCTCAGCCGTATCCTTCGCCGACACCCCCGTCGCCACATCAGTCGCTAAAATCACCTCCCCCGCACCCCATTCAAAAGCCCCGCTTTTTAATCCCAAAGCGACACCTTAATCGATGTCTCCTCCGTCGTCGCCGCCCGATACTTCGCTGCCTTCTTCGAATAACCCAGCGAATTCGACTTCCCGAAAGAAGCCACCAGAAAAGCGAGAAGGAAAAAGGGAAGAAACTTCATGATTGGAAATGGTAGCGGACCGCCGCCACCATCCAAAAGACTGCCGTCTCCGTTCGTAAGACCAATTCCCCCAAACTCACCGGCGCAAACTCCGCCTCCGAAATCCTTTCATACTCACTCACCGAAAAATCTCCCTCCGGCCCGATCATCAGCACAATCCTCGACGGTTCACCCACCTCATCGAGCAAGCCACGAAAACCCCGCGACCCCTCCGTCAAAGCCCCCACAAACCGCGGACTACCCGGCTCCAAACCCCTCAAATACGTCTCCACATCTTGCGGCACCGCCACCTCCGGCAGATAACTCTGCCCACATTGCTTACAAGCCTCCAAAACCGCACGCTGCCACTTCTCACGCTTCGCCTCTCCCTCACCCTCCTTAAAACGGACATTCCCCTGCTCGCTCATCAACGGCTGAATTCGACTCACCCCCATCTCCACTGCCTTCTGTAAAATCAGATCAAAGGTCTTCCCCTTCGGAATCCCCACCGCAATTTCAATCTGTGGCTTCAAAGCCTCAGCCTCCTTCACGCTTAAAACCTTCAACCCAACCTCGCTCTTCGAAACGCTCTCAATCTCCGCCTCCCCCTCTCGCCCCCATCCATCAAAAACTACAATCCGATCCCCCAACTTCTTCCGCATCACCCGACAACAGTGATGCGCCTCATCACCAGTCAGCGAGAGAGAATCTCCCCACTGATCCGGTGAGATAAAAAAGCGGTCCATCGCTCAGACTAGCTATCGAAAAAGCGCTTCGCCTTCTCAAAAAACGACTCCTGCACCGGCGAATTCTTCTCACCAATCGACTCCGTAAAGGCCGTCAACTTCTCCTTTTGTTCAGAGCTCAACTTCGTCGGCACCTCCACCTGAACCTCCACATGGAGATCCCCTTTCCCACGACCATTCAAAACCGTCATCCCACGATCCCGCAAGCGGAAGGTCGTTCCACCCTGCGTTCCCGCTGGCACCTTCATCGTCGCGCTTCCCGTCAAAGTCGGCACCTCTAGCTCACCGCCCAAGGCCGCCGTCGAGAAGGGCAAAGGAACCTCGCAATAAAGATCCTCACCATCTCGTTGGAAAACATCATGATCCCGTAAATGCAGGAAAACATAAAGATCACCTGCTGGCCCGCCACGCATTCCCGCATCGCCCTTGCCGGTCGAACGAAGACGCGTGCCATCATCCACCCCAGCTGGGATTCTGATGCTCACCCGCTCAGGCGCTTGATTCCGTCCATCACCCCCACAATTGCCACAAGGATCAGAAATCACCTGACCCGCACCCCGACACTCCGGACAAGTCGCCTGTTGAATAAAGATTCCACGTTGCTGACCGACCACGCCACGACCTCCACAGGTCGAACACGCCTTGGCCCCACCGCCCCCAGACTTCGAACCAGATCCCGAACAAGTTCCGCATCCCGCATACTTCTCGATCTCCAATTCCTTCTCCACTCCCTCCGCCGCTTCCTCCAAGGTAATCTCCAGATCGTAGCGCAAGTCACTCCCGCGCTTCTTCCCCGAGGGATCACGACGTCTCCCGCCGCCTCCACCAAAGAGGTCATCGAACATACTTCCCCCTCCGCCGCCGCCACCGAAGACTTGGCTGAAAATATCCGAAGGATCGTGGAAACCTCCACGGCCCCCACCACCACCACCGCTTTTAAATGCCGCGTGCCCGTAGCGATCATAAGCCGCCCGCTTCTCCTCATCACTCACCACTTCGTAAGCCTCACCAAGTTCTTTAAACTTAGCCTCCGCCTCAGGATCATCCGGATTCTGATCCGGGTGAAACTTCATCGCTAACTTACGATAAGCCTTCTTGATCTCCCGCTCGTCCGCATCACGCGAAACCCCGAGCACCTCATAATAATCACGCTCAGCCATTACTCTGCTCCCTCCTCACTTGCCTCTTCAGCCGATTCCTTTTCAGGCCCTTTTGCCACAATCACCGCCGCAGCCCGCAGCAAACGATCATGCAACATGTAGCCCTTCCGTTTCACAAAAAGAATCTCACCCGGCTCAGCCCCCTCCTTCTCCTCCTCCGCAACCGCCTCGTGGAAGTTTGGATCAAAGACCCCTTCCGCCGCCACTTCCTTCACCCCTTGAGCACTCAGGAAATCTTCCATCTGCCCCTTCACCATCGCCATCCCCTTATAAATCATCGAATCCTGCTCCTGCTCCGCCATCTGCAGACCCATCGCAAAATTATCAAAAACCGGTAACAACTCCTCAATCAGCCCAGACCGCGCAAAGCGCAAATCATCCGACCGCTCACGCGCCATCCGCTTCCGGTAATTATCAAGATCAGCCGCCGTCCGAATCGCCGCCTCTTTCCACTTCAAAGCCTCAGCCTCCGGCGTCAAAGCCTCCTCGACTTCCGCCTCCTCCTCTGGAGCCTCTTCAGAGTTTTCTTCAACAACTTCGTCAGTCGCTGGGATTTCTTCCTCAACGACTTCAGTTTCCTGATCGTGATCTTGCATGGGTGGAAGCAATACCCTCCACCCCATAATGTCAACCCGTCGCTTTTGGGAGTTTTGCCAAGGTATTCTCCGCAAAACGAGTCAGCTTCAAATGATGTTCACCAGCGTCCACAATCTCAGAAAGCGGAAGACACTGACGAAGAGCAAATCCCGCTGCCGCCAATCCATCCCTCATTCCACGATCTTCATGAAGATCCAAGAGATAGCGAACTTCATTGATAAACTGTCGCTCCGTCACCGCCTTCCCCACCTCTCCAAGAATATCGAGAAAGTAAGCCCGCGCCGCCAAAACCATCATCTCCACATGCCTCCCGTCCTGACGATTCTCCTGATCAATCCCCGCAAGATTATGGCACTTCGCTGCCAACAGAGAAATCGGGTCAATCACTCTGACGGGACCAATTGTCTGCGCACGCGCTAGGATTTTTTTGGTCGATACAGTCCCATAAACACCCCTCAAAACTTCAATTTTAAGAACAGGGTCCGAATCGGTTGTAACATCCCAATCATCACTTGCCGCACGTCTCGATAACGAACCAGTGTCCCTGACAAAACCTGCCCTAACTTTTCCAAATCTTTATTCGTCCCAACAAGATCTACATCCTTAGAAACAAAGGGTAAAAAGCCCTTAAGCTCGGGTTCGGCTTCCTTGAAATGACTCGCCCACAAGTTTACCGCCTGGCCAGCAACCAAAACGAACCGAGTGTCCGCCTCGGCTAGGATCGCAAAAGTAGGCAAATAACAATCCAGAGGCAGCCGCTCAACGTCCGACGAGGCCATAATCCATCTTGAAATTATTCTCCACCCAGCCCGGAGGAAACATCGAATTCTCCAGCTGCAATTCTTCCGCCGTCACCTCACCCCGCCGCAGCCGCTCAAAATCATTCATGCGCGACTCCGCCTTCTCACGCAAGCGTGCGTCAACAGCTTCGTCGTCGATAATGATCTTCCCTTTCACGCCCTAAAACTAACAAATCCCCGCAAAATTGCAAGATAGGCCTCAATCGCAACAAATAAACCCCTCCTCATCCAGCGGCCCAAATTCCTTCCCCGTCCATCCCGGGAGCAACTTCCCACGCTTCCCCTCGCGCCAACCACTCTGGCCCAGCTGAGTGGTCGTCTCATAATCCGGATTCGGCAGCGCAAAGCTCACCACGCGCCCCTCTTTCACCAAGCAACCAAAGCTCCGCCCATCGCTTAAACCCACTTCATCAAAGATCCACACCGTGACCTCACGACGCTGCAACTCTCGCAGCAACTTCTCTCTCCCCTCCAGACTCCGCAGCATCACCGCGTTCGCCTTAAAGAGATTCACCTTCCCTAAAATATCCTGATCATTCAACAAATCCAAATACCCCACCTTCGCCCCCAAGCTCAGCGGCCACAAGCAACCCAAAATCCCACTCAGCTCATCATCCTTCACCCACTCTACCAACATCCGGGTCCGACGATTCGCCACATTCACCTGATTCAGCTGCAGCGCATTCCGCCTCATCCCCTGGCCACGCTCATCATCCCCCCAAGCCATCTTCTGCATCTCATCCCAACCCTCAGGACGCTTCCCCAGAAACTTCGGCTCCTGCCCCCTCCTTCCTCGAAACTTCTCCTCCCGATCCGCCACCGTCGCAACCGAAAGCTCGCGCAAGCCTTCCTCCACATCGCCATTCCACGGTTGCGGCTTCCCAAAAGCGACCGAAACCCCGTAGCGGAACTTCTTTGGCCACTTCTTCAAAAAATTCCCCTCAGAAAATGACCACATCGATCCCCAAAGCCCATCCATATACGCCGGCATCACCTCCGCCTCCCCCTTCTTTGCCATCATCTGATAGCCCCGCTTAATCTCACAAAGCGCTCCCGTCCGCGACAGCTGACCCTCCGCAAAAACACACACCACCGTCCCTTCCTTCAGCGCCTCCGCCGTCACCCGAATCCCGTCCCGCGCCTTCGCTGGAGAAATCGCCACCGCATCAAAAAGCCGCGCAAATTTCCCCACCCACTTGTTCTCAAAACAATCGGCAAAAAGCACAAATCGAATCGGCCGCGGACAAGCCGCCGACAGCACAAAGGCATCAATATACGAAAGATGATTCGGCACCATCAGCACCCCACCTTCCTTCGGAATATTCTCCAGCCCAATTCCCCGCACTTTATAAATCGACCGGAAAATCCCCAAAATCACCAGCCTCAGAAAATCCTTCGGCAACAAGCGCATGATGAAATACGTCACCCACCCGCAAATCAGACCCACCACCACAAACTGCCCCCAAACCGGAACCCCCATCGTCTTCAATCCCAACTGGAAAACCAAAGCACCCACCCCACCCAAATTGATACAAAGATTCGAAGCCGATAAAACCAAGCCCCGCTCACCCTCCTCAGCCTCATCCTGCAAAAAGGCATTCAAAGGCACCAAAAACAAAGCTCCTCCCGCCCCTGCCACTCCCAACAAAACCCGCACACCCCATTCCGGCCAAGCCACAAAGCCCAAGAACAACATCGCCCCCGTCATCAAGAACCCACCAATCACCACCAAGCCCAACTCATTACTCTTCCGGCACACCCAGCTCGCCAAAACACTACCAATCGCAATTCCCACCACCACCGGCAACCAAAGCAAAGCGGTCTCACTCCCCAGCCCATCAAAAGCCCCCATCTTCTCCTGCGCCCGCTGCAACAAAAGGAACTGCAAAAATCCTCCAAAGGCCCAAAAGAAAGTGATCCCCAGCGTGCATCTCCACATCGCCCGATTCTCCCGCAATTTTTTCAGATCCGAAAAATGACGCGTCGCCAACTCCCAAGAAAAGGCCTCCACCTTCTGCGGCTTCGTCCGCTGAATCGAATGCGAAAGCGCGATCGAAATCACCGCCCCGATCAACACCCACAAAACCGGCACCAAAGCCGCCGTCCACGGCTCGAGCCCCTTCTGCAATCCCCAAGTATCAAACCACATCGCCCCCACCACCTGACCGGCCAAAATCGCAATGATCACCGTCCCCTCCAGCACCCCATTGGCAAAGCCCAACTTCTCTCCCCCCACCAACTCCTTCACCACGCCCATCTTCGAGGGACTCAGCAGAGCCGACTGAATCGCCAGCAAAAAGAAAGCCAGCATCACCACTACCAGAGCCACCTTCGCATAATTCTCGCCATAGCTCGCCCCGAACCACAGCGCCCCTCCCATCACCAAAAGCACAAACAACTGAAACCAAGACGACCAACGAATCACCGAACTTTTCGCAAAACGATCCCCCAGCCACCCCGCCGTCGGCGCGAACAAAATAAATGGCAGCACCAACAAGCCACCCATCAGATACTCAATATTCGCAAAGCCCTGCCCCTGCGCCGTCAAAGCCACCCCCAGTGGAATCAAAATGAACTTCGTAAAGTTATCGTTGAAAGCATTCGTCGACTGCATCCCGATCAAAGACCAAAATGACCGCCACTCTCGCTTCCCTGGATTCACAGATTCCTCGTTCACCTCCCCACCATGCCCCAAGCCCCTCCTTTTTGGAAATCGATAATCACCACCCAATTCATCGACTCAATCGATACGGAGCTTGGGCTTCAGCCCGAGTCCCCTCAACCCAAGCCCAAGGAAGGGCTGTCTCTAGACTGCCCCTCAACCTCACCTCCAAAACCTGAGCGCCTTCGCGCCTTAGCGGTTAAACTCCCCCAACCTTCTCAAACACCCCACCCCCCAACAACTTCCCACCCTCATAAAACGCACAAATCTGCCCCGGCGTGATCGCCCGCTGCTTCCTCCCAAAAGTCACCTCCAACTTCCCCTCCTCAATCTCCTTCACCTCAACCCCCTCACTCTTCGCCCGATATCTCGGCTGCACCTCCGCTCTCCCAACCCTCACCGCTTCCCCAATCCAAGAAAGCGAACCCACCGTCGCCCTCTCGGTATAAAGTCCACTCGAGCTCTCATCATCCCAGCCCACAATCAGCTGATTTTTCTCAGCATCCTTCCCCACCACCACATAAGCCATCCCCGCCCTCGGCGATGCCACCCCATGCCCCTTCCGCTGACCTAGGGTATAAAGATGCAGCCCATCATGCTTCCCCATCACCTTACCTTCTAAATCGACAATCTCCCCCGGCGAATCCGGAACATGATGCCTCAAGAAATCACTCATCTTAATGTTCCCAATAAAACAAATCCCCTGCGAATCCTTCTTCTCCGCCGTCGGCAGATCAAACCTCCGCGCCACCTCCCGCACCTCCGGCTTCAACATCTCGCCCGCCGGAAACAGCGCATGCTTCACCTGAAACTGCGTCATCATCGCCAAGAAATACGATTGATCCTTATTCGGATCCGCCCCGCGCAAAAGATCCGCCGTGCCATCCTTCCGTACTCGCCTCCGCGCGTAATGCCCCGTCCCCACCGCCTCAAAACCCTGCTCTAAAGCATAATCCAAAAACACCCCAAACTTCATCTCCCGATTGCACATCACATCCGGATTCGGCGTCACCCCATCGCGATACCCCTCCAGCAAATAATCGACAATGCGCTCCCGATACTGATCGATCAAATCCACCACCCGAAACTCAATCCCCAACTTCTTCGCCACCGCATGCGCATCCTCCAAATCACTCTCCCACGGACAATCGCCCGGCAGTCCTTCCTCGTTGATCCAATTCTTCATGTATCCCCCCACCACCTCATGCCCCTGCTCCACCAGCAAAGCTGCCGCCGCCGAGGAATCCACCCCGCCTGAAAGTCCAACCATGATCCTTGCCACGCCTCTTTACTAGCGTGCCAGCCGATCACTCGCAAGCCGGACCAGTCACACAGTCCCTCGCATTCAAAAATTTAACGTGTTTCCAAACTTGAAAAGCTTTAAACTAAGGCATGAAAAGGGAGGTTGAAGAAAAACTCTTGGATTTTTGCGTAGACCAACATCGCAATTTCCAAAAAAGCAATTGGCTCTCTTTCGAAAAAGTTCCAAAAGAAGCTCTCGCTGCGGCCTCCCTCTTCCTCGCTGGAGAAAACCAAGGAGGCTGGTCAAAGCATCGAGCTCAACTCTTACAAATCGCAAAACAATGCGACCCCGAACGCGAAGGAACCTCCCTTGAAAAACTCGCACGCACGAGCGGCTTCGACCCTTCCAGATTTCGGCATATGCTAGGACATCTTCTTGACCATGCACACCCAACATCCTGATCTCACCGCAGCACTCTCCGAGATGCTCGATGGATCAAACTAACAATCGCTCGTCTGAGGGGAGAGATCGCAGGAATTCAAAAAGCCTGAAACTCCAACCCTGACCCCAGTCTCAGCCGCCTAGCTCCCACCTTAAAAGTCCCTCAAAGCAAAACCTCGTCGCACCACGCATTGCGACAAGGAGTGGCGGCCTCCCGCCGCCTTAGCTTCGCTCGCCCTCACTCACCTTAAGAACTCCGTCCATTCAAAGCGGCCTCTCAAGCAAAAACTCTAAACGGAGAATTTTAACGCAGATTTGAAAAGATTGAGAACTGATTGCGCAGATTTCTCCCGGCCTTCTGGTTCCTGAAATCTGCGTAATCTGCGTGAATTCTCAAAAATCTGCGTAAAAACTCCCGGCCCTCAACCAAGAATTCTACTCCCCTCCGCTCGTTCTGTGGTCAAGACCTCTCCACTTTCCGAAAAAGAGGAAGAATTTTCACGCAGATTTGAAAAGATTGAGAACTGATTGCGCAGATTCTCCCCGGCCCAGCCCAACCTTTCAAAGCCACCCCGCTAATCCAGCCAAGCCGGGAGCTCACGATGTAACTTAATGTCGGGCGAAGCATAAAACTCCTGCGCCGTCCGATCTAGCCCCGGCACTCCACCGAAGATAAAGCCCTCCGGATGCAGACTCAAATAAGTCATCGTGCACCAACCACCATAACTCTGCCCAATTGTTGACCAAGGCACTCTCGGGCTCATCTTCGCCCGAATCAACTCCGCATCCCGCACAATATTATCCTGCCGAAAATGCTTCAGATAATCCGCCTGCGCCTGCGCATCCCCTTCCAAAGCCAAGGTCTGATGATCCACCGGAGTGCTCAGCCCATTCCCCCGCGTATCATACATCAACACCCGAAACTCCGTCAGCGCCCGCTTCAACCAACCCGTCTTCTGAATCGGAATCGGAGCCCGGAAACCAGGCCCTCCTTGCAAGAAAATCAAAAACGGCTTCTCCGCGCTCTTCGGATCCAAATCCCGAACCTCCCGCACAAAAAGATCAATCTGTCGCCCACTGGGATCACTATAATCAAGAGGAGCTAGGAAAGTGTGATCGATCAATTCAAGACCGGGAATGCGATAAGGTTCTGATGAGTTCATTCTGCAATCCAATTGTGAGACGATTGGATCATCCTCTTCATTGTCGGCTCTTAAGCCAAGCACCACTTCCAGTAGGAGGATCTACTCAAAAAACTCCAAACGACTTCCAACGCAGCAATCACCGCCGCCAATTTTGAGGAATCAGGGATTACTTCCTCATTCCAAGACAATCCGATCCTGAGCAAAAACCTCCCACTTGCCTTCCTCCCTTCCCATAATATTGATCTCCAGTCCTTCCGCTGGAATTTGATTGAGAGCTTTCACAAAAACCACAAAACGATGCTCGGACTCCTCTGAGTCAATTTTCAGATCGGGCTGATGGTTCAAATTGAGATCGTTCATCACAATATCTCCTTCGTCATCAAAGTCACCGTCTCCATTAGCATCGACGAAGACAAGTTGATCATCACCGTCGTATAGCTCAATGCGAGCAGGCTCTGAACTCTTCACCTTTATGTCAAAGGCTCTATGGAACCCGTCAGCATCTCGATACTGAAGGAGATGAAAAATCGGAACTAGGTAGAAAGGATTATCTGCATAATCCCCAGCATCGACGATCGCGCTATTTTCGTCTCCTTCCGATGCCGTCGAAAACCACTTACTTTTTTGAGGAGAACCCTCATCAGGCAGCCAGCTAATCTCGACTTCTTTCTCGTTCTCATTCTGACTCTCAAGCTCAATATGAATCTGACTCTCAGCCTCCAAAGTCACCCTCTCTTGCAACAGAGGTCCGACCCCTGCTAAGCCCACGCCAATTCGGATGACTTCTTCCACTTCCTTATCCAGTAATTTCACACCCGTTCCATTCACCTTGAGCACCCCGATCTGCGTCTTGCTCGAAAGATTCGTAAGGGTGAAAAAGCCTCGTGAAGAGAATCCATCGAGAGGAGACGTCATCGCCCGTTTAGGTTGGAGATCAGTCCCCATTTTCAATACCATCTCTCGCTCAGAATTGGCCTCAGGTAGTGGACGGCTAAGCGCCTTCTTAATCCTCTCATTCAACCTGTCCGTACTTGTTCTACCTTCCAAAGACTTCTGCGCATCTTGAAGAATTCTCTCAGCCTCCGCTCGATTTCCTCTCAAAGCATAAATTCTAGCAAGCCCTGCTAGAGCCTCAGGCACTCGCGTATAAACATCAAAACTCTTCAACAAGCGCAGCAATTCCCTCTGCATAAAAAGGGCTTCATCATAGCGCCCCGCCGCCGAAAGAAAGTCCGCATAAATTTGATAGAGCTGAATTTCTTTCCTTTTGAGCCCGAAGGAACGCGCCTTCTCTAGGAGTGACTGCAGTTCTTCTTCCACCTTCTCCAAGCGACCTTCTCTTACTCGATGACGGCACCATTCCTCGAGAACCTCCGCCTGAATCCCCGTATTCAGCGATTCGTCTAAGCGGAGTCCGTCGACCAATTTCCAACCACTGTCCGCATCGCCTTCTGAGAAATGAATATCTGCCATCCACAAGGTCACCCGATGCTGATCGTCAATTGCCGCCTTGTAATTTTCGGCGATCGTTTTCCGCAGTTCTTCTAACACTTTAAGGACCGAGGCGTCTTTCTTCCCAAGGGCATATTCGAGATAAGCAACTCTTGCTTCGGCAATCTGCACCGTATGAGTGCCCCATCCCTGGCCCTGATCAATTTCCACGATGCCAGAATTCTCTTTTAGCTCCATCTCATAGAGGCCTAAAAATTGATAAGCCTGTCCCAAAACCCATGCGCCTTTCCTCCGCAAATCTGCCAACTCAGAAATCATGGCCTTCGAATCTGTCAAATGCGGTCTTTCAGAGTACCAGCGCCCTCCCGAAATTCCTTTAGTCTTTGCAATCCAGGCCTCTTCCATCGCGCGTTTCCACTTCCCTTCGGCCAGGTCTTGAACCGCCAAGAAAGACATTAATTTACTATAGCTCTTATGTATGAGCGTCTTTGGCATCACCCTCTTTTGAAATTCAGGGAAATTTTTCTCCGCCGGCCCCGTTGCGGTCATGCTATCAATCTCAACTGACGTCCCAGGTCCCTCCGCTAATCTGATTCTCTCGTTGGTCAGGACTCGCCGAGCATCACCATACCTACCGCTCGCATAGTACAATGGATAGAGATCTTTAATGATCCGTTTTAACCAAAATTCCTCACCCACATTACGGCTAAAGTCATAAATCCATTCGGAGAGATGGGTTGCCCAGAGCAAATCGCGTCGACCCTCACGAAAGATGGCCTCAGCCCGTAGCTTTTTAAAGAAGTCGTAACGCTCTAATGCCGTCCCATCCTTAATGAATTTCATGCCTTCCAGATCAAGAAACTTTAGCGCCTTCTCGTGACCGTCCTTTTGATAGATATCGACAATTTTCGCCACTAAATCGACTGCGTTTTGCGAAGTAGGAGCATTTCCAAAGCTCTCCCTTTCCTCAGCCCGCAAATTTATCGGACCGAGCAGTATCAAAGAAAATAAAATTAGGGTTTTCATTATAAATTAAAATCGGGAGTTACTGGACAAGCTTGTCCCCGGGCTTCGGAAAACCGTTCTTAATCATTTTTTCAGCTTGAGCAACTTCCTCTCGTGACAAGGAGTGCCTTGAACGAAGGACGAAGAGCCCGTCGTCATGGATACCGAAGCCCATCTTCTGCGCTCGTAAGATACAGGCATAGCCTCGGACCAGATCATCCCTCGTGAGCTGAAATGGAGCCTTCTGATGTAACAGAACCCTCCCTGCATAGCCCGTCGCATACTTACTTTCCCCGAGGTATGGGATGCAATGCTCTAGGCATTTCTTGAGATCTCGGTCCAAACCTAACCCTCCTTCGAAATAGACCTTACAAAGATGCTCAAGCATCCAATGTTCCATGCTATACCACCGTTCGCCTCTCTCGCGCAAATTATCCAAAAATGACTCGTAGTAGAAGGCTGTCTTTTTCCAACTCAAATCTCTGAAACTGTAACCTGGACAATGAAAATTCACTAAGCCCAACTCGATCTTTGCTTTCTCCGAACCAATGTCATAAGCATCCAGTAAATACTTGTACCAATCTTCCCCGTCCTCTCTCAAATTCTTATTCCGTCTTAAAATATCAGCCAACTCTAGCTGTGCGTAGGTATTGTTTCGATGCGTCGCTTTCCGATACCAATAGACCGCTTTCCCCAAATTTTTCGGAACTTCAAATTTACCTTTGCGACCCTGTTTTGCGATCAAGGCCAGTCGATTCATCGCTCCCGCATACTGCCCTTCAGCAGAAATTTTTAGATAGTGTAATGCCTTCTCCACCTCTTTGAAGTTGTTGATGGTCTTCCCATTGTAAGGGGTATAGTAAGGGTGGTTCCCTCCATCATAATATTGACCTAAGACAAAAGCAGCGAAAGCGTTTTTATCCTCTTCAACAAGCACCTCTAACCTCTTTAAGGCTTCAAGCTCATCTTTAGTCTTCTTCTTTTTGACATACTTAGGAATCTTCGACTGCAGAAGGTGGACTTCGGCATAGGAATATCCCATTTTTAGCGCTTTCTCCACATACTCTCGTCCTTTGTCCCTATCCTTTGGAATTCCTCCGGTTCCGTCTCGCACAAATAGTCCGTAGTAGCACGTGCCCAGAGGGTCCTCGGCATTCTTAGCCTTTTCCATATAGAAGAGAGCTTTTTTGTGATCACTTGGCACTTTAATCCCTCTCCAATAGCAGAGCCCTAGCCCACCCATCGCTCTTGGGTGCTCAACATCTACGCCCGCCTTAAAGGTCTCAAAAATGTAATTTCCATCATATGGAGTTTCGTAGCCGTAATAAATATCAAAAGCCTTTTCGACTTTCTCATCCCAAGTTGCAGCCCCGAGTTGAGCAAAAAAGAAAAGCGGCAAGCCGATCAGGAAAGAAACCAATTTCATCCATTTCAAGCTAGTAAAACTCGATACTCCGTCAAACATTATTAATTGCCTCACCATCAATGGCGACAGACTCAAGGGGGACAGAACTCTCAACTACTGCCGACTTGTGGAGGCAACAAGTTAATGGTTCAGCGACCTTGGTTGAGAGGATTCGGCACGACCTGCCTTAGCGTATCAATCCCTCGTCGGCATTGACTTCAACCAAACAAATTAAAAGCCATCCAAGCCGCCAGCTCGCAAGTCCCCAAAAGCAAAACCTCATCGCACCACGCACCACGCATCGCGACACGGAGTGGCGCCGTCCCGCCGCCTTCGCTTCGCTCGCCCTCACTCGACATTCGGTGGCGAGACGCCACCGCTCCTTGCCTCCCGTCACATCACCTTAAGAATTCCATCCATTCAAAGCGGCCTCTCAAGCAAAAACTCTAAACGGAGAATTTTAACGCAGATTTAGAAGGATTGAGAACTGATTGCGCAGATTTCTCCCGGCTGTCTGGTTCCTGAAATCTGCGTAATCTGCGTGAATTTTCAAAAATCTGCGTAAAAACTCCCAGCCCTCAACCAAGAATTCTACTCCCCTCCGCTCGTTCTGTGGTCAAGACCTCTCCACTCTCCGAAAAAGAGGAAGAATTTTCACGCAGATTTGAAAGGATTGAGAACTGATTCCGCAGATTCCCCCCGGCCCAGCTCAACCTTTCAAAGCCACCCCGCTAATCCATCCAAGCCGCCAACTCGCGATGCAGTTTAATATCGGGCGAAGCATGATACTCTGACGGCAACTCAATCGTGGCCCGTTTTCCCGCTCCGTTCTGAATATGCACCAGAACTGGAACGCTTCCATGATACTCCGTGAGCAGCCCGCGAATCTTCTCCAGATCTTCTGGCGTATTCCGCCCAGACCAGAGAGTCAGCTCCATCGTGCCGCTCTTCTTCGTCCGCTTCGCTTTCAGTTCCCTGATCGAAGCCCCAGTCAAGCGACGCTGTTCTGTTCGATCATCGACCGTCACCTGCGCCTTAAATTGAATGACCTGCCCGGGCGCCATCAAACCGGCATCACGCGCGGGTAGATAACTTTCACTCCAGCACACCATCTCGCGATCCCCCGTGAAATCCTGAACAACAACAACCCCGAAAGGCTTTCCGGTCTTCGTCATCTTATGCTCCACACTTCGCACCATTCCCGCGAAGGGGAAACGCGCGCGCTTATCACTGAGATCCACCTCATCCAGTAAACCAAGTTTCACAAAACGATCCGAATCCACCACGCCACGAAATTTATCGAGCGGATGCCCCGTGACATAAAATCCTAGCAACTCTTTTTCATGCTCCAGTCGCTCATCCTTGGGCCACTCTTGCGGAGCTGGAGAGTTATCCGTGACCGGCGGAGGGGCCGCAAATTCCATGGCATCAAAAAGTCCACCCTGTCCGGCCGCGCGATCCTTCTGCGCGCTGCTTGCACTGGACACCACTTTCTCAACGCGCTCCGTCATCCCAGCCCGCGTCTCTCCCGTCCAATCCATCGCGCCTGCTTTGATCAAGTTCTCTAAAATCCGCTTATTGACGACTTTAGAATCCAGTCGGTTGCAGAAGTCATCCATCGACTCAAACTCACCATTCTCCTCCCGCTCTTTGATCGCCATCGCCATCGCCGCCGCCCCGACGTTCTTAATCGCTGAGAGCCCGTAGCGAATGCCTTGCTTACCTCCCAAAATTACCTCGGGAGCAAAGCGCAGCTTCGATTTATTAAGATTCGGCGGCAAGATCTCAAAGCCCATCCGAAAGCATTCGTTCACGAAGACACTAATCTTATCGGTGTTCGTGATCTCGTTCGAGAGCAAGGCCGACAAGAACTCGATAGGATGGTTCGCCTTCAGGAAGCCGGTCCAATACGAAATAAAACCGTAACACGCCGAGTGCGACTTGTTGAAACCGTATCCCGCAAAGCCCGCGATCTTATCGAAAATCAGGTTCGCATTCCGCTCATCGATATCGTTCGTCTTGAAGGCACCCTCCACGAAAATCTCGCGCTGCTTCGCCATCTCCGAGGGCTTCTTCTTACCCATCGCCCGACGTAGAATATCCGCACCACCCAGTGTGTAGCCCGCCAGCATCTTCGCCGCATTCTGCACCTGCTCCTGATAAATCATGACCCCGTAGGTGTCTCCGCAAATCTCCTCGAGCAAGGGATGCTCATAGACCGGTTGTTTCCGCCCTTCCTTCACCTCGATCATCTGATCGATGTATTGCATCGCCCCCGGACGATAGAGCGCCAGCAGGTCAATGATATCCTCAATCTTATTAATCCCGTACTTCCGACAGGTCTCGACCATTCCCCCACTCTCCAACTGGAAGACTCCCATCGTCTCCCCCGCATTCAGCATCTTGAAAGTCGGCTCATCCTCGAGCGAGATTTGATAAATATCAAAGTCCGGCGTGTGCTTATGAATCGAATCAATCGCCTCCTGAATCACCGTCATGTTCTTCAGCCCCAAGAAGTCCATTTTCAAGAGCCCGACATCCGTGATCGCACTCATGTCGTACTGCGTCACGACCTCCCCCTCGTTTCCACGCGTCAGCGGCACGTGCTCATCAAGCGGACGATCCCCGATCACCACTCCCGCCGCGTGAACCCCCACGTTCCGGCTCATTCCTTCCAGCTTCAGGGCATATTCCCAAAGCTCTTGATAAGTCGCACTGCTCTCGATCCGCTCCCGCAGCTCCTCCTTCTCCTCATATTCCTTGGCCAATTTCACCCCCGGCTTGGCCTCGATCATTTTAGAAATCTGATCCGCCTCCCCGTAGCTAATCCCCATCACGCGAGCGACATCTCGAATCACCGACTTCGCGCCCATCGTGCCGTAGGTGATGATGTGCGAGACATTCCGCTCACCATACTTCTGGCGCACATACTCGATGACCTCCGGCCGACGTGTTTGGCAAAAATCAATATCAACATCCGGAGGCGAGACCCGCTCCGGATTCAGGAATCGCTCAAAAAGAAGTCCAAAACGAATCGGGCAGACATCGGTGATCCCCATCGTGTAAGCCACCAATGATCCCGCCGCCGAACCACGACCCGGCCCCACTGGAATCTTCTGCTCCTTGGCCCAATTAATAAAGTCCGCGGTGATTAGGAAGTACGAGGCAAACTTAAGTTGCACGATAATTCCCATCTCATATTCGAGACGGTCAATCAGCTCCTGATCCTTAGCCTTCTCTGACCCATAACGCATCTCCAGCCCTTTGAAGCAAAGCTCGCGAAAGTGGTCATTGGGCGTCGATCCATCATCCGGCTCATACTCCGGGTATTTCTCCGAAGAGGTCGGGTCGAGAACGAACTCGACATTGCACCTCTCCGCAATCTCCAAAGTGGCATCACAAGCTCCCGGATAATCCGCAAAAAGCGTCCGCATCTCCTCTGCCGTTTTAAAATAGACCTCTGGCGAATAACGCAAGCGGTTCTCATCGATCAAAAGACGGCTTAGCCCGATACAGATCATGACATCGTGCGCCTCATGATCTTCCCGATTCAAAAAGTGCACATCATTGGCCGCCACCAAATTCACCCCCATCTTCTCCGAAAACTTCACTAGGGTATCGCGGACCTTGGCCTGTTGCTCCATCCCGTGATTATGAATTTCCAGATAGAAATTCTCCTTCCCGTAAATGTCCACCAGCTCCTGCGCTGTCTCCCAAGCCTTCTCCTCATTTTCCTGCAAGATCCACTCGTTCACGGGCCCCGAAATACATCCCGAAAGACAAATGATCCCCTCCGAGTGCTCGCGCAAAATCTCACGATCCACTCTCGGCTTGCCATACCACATCCCCTCAAGGTGACCCTTGGAAACGAGCTTCTGCAGGTTCACCCAACCGGTCATATTCTCGGCCAACAAAGTCATGTGACAGGCCCGCTTCCTCCCCGCAATCTCCTCGCGCTTCTCGATCGATTCCGGCGCCAAGTAAATCTCACAACCCAAGATCGGCTTCACTCCCGCCTCCAGGCAGGCTTTGTAAAAACTGATCGTCCCGTAGAGATTCCCGTGATCGGTCATCGCCACCGCCGGCATCCCAAGCTCCTTCGCCCGCTGCGCCACATCCTTCGTCCGGCACGCCCCATCCAGCGTCGAATACTCGGTATGCAAATGCAGGTGAACAAAAGAGTCGGACATCGCCCGCACTCTGGACCGAGGACTTCCTATTTTGAACCCCGAACTGAAATCCGACGCACTTTCATTGTGAATAAGTCCCCCCAGCCTTTCAAATTCCTCTCTCGCAAGGTAGTCTTCCCTTCCGGATGAAAATGACAACCAGGCTCACCCTCATCGCTCGCGTCCGCGACCCGCGCGATGACCGAGCTTGGTCGGAGTTCGTCACCCTCTACACCCCGATCATCTTTGGCTTCCTCAGAAAACGTGGTCTTTCCCCCACCGACTCAGAAGACGTGACCCAGGAGGTCTTCCGCGCCCTCTCCCAAGCCCTCCCCACCTTCCAACTCGATAAATCTGTCGGCACCTTCCGAAACTGGCTCTTCACCGTCACCCGCTCTAAGCTCAATACCTTCCTCTCCAAATCCCAGCGCACCGATATCCCCACCGCTTCCCTCCCCGAAGCTGCCGATACCGCCGACTGGGATCAGCTCTACATGAAGGAACTCTTCGCCCAGGCCTGCCGCCTCGTCGAAACCCAAGTCGAGCCCTCGACTTGGCAGGCCTTTTGGAAAACCGCCGTCGAACTCGAGTCCACCGAACAAGTCGCCAACGACCTCGGCCTCACCACCGACAACGTCTACCAAAAAAAATCCCGCGTCGCCGCCCGCATCCGCGAAGCCATCCAAAGCCTCGACGAAAGCGCGATTTAGAAAAAATCTGCCCTCCCGTGTCAGATTCATCTTCTCTGGTGGTATTCCCCCATAGAAAGCAGGCAAAGCTCTGCCAAAATTTCCCAGCGTCCCCTCGGAGTACTTCAAGATACTTGCAGGCCATTACTCCGAGGGGACTTCCTCTTAATCGCCCAAAATCTCTTAGGTATACTCTCTCGCTCTCAGCTGCTCGTTCTGAAAATCATCCTTCTGCTTTCTCGCGTAGTCTTCTTCGTATTTCACCAGCTCCGAGTAAAAATCAAAGAGAACGTCGTCTCCACGTGATTCCTCTCGGCGGTCCCTTGCCAAATCCAACACCCAATTGTCTGACTGAACTCCATTGGTGAAGGAGCGACCACCCATCACCGCATGGCGCCAGATGCTTGATTTTGTCTCCCGATAGCACTTTTCAGAAAACCCTTTCGCTCTCAAAAGAGTAACTCGGACAAGCTCTCGTGCCTCAAAGACTCTGCTTCGGTCAAACCAGTCATCGGCAAAATCAATCAGATCTTTCTCCCCTACCGTTAGAAGGTATCTCTTGGCGATCTCCTCCGCCTTCGCGCTATCTGCTGATAAAACGAGCCTCAGCCAACGCTTCCAGCGATAGTCCCCTGAGTTCCCTACGAACCCTTGATACGCCTTGTCGACTCTCGCTTCATAGTTCTCGATTTTTTCCGATGAACCAAGAACCAAGACCCCGTCGTATTCGAAGGGAAACACCTCATCCTCACCAGCTTCCATCCTTCTCTCATAGTAATCGAATGCAGCATCTGGATCTTCACGAGTTGCCACGTGAGCGAGATACCAACACTTGCTAATGACTTCCCCCGGAAGTGTTGCCAACCTTCCAAAAAAACTTCGCCAAAATCCGTCTGGAAAAACCTCTAATGATGGCGGGTGGAAACGATCGTATCTCGCCCCCAGGGCCTTAAAGTCATTGGCTCGCATGTTCGCCCAAGGCAAATTCTCGTTCAAAAAAACCTCCATCGGAGTATGCTCATAATGATGAGGTAGATTGAGTAAGAATGTCAGAACTTCACCTTCTGCTGTCTGGAATAATTCTTTTAGTCGAGCATAGCTTTCCTTGGGAATCTGATCTTCTTGTGAATATGCGATGTCGTGGATGATCGCTTCAAGAAGATCGATACGCTCTACTCTTAGCCCTTCCGAAAGAAGGGTGTCATACCGCGTAGGATCACCACCAGAAAGGAGGCCACAAAACTGTAAATAGCAGCCAGCAAATGGACACTCTGGTCTCCTTAATACTTCATCCCTGAGGCCCGTAATCCATCTCGGTCTATTTTCGTAAAGAATTCGAAAAAACTCAAACCAACTTGGCCGATGATCAACAGATCTCAACTGCTGATCAATTCTCTCCATTTTAGCAATTGGAGGTTCTGCGGATTGTGTCTCGCTCACGAATTCATTTACAATCCGTTTCCCAAAAACTTCCCATTCACGTTTCCGTCTGCGGTCATCTTCCAATTGATCAACATCTCCATCTAAGCGGCAAATTTCGTCGTAAACATTCGAAGCTAAAAACACCAGTCGTTCCATTTCTGGAGTCACCTCCACCCCATGAAGCACCTCGTCGATTTGCTCAAGAAATCGAGGGTCATCCATCCGGTATTTAAACAACCTTTTTAATCCAGCCCGGACTTGGAAGCGCACCTCCTCCCCCTCGGAAAGATGAATCGCTTTTTCAAGCAACTCAAGAGCTCGCTCACGCACCTTACCCCAGCTCTCGATAAATTCAGCCGTATGCTCGTTCCTTCCGGGCCGACTCGGTGGCCCCGCTACCTTCACTAACAAACCAATCACATTTAAGATCCCGAGATCCCCCAGATTCAAGACTTCCTCGACCATCTCAAACGCAACTTCTCGGATCGTAGAGGTATTCTCAAAATGCACCGGCACCTCACGAAAATAGGCCATCGACCCACTCATATAACTGTCTTCAATGGTTGCCGCAAAAGCCCCTTCCAAGACCTTTTCTAGCCCCTCACTCATACTTTCCAAATGAATCGAAAATTCGGCATCAACCCTTCCCTTTAGCCACTTTAACGAGCGCTCAAAGGAATCCACCTTCCGGCTTCTGTAATACCCAAAGAGCGGAGTTACAGCTTCAACAGTCTTATCGTTATTTACCCAAAGTAGATCGAGACAGTTTTCGATCACCTCCGTTTCATATTTCGCCAAGTCGACGAGAAGAGAATTCGATTTTGATTTCAGCTCCTCCTCATAGAAATTTTGATGATCGATGAGAAAATCACCATTTTCCTGATCCTCTTTTGGAGGCAATGAGTAGGCTAGATCAGCCAATTTCAGAGTATAGCGAGGAATCCTCACCCCGAAATCACCCCATTGTGCCAGCATCTCGGAGCGACCTCGTGTATCAGCCATTTCAAATTCCCGTTTGAATACCACCCAGTGCTTCTCAAAGAATTGAACATTTCCAAGGCCCTGATTTTGCCGCGCCTCCTCTGCGATCGCGAGATTCTTAAGCACCGCAAAATCATTCCATCGATTGAGCGGCGAATCCAAAAACTCGTTTCGAAATTGATCACCCTCTTCGCTAAGAAGAGTCTCTGCCGCCAAATGTTCCGCAAAAAGATCCGGCACAATCTTAGAAATCCCCCCAACTCTACGAAGTAATCCCAGATCCAGTAAACCATCCAAATAATCTCGTAAGTTCCACTTACTTAGATCCAGAAACTCACTTACTAATTTCAAGGTTTCTTCATTGAACGGCGATAAGATCGACAAGGTTCTCAGCAGCCGATCCGCCTCTTTTTTACGACTCTCATCCACACTCGCAACAAACTTCGAGTGGAGATGCATCAACACCTCATTCTTAAATTTATCGGTAAGAAACAGGTCGGGCCACCCGGCAATTCCATCCCGTATGATTTGAGCCCCAATTACAGCGAACAACATATTTCCACTACAGGCCTTAACAAGAGCTCTAACATCAAAATTGGATTTGCCAACGATCCCACTCACGATCTCCCCCATCGCATCCTTGTTCAATTCACTAAGCTCAGAACGACCATCCGAGCCGACTTGAGGATAGAAATAGATTCGACTCCCCCATATCTTTCGCAGTTTCTCCCTGACCGCTTCTTCTCCCTCAGGCCGGATCATGATCAATGCCCGTCCCTTTCCGGAACTCCGGATCTCTTCAAGAAGATCAACGTCCAGATTGCTACTCGCGTGACCATCATCAATACCCACAACAAATCCTCTCCGGCCATGATAGTCGGGAAGATTTTTCGACCCAAATCCACTCGATTTATAGACGAATGGCGCAAAATCTCCTGCCTCCTCAATTTGCTCAAGCACCTCCAACATAAGACGAGTTTTCCCAATCCCTCCCCTTCCCTTCACCACTACTACCGTTGGTTTCTCGCTACCTAAAAGGGCGACTAACTCCTTCACCTCTTTCTCCCTACCTCGACACGCATGATGATGTTGAAAAACTCCCTCGTAACTTTCCATGTATTCACGCGGGCCAAGCAGTCTAGCATTGAAAAATGGAAAAAATTGCTCCGCAACGCCTCTCCCAAAAGCATCGTAAACTAAATAAGCTCCTCTTCTTTCAGGCAATCGCCGCACTAGGTCGTGTAGCTCTTCACCGCCAAGTTGGGACCAATTCTTTTCGTCATTGATTACGTCTTGGGCAGCCGGTGTCAGTGAAGTATTAGTCACAAAGACATAACGTTCAGCATCTGGATACTGCTGATTTGCCATATTTACCGCCTTTGTAACCTCTGGCTTCCCGGACCTCTGGCCTCCTCCATGATACTTACACTGAAAAACCACTTCCCCTCCCGCTACCAATTTTCCGCGTGCATCAATCCCACGTTGCTTATCTCCATTGCTTCCATACCTCGGAATGAGTTCCCATTCATCTAAGGGTCCAATCCCCGCAATCTCAATATCCGTAGCCAAATTGAGTAATCCCCTCACAAATTTCTCAAAGTGGTCGAAACCAAACCCTTCGGCCCCAAAGGGTAAAGTCTGACTGGTTTTCGGCACCTCCATGCTTGTAAATTAGTATTGCCACTACTTATTTACAAGGATAATGTGCATTCAACCATGGAATTTGTCCCCCGCCCCGCTTATCGAGATGCCATTGATCAAGGACTCGCAGAGAGCAATATCGTCGTCCTGCAAGGACCCCGACAATGCGGAAAAACCTCTCTTGCACGACAATACGAGGTTCCTGACTCTCACTACTTTGACCTCGATGATCCACTCGACCAAATTCGTCTTGAGGAAAACGCTCGTAGCACTCTCGCCAACCTCAAAGGGCTCGTAGTCATCGATGAGGCTCAAAAAAAGCCGGAGCTCTTTTCAATTCTGCGTGTCTTGTCGGATCGACCAGACAACTCAACTCGATTCCTACTTCTCGGCTCCGCGTCTTCTCTCCTACTCAAACAAGTCTCGGAGAGTCTCGCTGGACGAGCCTACATTATCGACATGTCCGGCTTCTCGCTCACGGAAGCGGGCACCCATCTCTGGCAAAAACTCTGGATCAAGGGCGCTTTCCCAAAATCATTTCGAAAGGACGAGATCCCATCCATGAAATGGCGCCTCGACTATATCGCCCAATTCATATCCCGAGATCTCAGAGATTTGGGTGAAACAAAGATCAGCGACAGCCAAATCCGAAAGCTCCTGATGCTCATCGCATCATCCCAAGGGAGCAACTGGAACCACTCGAAGGCAGCTGCTATTATCGGAGTGAATCAAAAGACCGTTCAACGCTACCTCGAGCTCTTCCAGGCAACTTTTGTTGTTCGAGAACTCCCCCTGTATTCGACCAATACAACCAAGAGATTGCGTAAGGCTCCCAAATATTTCTTACGAGATTCTGGAGTAACCCACGCCCTGCTTCAGATTTCAAACTACGACGAACTCCTCGCCAAACCGGAACTTGGAGCCTCTTGGGAAGGATTCGCACTCGAACAAGTATGCACCGCCCTGAATCTGAGTGCAGAAAATCAATTTACCTGGGGAGTCCAGAGTGGAGCAGAAATGGATCTTGTTTTTAAACACGACTCCGAACTCTACGGAATTGAATTCAAACATAGCGAAGCTCCAAGATCCTCGAAATCCCTCACTAGCGCGATTGAATCAATCCCCCTAAAGAAGGCTTGGATCGTTCATAGCGGGCCGAAGACATACCCTATCAATGAACGCGCCGATGCGGTCAGCATTCAAAACCTGTCCAAAATTGTGGGTGAACTTTAGAAAACTAAAGCCTTCGCAGACTTCTTTTCCCATTTAAGGTCGCCTACTCGGTATGCGAGTGCAGGTGGACAAAAAAGTCAGACATCGCCAAAATATCATAGTAGGCTCCCAAAAACTGCGGCCCCATCCCCCCAAAGGGGGGGGGACATACCAGCCTATGGCAACGCCATAGGAACCCTGAACCAAAACAAAGTTCACTGAAGGTGAACCACATAGCCCTCGAATCACCTCACAATCTGCTCCGACCATGCCCCAATCACTTTCAAACGTGCTTTGCCACATCGTCTTCAGCACAAAAGACCGAGCCCCTTTCATCACCTCTGAAATCGCCCCAAAACTCCACGCCTACCTCGCTGCGGCTATCCGAGGTTCAAAAAGCGAATGCTATCGAGTTGGAGGAGTCGCCGACCACGTCCATCTCGCCGTTCGGCTCGCACGCACCATCTCTCAAAGTGATCTATTGGAGAGTGTGAAAAAAGAATCCTCCAAATGGATGAAAACCCAAGGAGAACAATTCTCCTCGTTTTCATGGCAACGAGGCTTTGGCTGCTTCTCGGTGAGTCCAACCCAGAACTCTCTTTTGCTGAAATACATCTCGAACCAAGAAGAACATCATAAGACCGAGACCTTCCAAGACGAATACCGCAAGCTTTGTAAAAAGAACGGAGTCGAATTCGACGAGAGATACGTGTGGGATTGAACTTGGTGTATGTTGTTCACCTTCAGTGAACGAAATTCCCCCCGGATGCTTCCTATGGCGTTGCCATAGGCTGGTATGTCAGGCCCCTTTGGGGCCACCGTGAAGCTCTCGGCAAACAACACTAAATCCTCCGGAAAAGAATACTCAGCAACAGACTCCCTAGTGCCAGAAAACCGAAAAGTGGGATCGCGGTGGTCTTCACATTGATCGGAGCAATTCCGGCGCGGACTTCGCTTGGCTCGTAGTTCGTTTTAGCGAGGACATCGCTCTTAAACTCCGAGGCGAGGCGATATTCGCCGGGGTAGCCTCGGGACCATTGGAGGGTTTTCATCTTGGCGTGGACGGCGTCGGTGAGTTGCAGGGCCATGCGGTTTCCTGTCAGAGGAACGCTCGCTTCGTAGCGGCCGAGACCCGTTTCTTTGACGGTTACCGGGGTGGTGTTGCCATCGGCATCGAAGGCTTCCGCTTTCCAATCGATTCCATTCACGGGGGCTCCGGCGTCACTGAGGCGGCGGATGTCGATTTTCCATTCTCCCCCTTCAACACGGGTCTGTGCCGAGAGACCCACGGCGTCGTCTTTCTTCAAAGCACCGCGAATGACCTGCGCCCAGAAGGGGCCGAAATTGTCCCAAGTGAGCCACTCGCTGCCCCAGCGGTCAGTGAGGTCGGCGGTGAAGGCCACTCCGGTTCCGAGGCCGAATTGTCCGGTTGCCAGAAGTGGGTCACCCGACTCCGCCGCGAGGAGAAGCTGCGCCGTGGGCTTCACGCGCGTCATGACGTAGCCGAGGATCATGGGAAACTCTGCTGCTTCGTAACCTGAGATCATGGGATGCTCCGCAATGGGAGCGACGGCGTAGAGGTCTTCCTTAATGGCCGACTTACTCGCCTGCATTGTTTCCTTGGTGAAAATCTGCGGGACGTTCTCAGGCGCGTCCGTTTCGTAGTAGCGACCCTTTCCAGCATCCGCCATCGCGGCGAGGAGTTCGCGAGATGCGCCTTGTCCCATCGCCACGGTCGAGACGGTCATTCCGGCATCGGCCATTTCCTGACAAAGTTCGAGGAGGTTGGATTGTGAGGTCTGACCGTCCGTCATCGCGATGACGTGTTTGATCTTGGCGCTCGCTCCCGAGAGAATGTCTTTGGCCTGCGCCACTGCCGGAGCGAGATCCGTTCCTCCGCTGGCTTGAATGGAATCGATGGCCGCGGCAATCGCGCCTTGGTTTCCGGCGGGCGTGAGATCTAGAAAGAGCTGTGGATTACTATCGAAGCCAATCACTGCCACTTGATCCTGCGGACTCAAAAGCTCGGCAGCCGCACGCGCCGCTTGACGAGCGAGGACGATGGGATTTCCCGACATCGATCCCGACTTATCAATCACCATCACCATCGCGAG
>CALGJQ010000003.1 GCA_937928545.1 uncultured Verrucomicrobiales bacterium
AAAAACAACACCCCTCAAAAATCCGCGCAGGTCCGCCCTCGCGGATTTTTTCGATCTCCCCCCTTCACTATTCCGCATTCACCAATCACCATTCCCCCGTGCCCCTCTCCGCTAGCGTCCTCATCGATGGCCCCTCCGAGCTCGTCTTCGACTACGCCATCCCGGAAAACCTTAAAGTCCTCCCCGGCTGCCGCGTCCGCATCCCCCTCCGTAATCGCCCCGCCACCGGCACCGTCCTCCGCATCGAGGACAAGCCCCAAGGCGACTTCGCCCTCCGCTACCTCACCGACCTCGTCGATCCAGAACCCCTCGTCACCGCCCCCCTCCTCAAACTCGCCGAATGGATCACCTCCTACTACGGCACCCCGCTCGAACAAGTCATCCGCTCCATCATCCCCTCTTCCATCCGTGGCGAAAAAGGCTCCGCCAAAACCCGCCGCGCCGCCGTCCTCGAAAAGGCCCCCAGCGACGAAGAACTCGCCACCCTCGCCAAACGCGCCAAGCGCCAACACCAAATCATCACCCTCCTCTCCGTTGCCACCGCACCCGTCCCCATCACCGAGCTCGGCGGCCCCTCCGCCTCCGCTTCGCTCAAAGCCCTCTCCGAAAAAGGCTGGGTCAAAATCGTAGACCTCGAAGTCCGTCGCGACCCCGATGCCAACGAAACCTTCGTCCCCACCGAGCCCCTCACCCTCAACCACGAACAAGCCGAATGCCTCAAAGTGGTCCAAGCCTCACTCAACCTCCCCTCAACCTCCCCTCAACCAAGCCCCAATAACCCAATCACCCAATCACCCATCCTCCTCCACGGCATCACCGGCTCCGGCAAAACCGAAGTCTACCTCCAAGCCACCAAAATCGCCCTCGACCTTGGAAAAAACATCATCATCCTCGTTCCCGAAATCTCCCTCGCCCCCCAAACCGTCCAACGCTTCAAAGCCCGCTTCCACGAACTCGTCGACCAAATCGCCGTCCTTCACTCACACCTTTCACAAGGCGAACGCTTTGACGAATGGCACCGCATCCGCTCCGGCAAAGCCCGCATCGTCATCGGGGCCCGCAGCGCCATCTTCGCTCCCGTCAAGGACCTCGGCCTCATCATCGTCGATGAAGAACACGAACCCGCCTACAAACAAGAAAACCCACCCAAGTATCACGCCCGTGACCTCGCCGTCGTCCGCTGTCATCTCGAAAAATGCTCCGTCCTCCTCGGCTCCGCCACCCCCTCGCTCGAAACTTTCCAAAACACCCAACTCGGTAAATACCAACTCGTCAAACTCACCGAGCGCGCCGATGGAGCTTCCCTCCCCCTCACCCGCGTTGTCGATATGCGCATCGAGGCCAAGAAACACAAAGGGCGCGACGCCATCATCTCCGACATCCTTCGTACTTCCATTGAAAAACGCCTCGAAGCGAACGAACAAGTCATCGTCTTCCTCAACCGCCGCGGCTTCGCCCGCTCCCTCCAGTGCCCACCCTGCGGCCACGTCATCGAGTGCAACCACTGCGCCATCCCCCTCACCTACCACCGCGCCGAAGAACGCCTCATCTGCCACATCTGCGGCCACCAAGCCGTCGTCCCCCGCACCTGCCCCAACTGCAACGATGCCGCAATTCGCCAACAAGGATACGGCACCGAAAAAGCCGAAATCATTCTCCGCAAGGTCTTCCCCACCGCCAAGATCGCGCGCCTCGACACCGACACCACCCGCCGAAAAAACGCTCTCCGCGACACCCTTCGCGACTTCCGTGCCAAAAAGATCAACATCCTCCTCGGCACCCAAATGATCGCCAAAGGCCTCGACTTCCCCAACGTCACACTCGTCGGCGTCCTCAATGCCGACCTCTCCCTCTACGCCCCCGACTTCCGCGCTGGTGAGCGCACCTTCCAGCTCCTCACCCAAGTCGCCGGCCGCGCCGGTCGTGGAGACCTCGCCGGAGAAGTCATCATCCAAACCTCCACCCCCCACTCCCCCTCCATCCAATTTGCCCGTCACCACGACTTCAACGGCTTCGTCGCCCAAGAACTCGATGTCCGCCAACAATTTCAATACCCGCCCTTCACCCACCTCGCCCTCCTCTTAGCGAGATCCTCCCACGAACGCCGCGCCGAATTCACCCTCCAAACCCTCCACCGCAAACTCGCCGAAAACCTCCCCGAAGGAGTCATCCTAGGCGACCCAATCCCCAGCCCCCTCACCAAGTCCCACTCCCAATTCCGCTTCCAACTCCTCATGCGAGGCCCCAACCCCCGCGCCCTTTCCCATCACCTCAACAAAATCCTAAGAGCCACCCCCACCCCCGAAGACGTCATCGTCACCGCCGACCTAGACGCCTACGACCTCGGCTAAAACCTCAAGGAGCGCGGGCGTCCCGCCCGTCTCCCCCGCCCGTATCCCCGCCCGTATCCCCGCTCCTAACCAAGCACCTCAATTTACATTTACCCCCAATTTTAATACTGTATATTCATATCAAATGCGGCGTGTATTTTTCTTCATTCTCCAAATCACCATCGCCTTCGGCCACGGCGAACTCGGCGAACAGATCACCACGCCAGATCCACATGGAGGCGGTGTTTCCGTCGCTTACAATAGAATCGCACCACGAGATTAAGCATTCACGACACCGCAGACCTTACCGTCTCAAGAGACAAAAATCACACCCACCAAACTCAAGGAAAATGGCGAACCGCACGGCAGGAGCCGTGAAAACGACTCTAAACCTTCCCTAATTCGATCAAGAAATCTCGCCTCACCTTCCGGTCTTCAAGAGACTGAGAAATGTCCTCATTAATATCCCTTGCCTCCGCATCATACCCCTTCGAGTAATTAAACAGATGCTTCGGAAAATACTCCTCAAAGGCATCCCGCTCCTCATTCGTAAAGCGGCCCCATATTGCAAAATTGAGGGTCCTTGCGAGCTTCTGCTTCATCTTAAGCGTCAACTTTCGACCCATCGCCGCCCGCTGAACCTGCTTATGAGTCAGTTGCTCCGGCGAGACCTCAACCATATCATGATGAGACAGTCCCCATTGCTCTAAGAGCGCAGCTAGAGGTTGAGGGCCGAAATCACGATCTTCGCTCATAGTAGGTTTTTATGCCGAAACCGTGCGGAAATCACCAAGCTTACGAACAAGCTCTCGGGTCTCACGTTCCCAGCGCTTCAAGGTCTCCTTTGAAGCATCAATCGAATCAGAAACAGACGTTTCAAACTCATTTAAATTCTCTTTCAACTTATCCAGAAGCTCATTCACTCGGGCCAAGGCAGCCTCGCTAATCGAAGCCTCATCGACTTTTAACTCGGCCAACTTTGCTTCCGCTTTCCGCTCAGCCTCTTTCATCTCAGCTGCAACGATCTTGCTCGTCGGAACGCGGCGCAGGTCACTGACTAATCCCACCTTATGAAGAGCCATAATTGACCACTTTGTAGGATCAAAGTTCCAAGGCTTCACTCCGTTCCGGTAATCGTGCTGAAACTCGTGATGGTAGTTGTGATACCCTTCACCGTAGGTCACGAGAGCCATGATCCAACTATCGCGAGCACTGCAACGGGTCGAGTAAGGCTGCTCACCAATACAGTGGCAAAGGGAGTTAATAAAGAAAGTCGACTGCTGAACAAGCACGACACGGAGCGCTCCAACCACGAGAACTCCAGCCAAGATTCCGGGCATTCCACCAATCGTGATGAACCCAACGATTGCTGGGAAAATTAAACCCGCGATAAAAGCGATCCAAACATAATAGCGATCTTGGAAACGAACCAAGGCGTCCTTACGAAGATCCTTCACATTGTCCATAGGCTGCTCGGCATCCAGTTTGAAAAGGATCCAACCGATGTGAGCCCAAAAGAACCCCTTGGTAATATCATAAGGGTCTTCATCGTGGTCAGTGTGCTTGTGGTGACGTCGATGGTCGGAGGCCCAATGGAGCACCGAATTCTCGAAAGCACAGGCTCCAAAGACCAAGGTAAAAAGACGCACCGGCCACTTCGCCTTGAACGACAAATGAGAAAACAGACGGTGGTATCCCAGCGTAATACTAAGACCCGTCGAAATCATGTAAAAGGCAAAGAGGCTCCACATGATCCAGTTCATATCGTGGAAGAAGAGGAAAACGGGAGCAGCAATGACCCCGAGAAGGGTGATGACAAACAGGAATGAGGTATTCACCCAGTTAACTCGATGATAAGGAATATTGAGGTTCATTTTCAGAAATTTATTTGAGGGAAAGAGCTTTCCCGAGGTCATCCCCGGATCGGGTTCATGATATCGGTCTTTAGCAAAAAAGCGAGTGCCAAATTCCGACGCCGAATGAACGCTCACAAAACCTCCTTTCTTTCAGAGAGAAACGTATTCACCAAATAAGAAAATAGACAATCCTCGCACTTTTTTGTCAGACACCTATTTGTCCTCCGTATCTAATCCTGAATACATGAAACATTTTTTCATCGCTACACTGGCCCTCATCTCTCCGCTTCTGGCTGATCATCCAGGAAAAGCCCCTTACGAACTCTACTGTGGAGCCTGTCATGCTCCGGACGGAAAAGGCATTAGCGGTGGACAGTTCCCCCCTCTCGCAAAAAGTGAATGGGTCTCGGGAAAACCGGAACGCATCATCGAAATCGTGCTTCATGGCCTGCAAGGCGAAATCGAAGCAGCCGGCAAAAAATACAATCTCGCCATGCCTCCGCACAAAGACTCCCTCAAGGACGACCAAATCGCGGACATCATCAGCTACGTCCGGAACTCGTGGGGCAACAAAGGCTCTTCAGTCACGAAGGAGCAAATCGCCGCCATGAGAAAAGCCACCTCTAAGCGAGAGGTCATGTGGAAAGCTGATCAGCTTCTTAAAAAATACCCCATCGAAAAGCCCCCCGCTATCAACGACCTTCTTTCCTACACTCATCTCGGACCATTCAAGACCCTTGCTGATCTTCGAAAGTCAAAAGCCGTAAACGCCGAGGAAGAAAAAAAAGGCCTCATCTCCCTCCAGCATGCCGCTCTCAAAAACGACAAACGCGACAACTACGGTCTCGTCTGGGAAGGCTGGCTCAATGTCCCTCGCGATGGCAAATACACCTTCCACTACGACACCGATGACGGAGGCGCCGTAAGCATCAACGGAAAAGAAATCATCACACGCGATCGCATCGGGCCCGCCGGCACCCCCACCAAAAAATCCATTCAACTCAAAAAAGGCCGCGCCGATATTAAAATCGAATACTACGAATTTAAGGGTCAAGAGCTCATCTCTCTCGCTTGGGAAGGACCCAAGATGAAGATGAAATCCCTCTCCGATACCAAATCGAAAGGCGGCAAAAAGGGAAGCAGCGCTCCTCCCATCCCCATCGTTGCCCCCGCCGGAGAAGCCACCATCTATCGCAACTTCATCGCCGGGACCGATCCACGGGGCATCGGCGTCGGATATTCCGAAGGCGTCAACCTCGCCTTCAGCGCCGACTCCATGAGCCTCGACATGCTTTGGAAAGGAAAATTCATCGACGGTGGTCGCCACTGGACCAACCGAGGCCAAGGCAACGAAGCTCCTGCCGGAGAGCAACTCGTCACCGTGAACCGCGGCCTCGCCTTTGCCATGCTCGAAAGCCAAACCACCGCTTGGCCAAAAGAAGCCGATGCAAAAATCAAGCCCGCCTTCAAAGGATATAGCCTCAACAAGCAGCAGCAACCCACCTTCAACTATCACTTCGGCCCCGTCAAAGTCGCCGACTTCGCAGCCCCCACCGCCGAGGGCTTCACTCGCACTATCACCCTAGAGGTCCCCTCACCCGGTTCTTCAAATGATGAACTCTATTTCCGAGCCCTCAGCGGAGGCAGCGTAAATAGCGGCAGCGAGCGAAGCTTCACATTCAACGACGACCTCCTCCTCAACGTCACCTCTTCCGAGCATCCCCCCTTCACCCGAGAGAATGAACTCCTCATCCCCATCCCCCTCACTCCGGGCACTCACAAAATCGAAATCTCATACACTTGGAAATAATCCGGCAATCTCACCATACATTTTTAGACCATGAAACACCTCCTTCTCTCCGCCGCCCTCGTTTCCACCGCGCTCGCCGACCCACAACAATCCGAATACTACCTTCGCGAAGAAATCCCCACTCCCGAAGGTGAAGTCCTCGAGCTCGGTGGCATTGCCATCATGCCCGGTAAAAAGGTCGCTGTCTCCTCTCGACGCGGTGACGTCTGGGTCTGCGAAGGCGCTTACGAAAAAGACCTCTCCAAAGTCAAATGGACCCTCTTCGCCCGCGGCCTTCATGAGCCCCTCGGCATGTTTTACAAAGACGGCTCCCTCTACCTCACCCAGCGTCCCGAGATCACCAAGCTCACCGACACCGATGGTGATGGCCGCGCCGACCAATTCGAAACCATCACCCAACACTGGGGCATCGATGGCAACTACCACGAGTATAACTTCGGCTCCGACCCAGACAAAGACGGCAACATCTGGGTCGTCCATTGCCTCACCGGATCCGGCGGAGCCAGCGACAAATCACCCTGGCGCGGCTGGTGCTATCGCTACGGTCTCGACGGCACCGCCATCGCCACCTGCCCCGGCATCCGCTCCCCAGGTGGCATCGGATTTAACCAAGCAGGCGACGCCTTCTACACCGACAACCAAGGACTCTGGAACGGCTCCTCTTCTCTCAAGTGGCTCAAGCCCGGCGGCTTCATGGGCAATCCCACCGGGAATAAATACGTCAACCTCGTCGAAGGGATGGAAAATCCACCTGAACCCGAAACCGGCTCCCGCATGGTCGTCGAACACGACAAAGACAAGCGCATCATCCCGCCCGCCATCATCCTCCCTCACGGAAAAGTCGGCCAGTCACCCACTGCCGTCATCTACGACTCCACCGAAGGGAAATTCGGCCCCTTCCAAGGCCAAGTCCTCGTCGGAGAACAAACCCACTCCCAAGTCCAACGCGTGCACCTCGAGAAAGTCAAAGGCTTCTACCAAGGTGCCGTTTGGAAATATCTCGAAGACTTCCGCTCCGGCATCGTCCCTGCTCGCATGGGTGAAGACGCCACCCTCTTCGTCGGTGGCACCAACCGCGGTTGGGCCGCACGTGGCGGAAAAACCTTCACCTTCGAACGCGTCCGCTGGACTGGTAAAACACCCTTCGAAATGCACGAAATGCACGCCAAGCCCGATGGCTTCGTCATCACCTTCACCGAGCCCATCGATGAAGAGTCCGCAAAGAGCGTCGCCTCCTACCAAACCGGCGCATGGACCTACATCTACCAAAAAGGTTACGGCAGCCCCGAGGTCGACAAAGTCACTCCCAAGATCGAATCCATCACCGTCGCTCCTGACAAAAAATCAGTCCACCTCAAGGTCTCCGGTCGCGTCCGTGGCCACGTCCACCACTTCAATCTCGCAGGAGTAAAGTCAGCCAAAGGCACCAACCTCTGGCACCCCGACGTCTACTACACCCTCAACGAGATTCCCGACTAAAAGAGAAGCTCTTCCCTCAAACGAAAAAGCCACCTTCTCACGAAGCGTGGCTTTTTTCTTACTTCTTAAACTTCGCCTCCCGCTTCTCATCCACCTTCGCGGCCTTCACCTTTTGCCATTCCTCAAGCGTCGGCAGATCTAAAACCTTCATCTTTCCTGCGTCATAGCTATCCAAGTTCGCATTCAAATCCTCTTTCGTCAGCGACTTAGACTTCACCCCACCTTCCGGAACTTTCATCCCAGTCGTCCACACAATCGCATTCAAAACCACCGTCCGGAACCCATCGAGGGCCCAATTGCGATGATAATGCCCACCCGTAAAGCCCACTCCTCGCCCGCCGTTCGGACGCTCATAGCCCCACATCAAAGTCTGTTCTTTGTTCAAGCCATCCACACCATGCTTATTCCAAAGGTTAATATACCTCCGCATATTTTCCCGCGTCGGAGTCGCTCTTACCAAATCTAAAACGGACTCACGATCATTCACAAAGCGCATATTGTAATAAAACTCATCTAGGCAAGTCACCGTCTCGGGAATCCCATTCCCAATTTCATGCTCCTGATCCACCTTCAGATCAGCAAGCCAGTGAGGATTCACCGACCACCCAGACTCCATCGCTCCACCAATCCATGGTTGATAATACTTCCTCCCCTGCTTCGCATTCGGATGCACCGCATAGTGCATAAAAGCCATCCCAACCCCCTTCTTCGCCAGCGTATCAAGATACTTCCACTCACCACCAATACCGCTCACCCCGTCTGCAAAGATGAAAATCGCATCTGCATCGTCCAGAACCGACTTATCCTTCTTCCAATTCTCCCCCACAACGACCGCCTCAACATCCAGACCACTCTCTTCATTCAACGCCCTCGCCAGCAATAAACACCCCGCCCGAAACTCGTGCTCGCCCGATGCGTGACTCCGGCTCCCCGCAATCAAAACGATCTTCTTTTTCTCCACCTCATCCTTCTTCGCGAGAATCACAAAGGGAAAAAACAAAGCCAGAACAAGGGGCAACAGAATAGCAACACGTTTCATAGGGCTGCTCTATATACGTCCATCAACAAAATTTTCTCAAGCTCGAAGAATCGCCCAGCTCATGAACATCTCCCCCCTTGAATCATCAGACAAGCAAAGGCCTGAAACTTCAAAACGCAAAATCCAAGAAGAACTCATCATCAACCCATGAAATCTGCTTGATCCACGCGGCCAGACATCCAAGCTATCGAAAGTCATATGAAAACACACACTCACTCCAAAAAACGCCGAGGCTTCACCCTCGTCGAACTCCTCGTCGTCATCGCCATCATTGCCGCCTTGGCCGGTCTTGCGATTGTTGGCGTTCGCGCCGGACTCCGCGCTGCTGACTCAGCCTCCACATCCGCGAACATGAAAGACATTTACAGCTCCCTCTCCGCCATCTCATCAGAAGGAGTGAACACTGGACTTCACGCCCCCGGCACTCTTCCTCCCTACAAAGGAAACCTCCAAGACGGGCAAGAAGCCTCCTTCGTCTGGTGGGACCTCGTCGCCGAAAAGATGGACCTCGCAGACCGCGATAGTGGTGGCTACCGCTGGGTCTCTGCCTACTCCGATACCAAACTCCAAAACCCACTTTCTAAGAAAGTCCTCGGAGAAGGTAAAACCACCTACGACTCACTCTACAATGACCCAGATCTCAGCCATGGCGGCTTCGCCTACAATGCCGAACTCGGCGGCGATGTCAGCTCAGACGCCCAAGACGAAAACGTCTTCAAAGTCCGCTCCGGCGCCGTTGAAGACTCGAACGACACCATCTACTTCGGAGAGGCTGACGACAATCAAGACACCGCCGGCTGGGTCTTCAAAAACATGGCAAATGCCCCTCAAGGAAACTACAAAGACAGCGTTCATTGCTGCATGGTAGGCGGAAACATCAAGCTCATCCAAAACATCCACCTCAAGGAAAAACCCTCCTACGACTACTACACTCAGCATCAGGACAAAAACCACTCCAACAAACCTGACTAAAACGCTCCCCCATCTCACAACCTTCTCAGAGGCGACCTTGAAAAGGTCGCCTCTCTTATTACTGAATGACACCCGCTGCCCTCCCTAGGTGGGCCTGAATCATCATCACCATCTTCTCCATTATCATACTCAGCACCCCAAACCCCGAAGCGAAGCTTCGCAAGAAAAAGCGAATCGCCAACCGCTAAAAGCCCATCGCTAGGTCTCCCTCAAGCCACCCTACCCTCTCCACTACCCACGCCTCCCCAAAAATCCCTCCGCTGCTCCGCTGCTCTGCGTGAGACCCACCCCTCAACCACGCCCCCTCCAAAAAAAAACAAAATACTTTGTCACGATTTCCCCCTCCTTGTTAAGTAAGGGATAGATGGACTCCTCCACCGCCGAATTTACCCGCCAATGGACCGCCGCCCTGCCCAAGGTCGCCGCCTTCATCGGCTCCATGGTATTCGACATCACCGACCGCGACGACGTCCTCCAAGACTGCGCCGTCGCCGCCATGACCTCCTACGATCGCTACGATCCCGCCCGCCCCTTCCCCGCCTGGGTCATCGGCGTCGCCCGCAACCAAGTCCGCCTCTACCTCCGTCGTAAATCAAACGACCCACACACCTTCGACGAAGACGCCCTCGACTCCCTCGTCGCAGCCTTCTCCCGCATCCGCCCTGAGCAGGAACAAAAACTCGCCCACCTCGAGCACTGTATCAACAAACTCGACGACAAAGCCCGCCACCTCTGCGAGCTGCGCTACACCCACGACCTAAAACCAGCAGCCATCGCCAAACAACTCAACATCACCCCCAACACGACCGCCAAATCCCTTCAACGCATTCGCGAACAACTCCGCGCCTGCCTCGACAAAACCTCCCTCTCCCCCTCATGAACACCCGCCTCGACCAACTCATTCAAGGCCAACTTGACGGCACCCTCAACCGAGGCGAGATTGCAGAGTTAAACCAATTTCTCAAAAACGACCCTGCTCACGCTGATCGCTTTGCCGAAGCTGCCCTTCTACACCACTCTCTCCAATCTGGCTTCCGGTCCGGAACCTTGATCACCCGCAACACACACGCAATTGCAAACGGCTCCGGCCGGAAGCCTCTTCTCTCGATCATAAAACCAGCCCTCCCTTGGGCCCTCGCCGCCGCGGCTGCCCTCGCCGCCATCATCACCCTCCGTCCCTCACCCACCCCAGAAGGCACTCCACTCGCCGCCGTCGAAAAACAAAACACCGGCTTTGCCATTCTCACCCATACCGTAAATCCATCTTGGACCGGCAACTCCCCCCTCCAAGGCGATCTCCTCCCCTCAGGCCCTCTCGAACTCAAGTCCGGCCTCGCTCAAATCGAATTCTTCTCCGGTGTCTCCCTCGTCGTCGAAGGTGATGCCGCCCTCGAAATCATCTCGCCCGACGAAATGCGCCTCCTTCGGGGCAAGCTCCGCGCTCACGTCCCCCCTCCCGCCGTCGGATTCCAAATCCACACTCCACAAGGCACCGTCCTCGACCTCGGCACCGAGTTCGCCCTCGACGTCTCCTCTCAAAATTCCCAGCTCCACGTCATCGATGGAGAAGTCGAATGGCACGAGCAAAACTCCCCCAGCCAACTCCTCACCCAAGGCCAAGCCCTCCAACTCGGAAAGAACAAAACCTCCCCCATCCCCCTCAATACAACCCACTTCACCAGCTCCTCCCAGCTCGCCAAAAAAATCACCACTCAACAAAGCACCCGCTTCACCGCTTGGAAAAACCACAGCACCAAGCTCTCCTCCCAAGCCAACATCCTCGCCCACTTCTCCATGGCTCAGCTCGATCCATGGAAGCGAGAACTCCCCTCCACTAAATCCCCCGGCACCATCATCGGAGCGAAAGTCGTCCCCGGCCGCTGGCCTCAAAAACAAGCCCTCGACTTCTCCCCAAATGGCTCCCGTGTCCGCCTCAACATCCCCGGACAACACCAAGCACTCACCTACTCCACCTGGGCAAAAATCGATAGCCTCGACCGCCAATTCAACGCCCTCTTCCTCACCGATAACTACGGCCTCGGCGAACCCCACTGGCAGCTTCTCGCCGATGGCCGCCTCTTTTTCTCCGTTGGCCTCGGCAAAGGAAAACTCCATCACATCTTCCACTCCCCACCCGTTTGGAATCACACCAAAACTGAGCAATGGCTCCACCTCGTCACCACCTACGATGTTGAGTCCCGCACCTGCACTCACTATCTCAACGGAGAACAAATTAGCCAAGAAAGCGCCCCCTCAGAAAAAGGCGTTTCATCCCTCGTTATCAACAGCGCCCAAATCGGAAACTGGGGCCTCCCCACCCGCGAAGAACCCGACTTCGCCGTCCGAAACCTCAACGGCAGATTAGACGAATTCACCATCTTCAACTCCGCTCTCAGCTCACAAGAAGTCCAGTCCCTCTACCTCAGCGGAAAGCCATAGAACTCTCTCTCATCACAAGCCTTTCGAACCACTTAGCAATTAGCGTTTAGCCATTAGCTCTTAGCCCCCAACCCAAGCCGAAGGCTCGCAAAAAAAGCTAACCGCCAACCGCTAAAAACCAATCGCTAGGTCTCACAACCACCTTTCAACTTTCCTAGCCACATGAAATCCCTCCTTCCACTCCTCCTCATCACTGTAGCTCACGCCTACACCCCCGACCAACAAGCCACCCTCAAAGCCCTCCCCATCATCTCCTCAAAATGCGCCGCCTGTCACGGCGATGACCCAAAGGATATCGACGGCGAACTCAACCTCCTCTCTCGCCAAGGCTTCCTCGCCGGAGGCGAAACCATCAAAGACCTCCTCGTTCCCGGATCACCCGAAAAGTCCTTCCTCATGACCGTCATCAAATGGGAGGACTCCGACTACGAAATGCCCCCCAAGGAAAACGACCGACTCACTCCGGAACAAATCACCCACATCGAAACTTGGATCAAAAACGGAGCCCCGTGGCCCAGCGAAGAAACCCAAAAACAAATCCGCCTCGCCGAACGAGACAAAAAAGTCACCGAAGACGGCATCATCGTCACCACCTCCGGCGGCCTCGGCGACGACTGGACCTACCGCCGCTACCAACCCGAAACCATCTGGGCCTTCCAACCCCTCACCAAACCAACTCCCCCCTCAGCCGAAGGCAACCCCATCGACTCCTTCATCCACGCCAAGTTGGCCTCGAAAAAACACCAAGCCGCTCCCCGCGCTGAGCTTCGCACCCTCGTCCGCCGCGTCTCCTATGACATAATCGGCCTCCCTCCCACCCCCGAAGAATCACAACAATTCATCACCGCCGCCGAGCAAGACTTCGACACCGCTTACGACCAACTCATCACCCGCCTCCTCGACTCCCCACACTACGGCGAACGCTGGGCCCAACACTGGCTCGATGTCGCCCGCTACGCCGACACCGGAGGCCTCTCTAACGACTACGAGCGCTCCAACGCCTGGCGCTACCGCGACTATGTCATTCGCGCCTTCAACCAAGACAAACCCTACAACCAATTCATCATGGAACAGGTCGCCGGAGACGAACTCGCCGACCAATCCCTCCGCGAACGTGTCAACGACGATGCCAAGTACGAAGAACTCCGTAGAAAAGGCCACTACTCCAAAACCGAGGCCGAACAACTCATCGCCTCCTCCTTCCTCCGCATGGGCCCTTGGGACCCCGCCATGGTAAAAGCCCCCGAAGCCCGCCAACAATACGTCGATGATGTCGTCAACGCCGTCGGCCAAACCTTCCTCTCCACCACCATGCGCTGCTTCAAGTGCCATGACCACAAATTCGATCCCCTTCCCACCAAAGACTACTACCGCATGTATTCCGTCTTCGCCGGCACTCAACTCGCCGAGCGCCACGTCTCATGGCAAGACCACGACAACAAAATCAACTTCGAAGAAGAAAAAGCCCAAGTCGAAAAGCTCCATAAATTCGCCGACGTCGAGGCCAAACGCCTCCAGCAAAAAGTCGAAGAACACGCCCGCGCTTGGTATGAGAAAAACAAGCTTCCCTACAAAAATCTCAACGCCCGTAAAGACGACCCCGTTGACGAAAAACCACCTCGCCACGTCGGCCTCAACGAAACCGAAAAAGGCCAACTCAAAGTCCGCGAACAAGACGAATGGATTTGGAAACGCCGCCGCGAACGCTTCCTCCCCATGGTCCAATCTGTCTACAACGGGCCCGATCCCAAATTTCTAAACGCCCGCAAACTCCGCGAACCCGAGAAAGTTAACAAAGACTGGAAACCCGACTCCCACATCCTCACCGGCGGCGCTCTCGAAGCCAAAGGAGACAAAGTCACCCCCGGCGTTCTCTCCGCCCTCGGCATCCCTGTCGAAGGAGCCTCAGAAGATGACCCCTACGCCACCCCACAAGACCTCAACGGCCGACGCCTCGCCCTCGCCAAGTGGATCGCCCATCCCGAAAACCCCCTCACGGCCCGCTCTCTCGTCAACCGCATCTGGCAATACCATTTCGGAAAAGCCCTCGCTGGAAACCCCAACAACTTCGGCGTCAAAGGTGCCCAACCGACCCACCCCAAACTCCTCGACTTCCTCGCCGCCGACTTCATCGAAAACGGCTGGAGCATCAAGCGCCTCCACCGCCAAATCCTCAGCTCAAAAACCTACCAGCAATCCGGCCAACACCCAGACCAATACAAACTGGCCCAAGAAGATCCCAATAACGACCTCTTCGCATACTTCCCAAACCGACGCCTCACCGCCGAGGAACTCCGTGACTCCATGCTCCACATCACGGGCGAGCTCAACCCCGAAGCCGGAGGCCTCCCCGTCCGCCCTGAAATGAACATGGAAGTCGCCCTTCAACCGCGCATGATCCAATTCTCCATCGCCCCCACCTACCTCCCCAACAAAACCCCCGAGCAACGCAACCGCCGCTCCATCTACGCCTATCGAGTTCGAGGCCTCGCTGATCCATTCCTTGAGACCTTTAACCAACCCAACCCCAATGACTCCTGCGAAGACCGCGACGCCGCCTCCGTCTCCCCGCAGGCCTTCACCTTGATGAATAGCGACCTCGTCACCGACCGCTCCATCGCCCTCGCCCTCCGTCTCGAAAAAGAATCCTCCGACCTCCCCTCCCAAATCAAACGAGCCTTTCTCCTCGTCTTTAACCGTGACCCCTCCGACCAAGAGACCCAAAAGCTCCAAACCTACGTCGAAGAAATGCGAAGCTACCATGCCGACAAGTCTCCCAAACCTCGTACTTATCCTACCGAGATCACCCGATCCTTAGTCGAGGAATTCTCCGGCCAACCCTTCGAATACCAAGAGATCCTCCCCGTCTTCAACACCTACCAACCCGACCCCAACGCCGCCACCGTAGAACCCAAAACCAGAGCCCTAGGCGACCTAGCCCTCATCCTCTTCAACTCCCACGAATTCGTTTACTCATACTAATCCCTCAACCAAGCTCTTCCGCCCCAAAGGGGCAAACCAACGTAGCCCAGGGCAACGCCCTGGGTCCCACCGGCCAAGAATCCAAAGCCCTGTAAGGGCGCTCTAATCTCACTCCCTCCAAAACGCTATGAAAAGCCCCATCTGCTCCCGCCCGCTCTCAAACGCTCACTCACGCCGCGAATTCCTCTACGGTCTCGGTGCTTCCATGGGCTCAGTCGCCTTCTCCAATCTCCTCGCCAACGAGACTTCCCCCCTCGCGCCCAAAAACCCTCTCAAACCACCCCGCGCGAAGAACGTCATCATGCTCTTCATGGAAGGCGGCCCCGGCCACATGGATACCTTCGACCCCAAACCAAAGCTCACCGAGCTCCACAAAACAGAGTCCAAAAACGACCGCGGCCTCGCCGCCGGCTCTTATCAATTCTACGTCGGCTCACCCTTCAAATTCAACAAAGTCGGCCATTCAGGAATGGAAATGTCCGACCAGTGGAAATACATGGCTGATCCCGAAATCGCCGACGAACTTTGTAACTACCGCGGATGCCAAGCCGAGTCTCTCAACCACCCCGAGGCCCTCTTCCACATGAACACCGGTTCCCGTCTCGGCGCTGATCCCGCTCTCGGAGCTTGGGCCACCTACGGACTTGGATCCGAAAACCAAAACCTTCCCGGCTACGTCGTCATGACCGAAATGGCCCTCCCTCAAGGTGGCTCCAAAAACTGGTCAAACGGCTTCCTCCCCGCCCACTACCAAGGCACCGCTCTCCGGCCCAAAGGCTCCCCCCTCCTCGACCTCGAATCCCAACCTTACAAAAACCGCGCTCACCAACGCGCCGCTCTCGATCAACTCGCCTTCCTCAACGACCAACACGCCAAGCGCAATCCCCAACACGCTGACCTCGCCGCTCGCATGGAATCCTACGAACTCGCTTACCGCATGCAGATGGAAGTCCCCGACGTCATCGACCTTGAAGGCGAATCCGAAAAGACCCGCGAAATGTATGGCATGGACGAAAAGCACACCCACGACTTCGGCCGCCAATGCCTCATGGCCCGCCGCCTCGTCGAAAAAGGAGTCCGCTTCGTCCAAATCTTTGCCGGTGGTTGGGACAGCCACGACTACCTCGAACGCGGACATTCCTCCCGCATCGCCGCCGTCGACAAACCATGGGCCGCCCTCATCAAAGACCTCAAACAACGCGGCATGCTCGATGACACACTCGTCATCTGGAACGGCGAATTCGGCCGCACTCCCGACAACAACATGCGCGGTGGCGTTTACTCCATCGGTCGCGGCCACAACGCCGACGCCATGACCATCATGATGGCTGGAGGCGGCGTCAAAAAAGGAGCGATTGTCGGCGCAACCGATGACATCGGAGCCCAAGCCGTCGACTGCGTCCACCCCATCCGCGACTTCCACTGCACTCTCCTCCACCTCCTCGGCCTCGACGACAACAAGCTCACCTACTTCCACGCCGGCCGCTACAAACAACTCTCCCAATTCGGCGGCGCAGTCATCCCCGAACTCCTAGCCTAACAAGGCCCTCAACCGCGCTACGAAGCTTAGATCGCATGCCCCTTGGGTCATTTATTAGTCTGAGTCAATCATTGCCCACGTTTCAGCTCTCAAATCCCCCTTTCTCCACTTGTAAATTTCAAACCCCAGTCCTAACGTCGCCTCATCACCGCCCAGCGGTGTCCACGTGAACCATGAGTGCCTCTTCCTGCTCCCTGTGCGCCTTTGTCAAATCTTCGATTGGCCGTAAAATCATCGTCGCCCTCACCGGCTTGGCCTTGGTCCTTTTTCTTGCCGGTCACCTCTCCGGTAACCTCCTCATCTTCGCAGGTCAGGAAGCCTTCGACGAATACGCCGAATTCCTCCACACCTTCCTCCACGGCATGGGTGTCTGGATCGCTCGCATCGGCCTCCTCGTCTGCTTCGTCGTTCACATCTGGTTCACCATCCTCCTCACCAAGGCCAACAAAGCCGCCCGCCCCAAATACGCTCACGAAGCCACCGTGCAAGCCCCCAAATCATCACGCATCATGATCTGGAGCGGCCTCACCATCCTCGCCTTCGTCATCTTCCACATCCTTCACTTCACCGTCCGCACCGATAGCGAACTCGCCACCCTCGGCGAAGAAAGCCCATGGAAAATGGTTATCCTTGGCTTTCAAAACCCTCTCGTCGTCCTCTTCTACCTCATCGCCATCACCCTCCTCTGCTCACACCTGAGCCACGGCGTCGCCTCCATTTTCCAAACCCTCGGCCTCCGCTCCAAAAAGACCGCCGGCCCCATCAAATTCATCTCAAAGGCCTACGCCCTCGTCATCTACCTCGGCTTCATCTCCATCCCTCTCGCCATCCTCCTCTTCGGGTTCGGCTGCGAAAAATAAAAAAGAAGATCTCAAAAAGCCATTCGAACCACCCAGCCATCAGCCTTTAGCACTTAGCTTTTAGTAAAAACAACCAAGCTAAAGGCTTGCAAAATAAAGCCAACCGCTAATCGCCAACAAGCCAATCGCCAGGTCTTACAACCACCTTCCAATTTTCACATCGCATCATGTCTCTCGATTCAAAAGTCCCCAAAGGCCCACTCGCCGACAAATGGACGTCCCACAAAATGGACTCCAAATTGATCAACCCTGCCAACAAGCGGAAATTTAAGATCATCGTCGTCGGCTCCGGTCTCGCCGGAGGTTCCGCCGCCGCCACTCTTTCCGAACTCGGCTATCAGGTCGACTGCTTCTGCTACCAAGACAGCCCGCGCCGCGCTCACTCTATCGCCGCCCAAGGTGGCATCAACGCCGCCAAGAACTACCAGAACGATGGCGACTCCGTTCACCGCCTCTTCTACGACACCATCAAAGGCGGCGACTTCCGCTCACGCGAAGCCAACGTCCACCGCCTCGCCGAAGTCTCCACCGAAATCATCGACCAATGCGTCGCCCAAGGTGTCCCCTTCGCTCGCGAATACGGCGGCCTTCTTGATAACCGCTCCTTCGGTGGTGCTCAAGTCAAGCGCACCTTCTACGCTCGCGGCCAAACCGGACAACAGCTCCTCATCGGCTGCTACCAAGCCCTCTCAAAAGAAATCGCCAAAGGCGGAGTCAAAATGCACTCCCGCACCGAGATGCTCGACCTCGTCGTCGTCGATGGAGAAGCCAAAGGCATCGTCGTCCGCAACCTCGTCACTGGCGAAGTCTCCTCCCACGCAGCCGACGCCGTCATCCTCGCCACTGGCGGATACGGAAACGTCTTCTACCTCTCCACCAATGCCATGGGCTGCAACGTCATGGCCGCCTTCCGCGCCCACAAACGCGGAGCCTACATGGCCAACCCTTGCTACACCCAGATCCACCCCACCTGCATTCCAGTAAGCGGCGACTACCAGTCAAAGCTCACCCTCATGTCAGAGTCCCTTCGTAATGACGGACGTATCTGGGTCCCCAAATCCGCAGATGATGCCGCCGCGATTCGCGAAGGCAAAAAATCCGCCACCGACATCCCAGAAGACGAGCGCGACTACTACCTCGAGCGCAAGTATCCCTCCTTCGGTAACCTCTGCCCTCGCGACATCGCCTCCCGCGCCGCTAAAGAATGCTGCGACGAAGGACGCGGCGTCGCCCCCACCGGACTCGGAGTCTTCCTCGACTTCGCCGACGCCATCGCTCGCGACGGGGAAGACGCGATCCGCGCCCGCTACGGAAACCTCTTCCAAATGTATGAGAAGATCTCCGGCGACAACCCCTACAAGCAGCCCATGCAGATCTACCCTGCCGTGCACTACACCATGGGTGGCCTTTGGGTCGACTACAACCTCATGTCCAACCTCCCCGGACTCCACGTCCTCGGAGAAGCCAACTTCTCAGACCACGGTGCCAATAGACTGGGCGCCTCGGCCCTCATGCAGGGCTTGGCCGACGGATACTTCGTCATCCCCTCCACCATCGCGGTCTACCTCGCCAAGCAAACACCCGGAGCCGTCACCACCGACCACCCCGAGTTCAAGAAAGTCGAAAACACCGTCAAAGACCGCCTCAAATCCCTCATGGAGATCAAAGGCAACAAGTCCGTCGACTCCTTCCACCGCGAACTCGGACTCCTCGTCTGGGACAAATGCGGCATGGCCCGCGATAAAGAAGGCCTCGAATACGCCCTCAAGCGCATCCCCGAGATTCGCAACGAATTCTGGACCAACGTCCGCATCCCCGGAAGCGCCAACGGCCTCAACGTCGAACTCGAAAAAGCCGGCCGCGTCGCCGACTTCATCGAATTCGCCGAAGTCCTCTGCCACGACGCCCTCGACCGTGAAGAATCCTGCGGAGGCCACTTCCGCTCCGAACACCAATTCTTCGAAAACGATCCCGAAGTCCAAGCCGGACAAACCCAGCCAGGCGAAGCCAAACGCCACGACGACCAATACCAATACGTCGCGGCCTGGGAACACACCGAACCCGGCACCCCGCCCATCCTTCACAAAGAAGAACTCGTCTACGAAGAAGTCCAACCTTCCATTCGATCTTATAAGTAAGTATTGATGAAAACTTTCTTATTTTTATTTATAGCGCTCTTTTCTGTATTTGGAGTGAGCTGCACTGTGTCAACGGACGGCACTAAAAAGGTTAAGTCGGGGGGCGGAAAAATTCTTTATATCCACACCCTTGGAGACCAAGTCCATCGTCGAGATTTGGCAAATATCTTATTCGGAAAAGGAGAAGAAATAACGATGCCGGGGTTATCTTCTGAGATCCGAGGTAAGCAATTCGCATACCTGAAATCTCGTTTCCCAGGAAGAGTCACAAAGAGTTCTTTGCCCAAACTTCCTCCGAAAGATAATAGTTTCCTCAAATCGATGATCGAGGGCCAAGGACCTGTTCCCGAACAGTTACTACAATTTGGGAAAGCTCGCGCTGCAGACATCATTATCTTGGTTCAACCCGAAGGGGATACTCATGGAGCTACTGCGGCATCAAAAAATTTTAAAGGATACTGGGAAGCATCTATCTCCGGAATCATTAAGAATAAATTGGCAGGAGCTTCCAATGAGGCAACTGAAATAATCGACGTTGCGACTGGCAAACGAATCTTCTCAGACTACCGAACAACGCTCGGATACAAAAAAGCGACTGGAAATCTATTCACTACGCCAGCTCCCGAAGAAGGAGTCGTCATTCCTAATCAGCAGTGGAACGACACTTTCGCATCCTATTCTCTTCAGGAAAAAAAGGCGGTAAGAGAAGCCATCGTCGCAGATGCATTACGCTTCTTCAAATGGTCTATCGAAGGATCTAGCCTTTCACCCGAAGATTGATCGAGCAAAGCACGATGATCGACACACTGACCTTTTAGCTTCCGCACTTCGTTTTCTAGTTATTCTTTCTGTAACCATTCATTCAGCCCTTCCGACCCATTTTAAACCACCGCCCGCTCCAATGTCTTTACTCAACTTAACACTCAAAGTTTGGCGTCAAGAGAACGCCACTTCAGAAGGCCGTATCGAAACATACGAGGCCAAGGAAATCCCGACTTCGGCTTCCTTCCTCGAGATGATCGACATCGTCAACGAGCGCCTCATTAAAGACGGTGAAGACCCCATCCACTTCGACCACGATTGTCGCGAAGGCATCTGCGGCATGTGCTCCATGACCATCAATGGCGTCCCGCATTCCAAAGAACGCGGCATCACCACTTGCCAACTTCACATGCGCAAATTCTCCGATGGCGAAACCATCTGGATCGAGCCCTTCCGCGCCAACGCCTTCCCCGTCGTCAAAGACCTCGTCACCGACCGATCCTCCTTCGACCGCATCATCGGCGCGGGCGGATACATCAGCGTCCGCACCGGCTCCGCGCCCGATGCCCACGCTATTCAAATTCCAAAACCAGACGCCGACGCCGCCTTTGACGCCGCCGCCTGCATCGGCTGCGGAGCCTGCGTCGCCGCGTGTAAAAACGCCTCCGCCATGCTCTTCGTCTCCGCGAAAGCCTCCCATCTCAACCACCTCCCACAAGGACAAGCCGAGAAAGACCAACGCGTCCTCGGCATGGTCGGACAAATGGACGCAGAAGGCTTCGGCAACTGCACCAACCAATTCGAGTGCGAAGCCGTCTGCCCCAAAGAAATCAGCGCCGACCACATCGCCAAGCTCAACCGCGACTACCTCGCCGCCAGCGCCCGCGACTCCGTCTCTTAGAAAAAATCAAACCCACAAAACCGGGCCCCTAAAAAAGGCCCGGTTTTTTTGCACCCACCCTCAGCCAAAGAATATGGAGAGCGGGCTTCCAGCCCGCTTCCCCTCAACCTCCCCCCAACCAAGCCACTTGTTCATTCTTCAATCATTCATTCGTCCATTCCCCTCCTCCTCAACCCAGCCTGAAAACTAGCAAACTTCAAGTCGCTCACTCGTCCATTGCAAAGTGTCTCGGCGCCTTCACCCCGCTCTCCCCTTCCAAAAACATCTCCGCTAACAAATACGGCCGCATCGCCTCCCGCACCCGCACCCTGAGCGTATTGCTCGACAGCCCGTAATCCATCTTCAGCGCTCGTCTCTGCACCGCATCCAGCTCCGGGTTCACCTTCAACTTCACCACCACCCACTTCTCCCACGCCTGATCCACCGGCACCTCCACTTCTTTCCCCGGCCACTCCACCTCATCCATTCGCCCCATCACGAAATCGCGCCAATCCTCATTCTCCAAACAAAAAGCCCGCACGTGCCAACGCCGCCCATCCCACCCAAAAGTGCGCGGCACCATCTCCCGCCAACTCGACCTTCCTGACTTCACCGAAACATACTTCACCCGCACCCTCCGCAAGCCCTGCGCCGCTAAAACCATCACCCGCTCCACCCACGACTCACCATCTCTGACCGGCAAATTCACCGCTCCTAGTAAACCAGGCTTCTGCCCGTCCCACACCCGCTCACGCTGCCAACGATCTCCCACAATCTCCCCAAAAGCCAAGGTCAGCCCCTCCTCCAGAATCGGCTCGTGCAAGACACAGCTCATCTCCTGCGCCGCCTCATACCTCTTACGATTCGTGCTGTAAAAACAGGCCCCCTCATTCAGCTCAAAATACTTCTGCAAATCCGACGTCGCCTGCGCGGCCGAGATCCCAAAGACCTCCATCAACTCCTTCCGCCCCACATAGCCCCGCCACCAAAGACGCAACTCCACACAACGCAGTCGCTCCCGCGCCGCCCAATTCATCTCATTCGTGGTATTTCCCATCGGTTCTTTGATAATCAACCTCGACTGACCATAATCTACTCCCTCAAAATCAAGGAGTCACGTTCAAAAACGTGTTACTCGTCTTTTTAGCTTGTCTCGTTAATTAAGCCGAATCATCATCCCTCTCCCATGCCCATCAAAACCCACCTCGAATACGAGCACACACTCCTGATCGAACCAGATCTAGCCCTCATCTCCATCAATCTAGAACCACGAGCAAAAGACCACTCCACCGCCCACGAGCAGCTCAGTCTCCTCCTTGACACCCTTCACGGACATTTCAAAAACCTCGGCTTAGACTTTAGCACAGCCCGCCTCAAGGAATCCGAAAGCTCTCACGAAACCTACGGCAACAAAAAAGCCCCTGCTCACATCCACCGCGAGATCACCCTCAAGCTCCACGCCCCCAGCCCAGAACTCCTCCAAGCCCTTACCCAAGGCCTCCATGGGAAGAACTGCGACCTCACCTACAAAGTCAGCTGGACCCTCCAAGATTCCGAACCCGCCCGCAACAAACTTCTCAAAGAAGCCCTCGAAGTCCTCAACTCCCGAGCCACTCTCCTTGCCCCTACCGGCAAAGTCGCCCTCCTAGAACTCGACCTCGACCGCGCCGCCGCCCGCTTCAAACCCGCCTACCAAGAAAACGAAATCATGTTCTGCAAATCATCCACCGGACTCAGATTCGACGACGGCGACGACAACAAAGCCCCCTCCCTCAAACCAGAATCACTCCGCTTTACCGCCTCCATCGCCGCGATCTACGAACTCTCCTAAGAAACCTTCACACCTCTCCAAATTTGCTTGGCCAGCCCACTGGTTTTCCAAAAGCCCCGCATCCCTAAAAAGATCCGGAACCCCAGAAAACCAGTGGGTCCAGCAAACCACCTTGAGATCGGCCATAGAGTGTGAGCTTTCGGCTACGGCATCACCGCCCAGCCCATAACTCATTGAAATACAGGCATCCTAATTGCTTGTTTTTCTAAAAAATTTACATATTTAGGGGCATGCGTTGTTTCCACCCTTCGGCGCTGTTAAAAACTTTTTTCGGGACTGGCTTGGCTAGGGCCCGAGTTTTTACAGCTTTCACTCTCGCTTTTACTGGATCTTCCACCGCGCTGGAAACGATCCAACTTCCTTCGAGTCAGACCATTTCCAAGGATGGTAAGACCCTCATTTTTGCCTGGGCTGGGGACCTCTGGACCTCGAACATCACGGGAGGAGAAGCGGAGCGCCTCACCTTCCATCCTGCGGCCGATGAAAACCCTAAGATCTCGCGTGATGGGAAATCGGTCTTCTTTAATTCCGACCGCACCGGCTCGGATCAGGTTTTCCAGATCCCTCTGCAAGGCGGCACTCCCACCCAAATCACTTTTCATTCTGAAGGGAGCTTTCTCGAAGATGTCCACCCCTCCAGGGACCTCGTCCTCGTGAGTGGGCTCCGCGATCATGCTGGACGCCGACCCACTCGCTTGATCGAAAAATCCACGGACCCGAACCGCGATGAGAGAATCCTCTTCGATGCGGACGCTCGTGTCGGTCGCTACTCGCCCGATGGGAAAAAAATCCTCTTCGTCCGCAGTGGTACCAAGACCTATCGCAAAGGCTATCGCGGCCCTCAGGCCGCTCGCGTTTGGCTCTACGACTTTGAAAAAAAATCCTTTAGCGAGCCGGTGAAAGACGAGAGCGGATGCCGCTATCCCCTCTGGGCGCCCGACGGGAAATCCTTTTACTACGTCACCAGTCGCTCCGGCGCCTTCAACATTTGGCAACACCGCTTTGGTCAAAAGCAAGACCGCCAGCTCACTCAGCATACAAACGATAGCGTCTTCGCCCCCACCCTTTCGGCCGATGGCTCGACTCTTATCTATCGCCACCTCTTTGACCTCTATTCGCTCTCCACTCAGGATGACTCAAAGCCCTCCAAGATTCCGCTGTATCATCGCACCACCCTCGACCATCCCGCGAGTGAATCACTCACCTTAAACTCCACCAAGGATGCCACGGTGACTGCAAGCGGACTAGAATGGGCCTTCGTAGCAGGTGGGGAAATTTGGGCGATGGACACGGTGCTCAAAGAAGCTCATCGACTCACCGAGTCACCCGCCTTGGAGTCCGACATCTACTTCACGGACAAGGGGAAGTATCTCTACTACCTAAAAGACAATGGCGTGAGCGCCAACTACTGGCGAATGTCCAAAGTCGACTCTGATGAATTTTGGTGGACTGCGACTCAATTCCAACAAGAGCCAGTCACCAAAGGAGATCAGGTTAAGTGGGGCTTCCAGCTCAGCCCCGATGAGAAGAAAATCTCCTACATCGAGTATCCCGGTGATCTTTGGATCGCAAAACCCGACGGCACAGAAGCCCGCAAGCTCATCGAGAGCGGCAGCAGCCCCTCCTACGTTTGGTCCCCTGACGGCAAACACATTTCCTATTCGCTTTCTGACGAAAACTACAACAGCGACATCTACATCATCGCCACCGATGGCAAGAGTGACCCCGTCAACGTCTCCCGTCATCCCGATAGTGACTACGCCCCTCGTTGGTCACCGGATGGGAAAATTCTCGCCTTTGTCGGACGTCGCCACTCCACCAGCACCGACCTCTTCTTCGTCCACCTCAAGCGTGAAAGCTACTTCCGCAGTGATCGCGACTCACGCATCGAGTCGGCTCGGAAAGCGATGCAAAAAGATCCTGCTTATAAAAAGGAGGCCAAAAAGAAAGAGGACTCAAAAGAGAAAAAAGAGGAAGGGATTGGCAAAAAGATCCTCAAGGGGCTCGGCATCGACCAAGGCAAAGACAAGGAAGAGCCCAAAAAGGAGAAAGAAAAGAAAGACACTCAACTCGACCTCCATGACCTGTACAAACGGATTCAACGAATTCCTCTCAACGGCCTGAGCACGAGCCAGCTCCACTGGATGCCTGATTCCAAAAGCCTCACCTTCCAATCGGGCGGAAACATCTATCGGGTCTCGGCCAAAGCGGGAGCAAAACCGAGCGTGATGACCAAGGCCTCCGGTAGCATTATCCGCTATACTGAGAACGAGAAAATGTATCTCGTCTCCGGAGGATCTCCCGCCTTTCTCTCCAAGGGGCGGCTCAGCAAATACTCCTTCAGCATTCCCTTCAATCGAGATCGCAAGCAACATCAACGCATGGGATATCGCCAAGCTTGGCGGACCATCCGAGATCGTTTCTACGATCCGCGGCTGAACAACCGGGATTGGGAAGAAGTCCGGATGAAATATGAACTCGCAGCAGCGCAGGCCCCGAGCAAAGACAACTACGGTCGCGTCATGGCACTCATGCTCGGGGAACTCAACGCTTCTCACATGGGCTTTTACCCGAATCGTTTCCCGAAAGAATGGAGCTTCGATGAAGCCTGGCGCAGCTACACTCCGCACCTCGGAGTGAGACTGGATCAAGCGCGTCGCGTGACCTTCGTCCACCCAAACGGGCCTGCCGACCGACCCAAGAGTAAGTTGAACCTTGGGGACCTCCTTCTTAAAGTTGACGGCAAGGTCCTCCGCTCCAGTCACTCGCTTACCCAACTTCTCAATGGACGTCTCGATCGCGACATCATCCTCACGGTCCAAGGAGCAAAAGATGAAGAGGAGCGCGAAGTCACGATTCGTCCCATCAGCCATGGTCAGGCCCGCGCCTTAGCCAACACCGCCCGCCTTGATCAACGGAATGAAATGGTGAAGGACGCTACGGAAGGAAAGCTCGGCTACCTTCACGTTGCCCGCATGATGTGGGATGAATTTGAGAAATTCGAACACCACATTTATGAACGAGGCGCCGGGAAAGATGGGCTCATCATCGATGTCCGAGACAATGGCGGCGGCTTCACTTGCGATCACCTCCTCACCGTCCTTACTCAGCCACAGCACGCCTACACCGTGGGACGAAATGGCCGTATCGGTTATCCCCAAGACCGCACGGTCTACGCTAGCTGGACCAAGCCCATCGTGGTCCTTTGTAACGAGAACTCCTTCTCAAATGCCGAGATCTTTTCGCACGCCATCAAGACGCTCAAACGAGGAAAAGTCGTGGGAATCTCCACTGCTGGTGGCGTGATCTCGACTGGTTCCGCGACCATCCTAGACCTCGGGCGCATGCGGCTCCCCGGACGCGGATGGTTCCTCCCCCATAATGGCGAAGACATGGAACTCTACGGAGCAGTGCCTGACATCATCATCGATGTGCAGCCCGGCGAACTTCCCCGCAGCAAAGACTCACAACTTGAGAAAGCGATCGAGGTCTTGAATCAAGAAGTGAAAGAACGCAGTCAGAAAGTGACCCCTCCGGTCTATCGTTCGCAGCGGAAGTAAGAGCCACTCACGGAGCGGTGGCATCTTGCCGCCGACCACTCGACTCGGTCTCCTTTCGAAGCGAACTCGGACTAAAGTCCAAGCTCCGCAGGTGGGCTTTACGGAGCTTGGACTTTAGTCCGAGTCTCTTACGAAAAAAAATTACTCCTCACGTCTACCGTTCGCAGCAGTAGGTGTTTTAACATCACGGAGCGGTGGCGTCTCGCTGTAAAAAAACGGCGCTCCATTTCTGGAACGCCGCTTTGAAAAAACAGAAAGTTCAAATTAACCTTTCTTGGGCGGAAACTTGAGAAAAACCTTATACTTATCAGGAACTTTCTCCCCTGCCCCGAGGACTTTGTCCCAGAGCTTCAGAAGAGAAGTCGCCTCCTTGATCAGCGCGGCACCATTGGAATCATCGCTGTAATCTTCCGTAGGATAGAGCTTCATCGCCAACTGCACATCCTTATGATTCAGGAGAATCCGCAAGCAGTTCTCAGCTGACTTTCGGGTGATCTCTTCAGAGGCGGAGAAATCTGCCACGAAGGCATTGTTATAAGCGATCAAGGCATCAGACCACTTCTCCATCCCCTCAAGCGCGAGGCCATGGCAGTAAGCGATTTGCGCGCGGAGGCTCCCGGGAAGTTTCCGAGTGCGCCACTTGTCATCGCTCGCGATGGAATCGAGACGCGGCCATGCTTTCCCCCGCACGGTATCCCAAAAGACGCTATACAGTTCATATTGCACCTTATGGTTTTCCTGAAGGAGGTTACCGGCTTGAAAAGTCGCGACCTTAGCATTGAGCGCCTCGAGATCTTCTAAACGGCGGAAGCACTCAAGTTGATAGAAGCCTGCAAGCGTAGATGGATTGCCGGGGATTTCATCCACTTTACTATAAGCCTTTTCCACTGCGGCAAACTTGGTGGCGGCATCTTTGTAGTTGCGGCTTTTGTAGAGTTCTAGGGCTTCGGTGAATTCCGGAGGCTGCACGAAGTAAACGGTCGCATTACTACGACTCTGTTTACGGCTCACGGTCGATTTTTCCGTTTCGCGCCAGAGGAAGTTCGTCTTGTCAGCCGCGATCATGAGACCATTAAAGGTGTCTTTTTCAGTGATGACGAGAATACGAGGCTCAGCAGCGAAGAGAGAACTCAGCGAGCTGGAGAGAACAAGGGCGGAGGTGAGAATATTTTTCATGTCTGTGATTTCAGTTTGTTATTTGTCTTCTCGGTCGTCTTATTTCTTCTCCTCTTCCACGACTGTGGTGGTTTCGGAGTTTGCTTCGTATTCCTCCATCAGCTCAGCGACTTCATCACGAAGTGCGCGCTCGTCTGTGGTGGCCTTGTTGGCAGCATTTTCGGTGAGCTTGATGTATTCATAACCTTTTTCGTAGGCAAACTGCTTATCGCTCTTACCGCTCTTGTTCGTTCCCCCTCGGGACCAAAGGATTTCCATCCAGCGCTTCATCGCAGGAGCTGAGTAGCGAATCGCTCCCATACTGGAACTCCAAATTGCTTGGTAAGAAACGAGCGCATCATCAACTCGACCGGCCTTGTCGTGAGCAGCTCCGAGGAGCATGCGAGCCTGAACCTTGTATTGGCGATACTTCTGGTTGTTGATGTATTCAGTCGCCGCCGCAACGGCCTTATCATACTGACCAGAGTCGGCGTAGATCGAGGCGGTGAGGTAAGAAGCCTCTTCTTTCTCAGATTGCTCATCAGAGTCATCAATCACGCGCTTGAGCAGCGTGATCGCTTCATCTTTCTGAGCTCGGGTGCCCCTGGCATTCACATCAGCGAGTCCAAAGATCGCGGCAAACTTATGGGACTGATCACTGGTGCGACCCAGCGCTTCCTTGTAGTAAATCCGAGCCATCTCAGGCTGGGAGGTATTCTTACGAATGAAGTTTCCAACCTTTACGAGGATGAAGTTGGAAAGATCCGCGGGCTTGAAGTCGTCACGGAGCTCTTTGAAGAGAACATCAATGCGAGCCTTGGCATCACGCGCGGTGCTTTCGTTCTTCTCTTTATCCGCCGTGGAGAGAACACCTTCAAAGACATCGATAATCGCGATTCGTAAAAGCGCTCGGGTCGCCATGTCGCGGGAGTCGATACGCGGGAAGGCGTAGTAATGATCCTTCAATTGATCAGGACTATGATCGACGAGGTATTCATCGGTGTAAGAACCAATTGCTTCTTCCAAACCGGGAGTGCCGGGAATCTTAGAGAGATCAGCGATCACTCCTTGGAGACGTTCGAGAGCCTCATCGATTTTTCCGACCTTGCGCATTCCGGGGATTCCCGCAACTGCGACCTTGGCCTTGAAGGGTGAGTCAGCACCATACTTGTCCCAGAACTTCGTGTAGTACGGAACGGCTTCCTCGACACGAGGATTCTCTTCTTTGCCGATTTTTTCCTTACCGATCAAAGCGGTGAGATAGAAGAGACACTCACCAGAAACGAGGTCGTTTTTCTTCTGCTCGGAGAGCGCGAGAGCTTTAAGGTAGTATTCCTCTGCCTCGGCTGGCTTCTTAAGACCTTCGAGGACGTTCCCTTTCAAGGCGAGGGCTTGCTCCATTACCGAAACGCCGGGGAACTCGGTCTCAACGCGAGTGACCTGAGTGTAGGCATCTTCTAACTCGTTCTCTGCATAGTGACAGTTGGCACGGTCGAAGAGGGCGAAGGGGAAGTAGAGGTTCGTCTTAGGATCAGGATATTCTTTCAGGAAAGCATCGAGAAGGCCGGCCGACTTCGTCCATTCTTGAAGACGGGAGTAGTTTGCGGCGTGGAAATATGAGGCGGCTTGCACGCGAAGTTTATCAGCATCTTTGCTCTTCTTGTAAGTGGCGACGTATTGATCAAGGAGACCCTGCGCGTCGACAAACTGGGCGAGGTAATGCTTACTTCCACCGAGAACAAAGAGGCAGATATCGTGCTGCTTCGAGGGCTTGGTGAGGGTTGGCAACATGGGCTCGGCGACTTCGACACATTTGTCATACTCTCCATTGAAGAAGAGGCTGGTCAACATCATGCGGCGGACTTCGGGAACATGCTTACTCTCAGGGAAGTCCTTCAAGAAGATGCTGCCGTATCGCTCCGTGGTGAAGACTTCACCAATGATGGCTGAGGTGCGAACGAGGTTGTAGAGATTCGTTTCACGACGCGGAGTGACTTTTCCATCAAGGAAGATTTTGGCATTCGGGAAGTAGAGTTCGAGTTGCTCGTAGACTGCGAAGGCTCCACGGGTGTTTCCGTTTTCTTCGTGAAGAACGGCGGTATTCAAATAAGCGTAGACCTCATTGACCTTACCAAGCTTATCGGCTTTCTCGAGATCGGTGAGACTTTGACTCAGGTCTGCTTTTTTCACAACCATCGATCCATCACGGATGGTGCGCTCATGCTTACCGACCATGGCGAGGCGAGCCTGGATATCATCAATCGCGGCAACGGTGCTGGGAACGAGGGCATAAAGCTCGAAGGTCGAGCGGATCATCTCGGCGGAGCGCGCATCTTGAGCGAGCTTCATGAAAAGAGGAGAGAACTCGTGGGCTTCGAAGGGCTCGAGCTTGATGTGAGCGCGATTCTTGGCGAGGAAGTCGAGAAGAGCATTCTCGTCTTTCTTTTCGATCACGGCGGCAACCATGACATTGAAGGCGGCCATGATTCCCTTGTTGGGAGTTGGGAAAGAGACTTTTCCTTTGATTGCGGTTTCAAGGTAGCCGTTGCCCTCTGAGACCTTCTTCAACTTGTAGTGGTTGATCGCCATGTTGATATAGAAGACTCCTTTTTCGTAGCGGTCGCGGTTTGGGTCGCGCTCCGCGAGGAACTTTTTATACATGCGAATGGAAACAGCCCATTCTTCGGCGCCCTTCGCGGCGTGACCCCACATGAGGAGAGCCTTTTTATTATACATGTTGTTGGAAGGAGCCTGCCCTTCCTTGGGCTTCACGTTTTTGTATTTGGTGTAGCACTTTTCGAACGACTTCATGGCGTCGTCATACATTCCAAGCTTCACTTCGCAGTAACCGCGATGATACCAGAACCAACCGAAACGAGGGCCGAAGAGTTGGAGGGCGCGCTTGTCGAAAGTATTCGTTGCTCGGGTGAGAACGGCGTGAGCTTCAGGCCATTTCCCGGCCTTCATATTATTAAGGGACTCCTTGTGCATGTCGGCGAGAGCCTGAGCGTGCACCGGAGCGCAAAAGGCGCAGAGCGCAAGTAGGACGATGCCAAAGGAGCGGCGGATCGAGGTGATTGATTTCATGTTTTGGTGTGGAGGTGTTTGTTTTTCAGAAAAGAAAGGCTGAGGGCTTGGCCAGCCCATCAACCTTTCCGGTTAAGTGTTGAGACGATTTTAAGGAGTGATTTCTTAGGCTTTTCGACTGAAGAAATCCCGATGACTTTAGCCCTCGGAGTCGTTAATATCGGTGAAGGTAATTTCCGTAATACCGGCACCCGCGAGAGCATTGAGAACATCAATGACTCTTTGTTGGACCGCATCACCTGCGACGCGAATCTGAACAAGAGCCTTCTGACTCGAGGTATCCGCGACACTTTTATGAAGTTCGAGACGCGGAGTGAGGTTCGTTAACTCACGAGCATCGGAATCCGACTCGATCAGCTCGACCACTCCGGTCTCTCCTTTGAGGGAGATATTGCCATTCCCCTCAAGGAGAATGAGCATGGGAGCGAGATCTGGTGGTGTTTCCGAAGGTGAAGTGGAGGGCAGCGAGGTGCTTAGCTCCTGCTCTTTCTTGACAATCTGGGAGGTGACCAAGAAGTAGATGAGGAGGAGGAAACAGACATCAATCAGAGAAGAGATGTCCAAACCTGGTTCATCTTCCTCGGGTGCCTGCATTTTCTTGTGACGAGCCATGAGATAGTTCTATTTATGAAAGTTAACGGAGGATTATTCCTTGTTGTAGGCACCGTAGGCTAGCTGATCAACTCCAGCGATGGCGCCGGCTTTGATGGCCCGCTGGCAGTATTTAAATTCAGCACGCTTGTCAGCACGGATGTGAAGGACCGGGGTGTTACCCACCGCCTTAATCTTGTCCTTCTCTTCTTCGATATACTCGGCAAGAAGTTCCTTATTCTCGAAAGTGAGATTGGTGTCTTCGGCGAGGAAGAGACCGTCTTCGCGGATATTCACGACGATCTTTCCGTGGACGGACTTCGCAGGTCGGCCATTACTGGCGATTGGCGGCTGAACGTCTTGGTCGATTTTGATCGTCCTAGGATTGGAGACAACAAGGAAGAAGAGGAGGAGCAGGAAGACCATGTCAATCATGGGTGACATGTCCATTTCGGCGCTTTCGCCTTCTTCTTTGTTTACGGCGCGTAATCTATTGGAAGCCATTGGATTCTTTAGGTGCTTTGAGGTTCAACGAGGGAGGGAAGGACGGAGCCCTTCCCCTCCGATGGGTTAAACGGCAATCCCTTCAGGAATCTTAGCAAGATGTGCATCCGCATTCACAGTTTGAATCGATGCGTTGATGAGATTCTCAGCAGTTCCGTGACAATCAGCAACGAGGGCATTGAAGCGGTTCTTGAAGAAGAAGTAGGCGAAGAGAGAAAGGATCGCGACGACCAGTCCCCACATCGTGGTGAGAAGAGCGATCGAAATGTCACCCGCAAGAGCGGAGGGATCTGCTCCGGCGTTTTCACCCAAAGTGGCAAACGCGGCGATCATACCAAAAACGGTTCCGAAGAGACCCATCATTGGAGCGGCTTGAGCTACGAGAGAGAGAAGAGAGATGAAGGTCATCTGCTTGCGGGTCTCATTAATCGAGAAGTCCGCGATGGCGTCCTCGACGTGGTCACGGCCGAGGTCCTCGGGGCGGGTCGCGTCGATGTTGGGAAGAGAGTAAGCCATCATACGTCCGAGGTAGGAAGGATGAGAAGCAGAGAGCTCAATCGCGGAGCGCACACGGCAATTCGTCATGTGATCGAGGAGAGCTGCTTTGAGGTCATCGGGAGCGAACTTCGCCTTGGTGAGGTTCATAAAGTTAAAGACCGTCAAACTAATCAAGGAAAGGAGACCAACGGCCACAATGAAGATGGTGAGTGGTCCGCCTTCGAGAAGGTATTTATCGAGAGCGTTTTTTTCACTAGCGGTTGTTTCCTGCGCGAAGGCTGGGGTAGCGGCTAGAAGTGAAAAGGCGCTACATACGAACAATCCTTTAGCGGTGTGGAACTTGGAACTGAGTGTCATGATTGGTTTTTAGGTGTCTGTTTAGTGCGAGACTGGCGGGCATTCTCAAAAGTGGAAACGATGAGTAAAGGAAGATTTCTCGATTCGGGCAAATTTAGTGAAAGAAGTCAGTCTTGACATAAGAACTCCCCCACCATTCCGAAGCTTAGAAGAGACTTTCACTTCTTGGTTTGAACAGCTGTTTTTCGCCTTGGGAACAAGGTCTTACAGATTTCGCAGACCATCCCATCGCACCCCCTCGCAGAGCAGTATTCGCGACCATAAAAGATGATCTGGAGATGCAGCTTATTCCAGTGCTCGCGGGGGAAGAGATTCTTTAAGTCTTCTTCAGTTCGTTGCACACTTTTGCCATTGGTGAGCTTCCAACGCTGGGCGAGACGATGGATGTGAGTATCCACCGGAAAGGCCGGAACGCCAAAAGCCTGAGCAACGACTACCGAGGCCGTCTTGTGACCCACTCCGGGGAGCTCTTCTAAAGCTGCTAAATCATTCGGAACCTCCCCTCCGTGCTTCGCGACGAGGATCTCCGATAAGCCCTGAATGGCGGTCGCTTTACGCGGGGCCAAGCCACAAGGGCGAACGATGGCGTCGATTTCAGCAACACTCAAATGACGCATCTTCTCGGCCGAATCGGCGAGTTTAAAAAGCGCTGGGGTCACGATATTGACGCGAACGTCGGTGCATTGCGCAGAGAGAAGAACCGCGACTAGGAGCGTGAAGGGATTGCTGTGATCCAGAGGGACGGGCGTCTCAGGATAGAGTTCTTCGAGCCGTTTGAGGACATAATCAGCACGTTCTTGCTTCAGCATGCCTATCCCTGACTGATTGAGGACTTGGGGAAAATAAAAAACCGGCCTCTTTGTGGAAAGAAGCCGGCTTTGAAAGGAGGAAAAACGATTTAGCGACTCGCAAACTTTTTAGTTTGGCCGGAATCAACCTTAGCCTTGGCGGCGTAATACATCTTACGGGTGTGTGAGTATTTCTTGCGACCACCCAAAATCTTAAGGGTCCGATCCCAATCACCCCACTGAATCACGGAGATTTCAGTTTTGCGAGTTCCCCAGCGGCGCATGGACCTGAGAGTAGGATGGTAAATATCAACAGTGTTGGTGCCCACGAGAGCAGAGCCGTAGTCATCGACGATGTAGGTATGAGGGAGCCCCTTCACCTTGAATTTGGTTCCAACGGGATAGCGAGACCAATCGGCGGCGGCACTGCGAACGCTTCCATATTTCAGGTTGGTGCCAATGGCATTCTTTCTCCCGTGGGCTCCGGGCTCATTCTCTTGGTGTGAGTAGGCCGTGGTGCGGACGTAACGTTGGCGATCGGCAAGCGAGTATGTCGGCATGCCATGTTTATCTTTGGAAAGCTTCGCACCAATTGCGATTGCCTCTTGAGAAGCTGGAACGGGAAGAAAGCCGTTGGAACTCTTCGCTTTCGAGAACGAGCTGGGAGTGGAGACGAGCTTAGACTTGGTTTTGCCGCTAGCGTGGATTCCGTTAGCTTTCGATTTAAAGGTCGAGGTTTCAAGCTCTCCGCAGCTGGAGAGAATGAAAAGACTGCAAAGTATACTGAACATTGGGAGGAGTTTCATGGGTCGGTTTGCGTAAGGCTCATTGCTTCGCACAGCGATTCCGTGCGACGAAATAAGGCTACTTGTCTAGGGCTTTTCGGAAAATACTCAAACTGATTTTGTAACGGCAAAGTTGAATATTTATGATCAAAGAACAAAAAAAACGGCGATCCGAAGACCGCCGTTTTTGCTGAATTTTAGCGAAACAACTTAACCATTAATGATCTGCAGCCTGAACTGCTTTGTAACCTCCTCTGCTCTTGAAGTAGAAGACAAGTGCAAGGAAAGCGATCAACATGAAGACAGGAAGAACAGCGATCCGAGCGAGAGCTTTCTGCTCTGAAGGTTTTTCGACTTCTTCGACCTTTGCCTGTTGCTCTTCCGGCAAGGTTTTGACCTTTTCATGATCAATCGCTTGATAAGAACCGAGGATGTAGTTGTCGGTCTTAGAAATCTCTTCGTAGACACCGGGAACAGCCTTTTCAATCTCAGCCTGAGTCGTTTTAGCAGTCTGAGCCCCGATCCAAGGACCACCGATAATTCCGACAGTCAACATACCGATGCCAGCGATCGCATTAAGCGTAAGCGCTCCTCCCTTCGGAAACTGCTCAGCAACAACTCCCAACATTGTTGGCCAAAAGAAGGTCTTTCCGACGGCATAAAGTCCAGCTGCTGCAAAAATGACAACCAAGCCTTGCGCACTAGAGAGCCAAAACAGACCAATCACCGCCAAAGTGGCACAGATCGAGAGAAGGCCAAGAGGTCCAAACTTATTAATGATCGGCCCCGCAAAGAAACGAAGTCCACACATGATCGCCGAGGTGTAGATCAAAACCCACAGACCATTAAAACCTTCTGCCATCAGAGGAGCCTGCATTAAGCCAGTAATGGCTTCATCGGTTCCAAGCTCGGTCGTAGCAAGGGGCATCATGATCAAGCAGAGGAAGATGAGGAGCGGACGTCCAAGACTCTTACAATAGATTCCGTAAGCGGCAACTGATGCCACAATCGCAATGACAGTAATTGCAGTAGTCCACCAGGCGAAGATCTGCTCAAGCTGCATAAAGACGAGACCAAAAGCGATCAACGCCCCGATAATTCCAAATTCAGCAAGCATCTCACGATAACTCACACCAGACGCAACACGCTCGTTGACTGGGAATTTCACTTTAATAAGCATCACAAGATAAACGACAGCTGGAAGAGCGATCATGTAAACCAAAACACGCCAATCAGCAGCAACCTGAGAACCAAGCGCAAGAGTAATAAGTCCACCAATCACCAAGCCACCGGGCCAGCCCGCGTGAAGAATGTTGAGCCACTTTGTTTTGTCCTTACTAAACATGGTGGCGACAACCGGATTGATAAAGGCTTCAACGGTGCCGTTTCCAAGCCCGAGAATGATGGAACCTGCTACGAGGTAATTGTAGGCAGAAGCTTGGGCTGTTTTTAGTGCTTCGCCGGTCAGAGCTTCGCCTCCGGGGTTGATGACTGAATAAGCCATAAGAGCTAAAACTGCGTAGAGGCAGTAGCAGACAAAACTGAAGATCATTGCGATCCGGTAACCAATCTTGTCGATGACAAGACTGAATACGATGATTGAGATCGCGAAGGGCCAAATTCCATGTCCAAAGAGAACCTTGGATTGCACTCCATCCAGCCCGAAAGCAGCGGGCCAGAGAGATGGGTCATTCACAAGGAAGGCCCTTGTGATGAATGCGAATGCCGTCGTGATCAGCGCGATAAAACAGCCCCAAAAAAGAGCCATGCTAGGTTTTTCGTTACTCATAAGTCAATGTGTTACCCTGTTGGGCTGGTCGGAAGACTATGCAAGTGAGCTAATCTACGGCAAGCTCATAGGTCATTTTCTTGCTGATCATGAGTTAAATCAAAAAGGCAGGATCGTGAGATCCTGCCCTTTTCTTTTGAAATCCCACCGTCCGATGGATTTATTTCTTATTTTCGAACAGTGTTTAAATTTAGTCAGACCCTATTGAGCCTGACCGGGTCACCGAGGCGACCTTTTTGTACTTCTTGCGAAGCTGGATGGTTCGTAGGTGTATATTTATGAACCGGATGAAAGAATGACCGCTTTCTGAACGTGCGACAAGCTGAAAAGAATTCTTTATGATCTTCTTTTCTGAAGAAATAGATCCAAGCCATCGGTCAAAGCGATCCAACTCGCTTCAATAATGCTGTCAGAAACCCCAACAGTTCCCCAGGTCGTCTCGCCATCGGTATGAGCAATCAGAACCCGAGTTTTCGCGGCGGTCGCCTCTTCGCCATCGATGATCCGGACCTTGTAGTCGATCAATTGAACCTTTTCCAATTCAGGAAAGATCGGCTGAAGAGCCTTACGCAAAGCACCATCGAGAGCATTCACAACTCCGTGTCCTTGAGAAACGGTAAAGGCTGATTCCTCGCCCACATCAAGCTTCACCGAAGCCTCGCAAACAGGCTTTTGCCCATCTTTGAACTGTCGGAAAGAACATTGATATTCATCAAGCTCCCAGAATTGAGTAGCTTGATCGAGAGTCCGGCGGATCAAAAGCTCCAGCGAACCACCGGCTGCCTCGAAAGAATAGCCTGCCTGCTCGAGTTCCTTCACCTCACTCAGGATCGCTTTTGCTTCCGCGCTCCCCTTTTCAAGTTTCAGCCCCATCTGCTCGGCCTTCATCAAAATGTTCGACTGACCCGAAAGCTCACTCACCAGAATCTGCTGCGAATTCCCAACCTCCTCTGGACGGATGTGTTCGTAAGTCCGCGCCAGTTTCTGAACCGCATTTACATGCATCCCCCCCTTATGGGCAAATGCGGTGCGCCCCACAAATGCCGCGCGGGCAAAATGAGGATTGTTCGAAACATCATCCACGAAGAAAGAAAGGTCCTTCATCTTAGAAACATCATCGACCGCCTTCAGGCCCATCTTGAGTTCAAGAATCGGGATCACTGACGTGAGATTACAATTTCCCGTCCGCTCGCCGTAGCCATTGATGGTGCCTTGGACCTGGGTCGCGCCGGCTTCGACCGAAGCAACCGCATTAGCCACCCCAAGCTCGCAATCGTTATGAGTATGAATCCCCAAAGGAACCTCAGGAAAAGCCTCGATGACGACTCGGCTCATCTCAGCAATCTCAGCCGGAAGACAGCCGCCATTGGTATCGCAAAGAACCAACCAATCTGCGCCCCCTTCCACCGCAGCCTTCAAAGTCGCCATTGCATGCTCGGGGCCATCCTTGTAGCCATCGAAAAAATGCTCGGCATCGTAAACCACCTCACGCCCCGCCTCCTTCAAATAGCGGCAGGTGTCGCGAATCATCGCTTGATTTTCCTCAGCAGTGGTGCGGAGAACCTCAGTGACTTGCAGCTCCCAGCTCTTACCAAAAATCGTGATCACGGGCGTGCCCGCATCGATCAAAAGCTGGACCTGTGGATCATCCTCTACCGCAAGATCAGCCCGACGTGTAGACCCAAAGGCCGCGATCTTCGCATGCTTCCACGTCTCTTTCGCCGCCGCTTTGAAAAACTCAATATCCTTCGGGTTCGACCCCGGCCACCCCCCTTCGATGTAGTCCACCCCAAATTCATCGAGCCGCTTCGCAATTCGAATCTTATCCAATCCAGAAAGTGAAAATCCCTCGCCCTGAGTTCCATCCCGCAGGGTGGTGTCATAGATGCTGACTCGTGCTTGCTCGCTCATCGTGTTTCTTTGGAAAAATCGCGGACTGTCACCAATCAACGAAGGGGGAGAAAAATGCCGTGATCCCACCCATGTGGCAAGAGTGAAGGCAGCTAGATTCAGGAAATGGGCACCCTCAACCTGATAAAAGCTATCATTGATATCAAAGTGATCCCATGGCCCAGCTCTTTGTCAGAAAAATCGAAAGCAAGATCGTCTTGCACTTCTTAAAAGCCTTGCGGCTGCAAGCGGTCGCTCTGTCGAAGAAGAACATCGGCTCATCCTGCGTGAAGCCCTCAACCACGCATAGCAACACGGAGTGGCGGAGTCCCGCCGCCTTCACATTATGCGACCATAAAGCACAGGGTGACTCAGATCCTCTCCACCATCTCCAAGCCTACCCGAGGCGCATAGATCACACCCTTTGAACCCAAGCCATTGACCATCCACCCTTTCCCGTCCTGATTCAGAAGCACTGGCTGACTCCGATTGATAATCGGACGAACCCCAGCAACGTGATCGGTGACTTCGTAATCACAAGCGGTGAAGGATTGGAGCAAGGCCTCGACCTTGGCGCGGCCCTCGGCGGTGGAACCGGAAGTGACATCATCCCATTCGTAAGTTGCGCCCACGCGGTAGTGCTCTTTTCCAATCGGGATCACCCAACCGTTCCGAGTAAGAATACGTCGCTCATTCCATTCCGGAACCTTCACGGTAAGCATCTCCCCTTTGGCACTGCGATGAACAATATTTGCAAAATCTTCTCGCAGTAAACCCGCCGCGCCAGCGCACCAGATTTGCGAGCCGCCCTTCGGGAGATCAGACCACTCACCTCCTCCTTTTAAAAAGGCCTCCTTGGCGGCGTCTAAAAAAGCAGGGCAATCAAGCCAGCCTCCGCCTTTCCAAGTGACTCCTTCGTCATCGACCTTCTCAATCCACGCTTCGAGTTGATCCCGCTTACTGATGAATTTTGCGTGGTCTTTTTCATCGCGCCACAATCGCATGATAGGAACATGCTGGAAGAGGTCCTTTCCCAATTCTTCATAAAAAGGAAGAGCCACCGACCAAGCATCTGCCACCTCCCAACTCGGCTCGAAGTTCCGTCCCGCGACCGGATTGACCAAGCCCGCTGCGACGTGGGAGCTCCCCGCTTGACCATCATCAATGACACGCACCGAGTGACCAGCGCGTTGGAGTTGGAGCGCGACACAGGCTCCCGCAATTCCGAAGCCGATGACTTCCACCATAGTTTTAAAGGTGGGTATCGAGAGCTGAAATCACCCCTCGGGCTTTCGCACGGGCGGTCTCGATATCCGCGCCTCGACCTAGCCCAACTGCCATGCGCCGTTTCCCCGCAACTTCGGGTTTCCCAAAGAGCCGGAGTTGGGTGTCGGGCTCGGCGAGGGCCTGATCGAGATTAGAAAAGCTGACCTTTGCCGAATGCCCCTCCACGACGTGTGCGCAGGAAGCCGCAGGGCCGTGAGTTTTAATATTCGGAATTGGCAGACCCAGAATGGCACGGGCATGGAGAGCGAATTGACTCAGGTCTTGCGAGATCATCGTAACCATTCCGGTATCATGCGGACGGGGGGAGACTTCGGAGAAAATGACCTCATCACCTTTCACAAAAAGCTCCACTCCGAAGACGCCACGCCCGCCGAGGTTTTCGGTGACTTTGGCGGCCATTTCTTGCGCACTTTTTAGCGCGGCATCGCTCATCGGCTGAGGTTGCCAAGACTCGCGGTAGTCGCCATCAAGCTGAATGTGACCGATGGGATCGCAGAAGGAAGTCCCGCCAACATGGCGAACTGTGAGCAAGGTGATTTCATAATCAAAATCAACAAAACCCTCAACGATCACCTTGCCTGCCCCAGCGCGCCCGCCGGCCTGAGCATACTCCCACGCCGGAAGAACATCAGCTTCCATCCTGAGTGTGCTTTGTCCTTTTCCGGACGAAGACATAATGGGCTTCACCACACAAGGCAGCCCTATTTCAGCAATCGCCACCTCGTATTCTGCCAGCGTCCCCGCGAAGCGATAAGGCGAGCTCAGGCAGCCCAATTCCTCGGCCGCCATCCGGCGAATCCCCTCGCGATTCATCGTCAACTGAGTCGCCCGAGCCGTTGGGATAATGGTAGCAATACCCTCCGCTTCAATTTCGGCGAGCGTGTCAGTCGCGATGGCCTCAACCTCCGGAACCACGAGGTCCGGCTGCTCTTTTTCAATCACTCGGCGCAGCTCCGCGCCATCCAGCATTGAAAAAACATAGGCCCGATCCGCAACCTGCATCGCAGGAGCATTTTCGTAAGCATCACAAGCGATCACCTCCACCCCATATCGCTGAAGTTCAATGACCACTTCTTTTCCAAGCTCACCAGAGCCGCAAAGAAGTACTTTTTTCGCCGTCGCCGTGAAGGGAGTTCCTATCGTCGCCATGCCGAGATTGAAACCTAGCGAGGAGGATCTGAAAAGCGGGAAGGCTTTTAAAGAACAAGAGTCTTGAGATCCAAGGCTTCAGCGAGCGCGTTTTGACGTCCATCGAAGCTGAAAAACTCTTCAGCTCCCACCTCAATCGTCAAAGCAAGGTGGAAAATATCGAGGGTCCGACACAGGTGCTGGGAGGCTTTTTGCCGAGCCAGCGATTTGGCCCGCGACCAAACCGCATCCCAAGAAACCTCCGCCAGCCAATAAACCCCATGGACTTCACGGTGCATCTTCAGAGCTGCGTATCCTTGATCGGCCTGCGCGCGCGAGGTCTGACCACGGCGAACTGGACTTGATGGAAGGGAGTCCAATCGAAACGGACTTTCGCCTGTGCCATCTGGGCCTCAGCTTTCGGAGTATTACTGTCGGTGAGATAAAGACTCAAAAGAAAACTGGTCTCTGCGTAAACGAGATCATCCTTCATCATCGAGTCCACAGAGATAATGGACTTTGTTACCGCTAAACGACAGGACGCACATTGCTTAATAAGTTAATGTTCACTCCTCTACCGCGTAACAGCCGAGGACAGCGGTGACCATCGCTTGCCCGCTTGTGACCTCGTCGTGGAAGATATGGTGGACCCCTTCCTCCTGAAGTTGCTCCACCCCATTCGCAAACTTCGCCCGAGCATAGGTCACAATCCCCGGATTAAAACTCCGAGCCGCCCTGACCCCCTCGATTGCTAGCAAAGGTTCCGGAAAGGTGAAGGCAATGGCACGCGCCGTTTCAACTCGCGCGAGAGACATCGTTTGAGGATTCGTGGCATCCGCATAAAGCACCTGTACCCCGCGCCGATGAAGATCGCGAACCGTGGCCGCATTCATCTCAATCACGACCACCGGAACTGAAAGTCGATCCATCGCCTCATGCAGCGCCATCCCCACTGGCCCATATCCACAGATCACAACATGGTCACTCAGAGCCTCAACCTTCGCCCCCTCCTTCAATTCACCACTCGCCTCACGCTGCTGAAAGACGGGCCATTTTTCCATCACCTTAGAAGCTGGCGACGCAGCCCGCATGAGAGTCGGAACAAGAGCCATCGAAATCGCAGTGCAGGCCAAAAGGATCTGTTCAACCTCTGGCGCGATCCCACCGAGATCCGAAGCCCTGCCCAGAAGCACGAGCGAAAACTCACCACTACTCGCCAGAGCCGCACCTGCGACAAGAGCTTGCCGAAGCCGCAAGCCAAGACGCCTCGCAATAAATGCAATCACGACTCCCTTCACCGCCAAAATACCCAGGACCCCCAAACCGATCACCCACCACGATTCCAAGACTGCTTGCAGATCAATCAGCAAACCAACCGAGACAAAAAACACCGTCAAAAAGAGATCCTTAAACGGAAGAACATCCGCGAGAACCTTGTGAGAATAAATCGACTCACTCACCACCAAACCACCCGCGAAAGCCCCGAGCGCGAGACTTAAGCCAAACCAATTCGCCCCCCAAGCAATGATCGCACAAAGCCCGACCACCGTGACCGTAAAGAGCTCGCGACTCCGAGAACTCGCCACCGCGTGAAGAAGATGAGGAACCACATAGATGCTCAAGAACCAACACGAAGCGAGGAAGATCACCCCCTTCCCCAAAGCCAGCAAAATAGGAGCCACCCCACCAGCGCCCTCTCCCACCAACGAGGGCAAAACGACCATGAAAATGATCACCGCAAGGTCTTGAAAAATCGCCATCCCAAGCGCGAGACGCGCACCCGGAGAATCCGGCTGCCCCATATCTTGAAACGACTTTATACTCACCGCGGTCGAAGAAAGAGCCATCGCAAAACCCACCACCAAAAGCCCTGCTCCACTCAAACCAAAGCCCCAACCCACGGCCATCCCAATCAAAGTGGTCACCAACATCTGCGCTCCACCACCACCGATCACGATTCTTTTGAGATGAAAAAGCTCCCGCAAAGAGAACTCGATCCCCAAAGTAAACATCAACAGCACCACCCCAAGCTCCGCCAACATCTCAATCGCTTCACCTGACGACTCCCCTAGCAGCGCCGTCGCACCCGTATTCGCCAACATGACCCCACACAGAAAATACCCAACGAGCAAAGACTGCCGCGCCTTCACCAGAAGGAGCGAAACCACAATCACGCTCCCCAGCACCATCCCAAGGAGAGCCACAACAGGAGCGACCTCATTGGAAGCAGCTAAGATCATCTTCCGCCAGCCTAGGGAAATTTTGAAGGCATTCCAAGTGCCACCCCGAAAAACCACAAGCTTGCCCTCATCTCACAAGCCCGTATCATCTTCCTTATCTCATGAAACTCATTCTCGCTCTCACCGTCGCCCTGAGCTCAATCCTCGGAGCCTTCGACATTCCCAAAGGGTCCTACAATCTCGCGCAGCTTGAAGAGGCCCAAAAAAGTGCCGCAAAAGCCAAACAACCCGTCGCTTTCGTCATCACCGAGAAAAAGGGAATCGCCACCTGAGTGGCTTGCCCCGGAGCCGTCAGTGTGTCGGCTAGCAAAGCAGTTCTCTCCTTCTCGAAAAGCATCGTCGTTGACGTCTCCGAAACCGTTGGCCTCCCCGACCTCATTAAAAATTCTTACCGCACCGGTGGCGCTTCCATCCCCATCGTGATCCTTGTCGATCCGAACATCGAAAAAATCTACGGCCGCTTCGATCACCCCGCGATGAAGAGCCAAAAATACGGCACCATCTTCAAAGAAGTGAAGGACAGCATCTCAAAAGCCAAGTCCGCCGGAACCTTCGCCACTGGCGGAAAAGCGCCCGTCATGATCAAGGTCGAAGACAGCAAGATGGAAACTTGGAAGAGCGCAGCAGGCACCGAAATCAAAGCAAAGCTCGTCGGCATCGAAGACGACTCCACTTATGTTTTTGAAACCGAAGCCGGCAAAACCTTCCGAGCAACGAGCGCACAACTCGACAAAGAAAGCGTGGCAAAAGCTCGTAAAGCTGCCGGGCTAAAGTAATCTTAATCCCCAAATGAGTAGTAACATTCTTCCCAGCATCGCGGGTAGCCTTCTTCTTTCCCTTCTCGCATCCTGCGGAGGTGGCGGAGGAAGCGTAGACCCAAATCAGGCCATCAAACCAAAGAGCAGTTCCCGAGATGGTGGGTCCGCAAAAGAGAAGGTCGTCGCCGCTCTCGCCCGCGGCCACTCCAAGCAAAAACGAAGCTCTCTCGTTTGGGATTCCCGCCTCGCAAACGCTGCCCGTGCTCGCGCCAGAGACATGGCAACCCGAGGATACCTAAACCATGTGGATCCCGATGGTTATGGCCCCAATGAATACATCACGAGAGCGGGCTACCGACTCCCACTTCAATGGACCGCTTTTAAGGACGCAAACAACGTCGAGTCCTACGTCGCCGGCCTCAGCGATCCCGAAGCGTCCTTTAGGTGGTGGATGAATTCAAAAAAACACGTCACCCACCTCCTTGGCTTCACCGACTTCTACGCTGACCAAACCCGCTTTGGAGTAGGTCACGTCCATCTTCCAAATTCCCCCCTAAGGCACTACTGGGTCTTTCTCAGTGCTCCGCCTGAGAAGTGATCTAGCGCTACGAAAAAAACACGGAAGGTCACCCTCCCGTGTTCTTACAAATTTCGTCCTAGCCTACCTCACCGTCATAACCCCACGCATGATCGTTGCGTGACCTGGGAAAGTACAGATGAAAGGGTAGTCACCAGCTTCGCTTGGAGCAGCGAAGTCAAGATCTTCAATCTGTCCCTTCTCAAGCAACTTAGTCGCGTAGAGAATATCGTCCGACTCAGGAAGAAACTGCTTCTTAAAACCATCCGCCCCCAATGCGATCGCTGCAGCCGCCACCGCGTCCGCAGCTCCTGGCTTCGTAATCACAAGATTGTGAGGCATGAAATCTGGATTCACAAAAGTGAGCTTCACCTTCTTACCCGCCTTCACTTCGAACGACTCCACATCGAACTGAATCTTCTCCACGATCGCATTCACACGCACCGTCGTCAGCTCAGGAGTATCCGATTGAATTCCACCTTTGATGATCTTCATCTCTTCCTCCACTTCAATCTCTTGCTGACCCTTCGCTGGGTCCGCAGGACCCCACCAATGTTTGACCATTTCCGCACCTTTGACCACATGGGGGTCGGCGGATTTTAAGACGAGCTCTAGCTCGGCACCCCTTCGAGCAAACCAATCGTTCATTCACCACCCCCTACTTCCTCAACCCCTCCCCAACCGCATCCGCATCATAAACACAGCCACCCCAGCTCCCCCCACTCGCATTCTGCAACGCCGCCCACAATCTTGTATCATCCGGCAGATCCGGATGCACCCGCACCTCCGGATGTAACTCCCGCCCCATCAACTCCCCAAAATCCCCAAGAAAATCAATCGCTCCCTCCAACGAAACCGTATCAATCCTCACCCTCACCGCATCCCCATCCCGCAACTTCCCAATCGGCCCACCCGCCAACGCCTCCGGACTCACATGCCCAATACAAGCCCCCGTCGAAACTCCGCTAAACCTCCCATCAGTCACCAAAGCCACTTCCTTCCCCACCGCACAATACTTCAAGGCCGACGTCACCTGATACGTCTCCGGCATCCCCGCCCCCATCGGCCCGATCCCCGCCAAAATCATCACATCCCCCGCCCGGATCCGATCATCCCCCTGTGACTTCACCGCCGTGATTGCCGCCGCCTCACTCCCAAAGACCCGCGCCTTCCCCTCGATCAAATAAATCCCCTCCTCATCAATCATTTCCGGATCAATCGCCGTGCTCTTCACCACACTCCCCTCCGGGGCCAGATTCCCCACCGGAAAAGTCACCGTACTCGGCAAGCCCGCACTCCTCTCCCGAATCACCTCATCTGGATCAATCCCATCCAGCTCATAAAGCCGCTCCCGAACCAATTTCCTCCGCTCGCTCTTCTCCCACCACTCCAGATTCTCACCCAAAGTCATCCCGCTCACCGTCTTCACATCCAAGTTCAGCACATCTCGTACTTTCAACATCGCCTCCGGCACCCCACCCGTCAAAAACACCTGCACCGTCGCAAAGCCCTTCGGCCCATTCGGCAACGCATCCACAATCCGAGGCACCAGTTTATTCGCCGCCTGCCAATCCGACACCGTCGGCCGCCTCAAGCCCGCCGCATGCGCAATCGCCGGCAAATGCAAAATCAAATTCGTCGATCCCCCAAAGGCCGCATGCATCACCATCGCATTATGCAGCGCCTCCTCCGTCAAAACCTCCCGCAGCGGATACTCCATCTGCATCGCCGCCCGCCCACTCCGCGTCGCCATATCTTTCCAAATCTGCGCCCCACTCGGACACAGCGCGCTATGTGGCAAACTCATTCCCAGTGCCTCCCCCATCACCTGACTTGACGCCGCCGTCCCCAAAAACTGACACCCCCCACCCGGACTCGCACAAGCCCGACAAGCTGTCGCCGCCGCCTCCCCCAACGATACCTCCCCATGCGCATACCGCGCCCCCAGCGACTGCACCTTCCCCAAATCCTCCGTCTCCTCACTCAACAAACTCACCCCACCCGGCACCAGCACCCCCGGCAAATTCCCACACCCCGCCAGCGCCATCATCATCGCCGGCAGCCCTTTATCACAAGTCGCCACCCCCACCACCCCCTTCGCGGTCGGCAGCGACCGAATCAACCGACGCAAGACCATCGCCGCATCATTCCGAAACGGCAACGAATCCATCATCCCCTTCGTCCCCTGCGTCCGACCATCGCACGGATCACTACAAAACGCCGCAAAAGGAACCCCCTCCAACCTCGCCACCTCATTCGCCACCGCCTCCATCAGCAAGCCAACCTCCCAATGCCCCGAATGATACCCCAGCGCCGTCGGCGTCCCATCCGGCTGCCGGATCCCCCCCTGCGTCGACAAAATCAAAATCTCCTTCTTCCCCCACCCCGCCGCCTTCCAACCCATCCCCACATTCTGCATCCACCCAAAAAGATCCCCACTATTTCCCTTCGTCAAATCATCCCCCGAAATCGGCAACTCCCCCTCCGTCCCCTCGGCCCGCGTCACCACCTCATCGATCCCCTCATCCCCCGATTCTAAAACATCCTTCATGACACCACGTTTTCTAAAGTTCCAATTCCCTCAATCTCAATCTCCACCACATCCCCACTCCTCAGCGTAAAGTCCGTCCCCGGCACCACCCCCGTCCCCGTCATCAACATCGCCCCCTTCGGAAAATCGATCTCCCGATAAAGCGCCTCCACCAACTCCTCCAGCCCCCGCTTCAGCTGCGTCAAATCCGTCGCATCATCAAACATCACCTCACCCCCCCGCGTAATCTTCAACTTAATAAAGGCATCCTCCTTCAAAGCCCCCCTCCCCAACAGCAAACAAGGCCCCACCGCACAGCTCCCATTATAAACCTTCGCCTGCGGTAGATAGAGCGGGTTCTCTCCCTCGATCGACCTCGAACTCACATCGTTCCCGATCGTGAACCCAAAAATCTCCCCACCTGCATTCACCGCCAGCGTCAACTCCGGCTCCGGCACATCCCAGCTCGAATCCTCCCGCACTCGGATCTCTCCACCATGCCCCACCGCCCGATACCCCATCGACTTGAAAAACAACTCCGGCCGATCCGCCTCATAAACCAAATCATAAAACAAATCCCCACCCGCCTTTTCTGACTCCTCCATCCGCGCCGACTTCGACCGCAGATACGTCACCCCCGCCGCCCAAATCTCCGTGTCCCCCGGAACCGGAGCCAAAACCCCCTCAGTCCTACTCGCCCCGTCAATCCCACTTCCCTCAGCGAAAGCCTTCTCCAAAATCCCCTCAATTTCCCCCAGCCCAGCCTGAAAGAGTCGCTCCAAAAGTCCATTCTCTACCGCATGACCATCACCGTCTTTTTCCAGTATTAAGCCGCTTTCGAGACAGTATAGTTTCATTCCCATACCCTGACTCCCACTCCTTCCCACCAAAAGCTGAAAGTCACCAAGCTCGCGACTCCTTCTCCCCCCTACCTCCCACGTCCATTCGAGAGCAGACCTACCACGAAATACCGCCCATCCGCCGGCAACCGCGTTTCGACTCCCATGATTTTTCGGTCCTTGTTCAAAATCGCTTTCCGATGAGCCGGACTATTCAACCAGCCTGTGATTGTCCGCTGGGGCACTGCAGAGAGATCTCCAGCATAACCCACCATCACCACTTCTGAAAGGACCTGGTATTTCTCTTTGGTCGCTTGAGAGGCACGCTGTTTGAAATTTGCGTGGGCCATCTCACGAGTTGGCTTCCGCTTGGAGGGATGAACATTCCGCATCAAAAAATTACCATGACCGATCGCCAAACGTCGAAGTCCCGCATCCGGAACCACCGTGCCGAGCCCTCGTTTCACTCGCTCTTGATTTACGGCCTGAAGGACCCGCGAACTCATGGCATTTTCCTCTGCACGAGGTGAAGTCCCACCGCAGGAGCTAAGAGTAAAAACCCCTACCATAAGAAGGCTAGCTTGGAGAAAAAATCGTTTCATATGATGAGCCGCTTACAATTCCCCTTCAAACTCCATATCGTCCGAGTCACCGCCTTCAAAGTCGACCTCACGAACTCTCTTCTTATCACGAAGAAGTTCAACTTGCTTACGGAGCTTTTCGCGAATCTCGATTCCATTACGCACCGCCCGAATCTCGATCGTCGGAAGCGAGCGATCCGATGTCGTCAGAACGATATTGGACAGGCCAAAAACCCGCAGCCAAAACGGCTTCTCTAATCGAGTGTCTTTCACCCGATAGAGTTCCACTTCATTGATTTCTTGATTCAAAATCCCCTCATAAATCCGCATCCTCTCACTCGTAAATTCATAAACCATCAACTTCGTCCCAAGATAGAGCCACGCGGCGTAGAAAAACGGCACCAAGGCCAGCAAGGCCACCCAAGCCGGTAAATCAGTGCCAAAGGTGACCCACAAAATTGCGAGCGTCACCAGAAGAGCAATGACAAGAGGCCAAAAGTTAACAATCTGATGAGAGCGTCCTTTCCAGACAACATTTTCTTCTTCAGTAGGCATGGTATGAAAATGCCGTCTCAGCACACATTCGGCAAGTGCAGAACCGAGCCCCAATTATAATAGCCCACTGCTAGCCACCGCTTCCTTGATCACCGCTTGATGGCAAGCGATCCGCTTCTCTAGGCTTCCACTACTCGGCGTCTCAAAAGTCAACGAGAGCGGACAGCCCAGCTTTGCGAGAAAGATCGCCTCCGGCCAGCCCTCGGGTAAATCAGGATGCTCAGAATGATAAATCCAGCCCAACTCAGTCACCTCATGATCATCCACCACCCTTTCCGGCTCGGGCTGAAAATGCGGAGAAGCCGCGTTCAAGATCGCCCGGTAGAACGATCCCTCATCACGCAAATTGATCTCATAAAAATAGAAACCACTGCTCTCCCAATCTTCATGCAGCGAAAGAAAAAGCTGAGGAGTCTCCTGCTTTTTTAACCAGTCAATATGCGCACACACCTCCTCTGACTGACAGAGACAGTAATCACGATTAAGGTCGATCCCCGTCGCACTTTCACGAAGCTTAGCCTCCGAGCCAGTCGGATTAAGGAGGGGGCAAATCAACCAGCGAAAACGGTCGTCAAAAAAGCCCTCTCTCAGTAATCCTAACAAAGCCTGAGGCCCCGCCGGCTCATCGCCATGGATCCCAGCCGAGAGATAAAGGCAAGGCTTCGACGAATCTCCCTTATTCGAAGCAAGCACCGGATACCCGCCAACCTCCACCAAGGTTTTGCTTTGAAAGCCCCTCGCCACGGCCTCCTTCTGCCACTCGCGGAGAAAAGCGTGCCAGTCCATCACTACTTCTTCATTGGACGGAATTCCCATTTCGGAGACCCCTTTGGCTCAGGGGCAACTGGAGTTTTCCCAAGCCCAAAGTCTTCCGCTACCAACGCACGCTCTTTCCAGATCTTGGCATTCTTACCATTCCAAAATCCAAAGAAGCTCGGATAGAAGGGATCCACATAAGAGACCTCAGCCTTCTCAGGAACTTCTAAATCCAAAAGATGATAAGCACCATTCACGATCAAACGACGAAGGTCATCACTCACAAAATCCACCGAAGCACCCATCGTTGTGCAGAGCGCACGGCCCGTCTGATCTCCTTCAGGAGCCTTGTAAGTATGCAACCAAGCAAGAGCCATCATGGGATCATTCTTAGCACCCTCGACATTTTTAGAATCAGGAGCCAAAGAATCGGTCACCGCACCTCGAAGAAGAATGGTGTCTTTATCGGTGAGATGCTTCACCCCATAGACATCACTAGGGCCAAAAATATCCTTCACCGAGTTCAAAATCGGATGACTCTCGCGGCCTGTTTCGATAACCGCCCGAGCACCTTCACCTTTGTGTCGACCATGGTGATTCACCCATTGCTCTCCTAAAATCCTAAGCCCCCAATCTTTGGCCTTAATATCCCCCATCGTTTCCCCTCCATTAAAAGCATGAGTCGCGGTGCGAAAACCAATGACCGGCTTACCCGCATTTAGGTAGCCCCCCAGATGCTGAATCGTCTCAGGAGTATACTCTCTCATCCGAGTCCCGATAATCATCAAGTCAGCAGAATCCAGCTTTTCCCATCCTCGCACGCCCTTGGCATTGTTTGGATCAATGTAAGCTCCATCTTCGCTCCAAGAAAAAAGCACCGTGGTATTGAACCCATGATGATTTGATAAAATTTTTGCCAGCATCGGCATGCTCTCCTCAGAGCGATACTCCTCATCACCGGAAACCAGCACAATGTGTTTCCCCTTACCTGGACCTTCCTTACCCTCAAATGAGAGCCATTTCTCCTGAGCCCCTGCAGTCACAATTGTGACGCAAGCCAACGCGAGTCCGAACATTCGTTTCATCTCTGCTATTAAGGAGTGAATTGCTCATCTGGAAAGAACGAAAAGCACTCTGATTCTTTCTAAATTTGCGATATCCTCCCACCATGTTCATTCTCCGCCTTCTGCTGTTTTTACCATTTCTCCTTTCGGCAGAGACCTTCCCCTTAGTCTTTCACAAGGCGCCGACCCCTCTTTCACCTGAAGCCACCATCGAAGACTGGCCCCGCTTCTTTGGCCCACGAGACAACTGCACCAGCAACGAAGGCCCCCTTCTCAAAACCTTCCCCGCCGAAGGCCCGTCCCCTGTCTTCGAACTTGCTCGCGGCGATTCCTACAGCTCGCCCATTTTAGTCGACGGCAAACTTCTCCACTTTCATGCCCTCGACTCAAAAGAAACTCTCGATTGCCATGACGCCGAAACCGGCAAACGACTCTGGACCTTCAACTACCCCATCAAATACCGCGACCGCTACGGCTTCTCATCCGGCCCACGTTCCAGCCCAGTCGTTCACCTGGATCGCATCTACCTCATCGGAGTCACCGCGATGCTCCACTGCCTAGACCTCAAAACTGGGAAACCCCTCTGGAAACGTGACCTCATGAAAGAGTTCCAAATTCCGCAATACTTCTTTGGCTATGGCCCAAATCCGGTCGTCCACGGAAAGCACCTCATCATGAACATCGGAGGAAGGGAGAACAAAACCAGCGGCACCTGCGTCGCAGCCTTTCATCTGAACGACGGAACCACCGCTTGGAAACATGAAGACCAATGGGGTGCTTCCTATGCCTCTCCCATCGTTACGAAGCTTCACGGCCAAGACGTCGCCCTCGTTCTCGCTGCTGGAGAATCAAAACCTCCACAGGGTGGGCTCCTCGCGCTCGACCCTAAAACCGGAAAACTCCATTCCCGCTTTCCATGGAGAGCAGACATTTATGAATCAGTCCTCGCCTCCACCCCGCTCACCCTTCCTAACAATCAGGTCTTCATTTCTGAGTGCTATGAGCTCGGCGGGGTCCTCCTTCAATTTAATGAAAATTTGCAGCCCACTCCTCTTTGGAAGAATCGACTATTTGGCATGCACATGATGATTCCTCTCATCGCAAAAAATCACCTCTACGGATTTGCTGGCCGAAACATCCCTGACACCGAATTAAAGTCGCTTCATATTCCAAGCGGAAAATTGATATGGCAAAATGAAATGAGGTGGAAAGAAGAGGAGCGAGTCACTGGCCTCTTTCGAGCGTCTTTCCTAAAAACGGAGGACCGAACTTTTGCTCTCGGAGAGGATGGAAGTTTCTTAGAATTGCAGCTCACTCCACAAAAGCCAATTACTTTGCAGCGAACTCGATTCTTTTACGCGAGGGAAACTTGGACCCCTCCAGTCATCCACCGAGGGTTACTTTATATTGCACAAAACTCCAGAGGCTTTGATGGCAGCGTAAAAAGGCTCGTTTGCTATGATCTTCGCGCAAAGGAAAAGTAGAAAATTTTCTATTCCTCTCTTTCAAAAAGAGATTGACGCTAAGTCCACAAATCCTAATGGTCGCACATGGCCAAAGCAAAAAAGAAAGCAAAGCGATATAGCGCTGCGCAAAAAAAAGAGATCCTCGACTTCATCAACAAAGAAGGTCGAGGCGGACAAACCAAAGCCGTCACTAAGTTCAAAGTGACTGCTGCTACTATCGCCTCCTGGAGACGAAAAGAAGGCGGCATTCCCATCGGGTCAAAAGGATCAGGTGGTTCCAAGGAACTTCGTGCGATCGAAGAACTTGCGTCCCTCTTGAAAGAGATTTCGGCAACTGAAGCCCATCTCGCCAAGCTTAAGAAGTCCTACAAAAAGGCAAAAGCGAAACTTTAAAGCCACCACACACACAGGCAACACACACTACACCCACTCGTTTAAGAGCTCCACAATGATGGGGCTCTTTTTTTGTCTCGAAACCAAAAAACCTCAGCCACCCAAGTAGCTCATTTCCGCCTTCGACTTCTTTACCTCTCCCCTCTCTTCTGAGTATCGATCTTCCCTCTTCGACCAAAGCCCCCTGATAAACTCAACAAGCTCTTCATCGCTTTCCACCGATCTTAAGCACTCGCGTAAATCTTGCCCTTCCCCCGCAAACAAACAGGTGAAGACCTTCCCTTCTGCCGAAACCCGCAATCGCGAACAATCCCCACAAAAGGGCTGACTGACCGAAGAGATAATCCCAAATTCTCCCTCTCCATCTGAAAAGCGCCAGCGCTTCGCCACCTCACCCGGATAAGAAGCCGGCACCACTTCTGCCGGATAAGCCTCAGTCACTCGATCCAAAATTTCACGAGCCGTCATCACTTGAGAGGTATCCCAGCCATTGGTCTCGCCCACGTCCATGAATTCAATAAAACGAAGAGTCACCCCTGCCTCTCGGCTCCAACGAGTCATCGGGAGAATCTCCTGATCATTCACCCCTTTCTGAACCACCATGTTCACCTTCACTAGCAGGCCAAATTTCTGAGCGCTCTCGATTCCTAAAAGAACCCTCTCTAACTTCGCGCCCACCCCATTCATCTCCGCAAAAACTTTTTCATCCAACGCATCCAAACTCACCGTCACTCGGTCCAAGCCTGCCTTCGCCAAACCTTCGGCATGGTGATTCAGCAAAATCCCATTCGTGGTCATCGCCAGATCCTCAACTCCGGGCACCGCGGCGATCATCGCAACCAAATCAGCCACCCCACGTCGCAAAAGCGGCTCACCACCCGTCAATCGCACCTTCGTCACCCCCAACTCCACTCCCGCTCGCACCGTTCGGATCATTTCCCCGAAAGTCAAAATCTCCTCACGAGGCAAAAATTGATAACCCGGTCCAAACACCTCAACCGGCATACAATAACGACAACGAAAGTTGCAGCGATCAGTCAGCGAAAGCCGCAGATCACGAAGAGGTCGTTGCAATCGATCTAGCACGAGGGGAATGTTCCGTCTCTTTCGAAAAATACCAGCGCTAAGCCGACTCCATTTTACGAATTCTTTCCTCGGTCCAATCCTCAGGCTCCCGCTCCACTCTTTGACAAATCCGCTCCACACAACGCTCCCACACTTCCTCGCCTTCTAAAATTTTCACTTCGATTCGAAGGTAATAGATCGGAATATTCATTTCTTCTGGCAGAGGAAAGCGCACCGCATCCTTCTCCGTCGTCACAATCATATCGACTCCACGCGTAATACAACGGTGCATAAAGGGCGCGATATCCTCCGCGCTAAAAGCGTGATGATCCGCAAAGGTGGTATGGAACAAAACGTTCCCTCCCAGCTCCTTCAGGAGACTGTCGAAACTCTTCGGCTGAGCAATCCCTGAAATCGCTCCGATGTATTTCCCCTCCAAGGCTTCTAACCGCAAAACCTCATCATGAAACACTCCCTGCAAATGCTTCGGACCATGCGTGCACTGTAAAATTTCGGCCTCTTTGTTGTGCTTGCGAATCTTCTTCACCAATGAATCAAGCGGCTGCCCATCACACTTCGTTAAGAAAATATAGTCGGCTCGGCAAAGGTTCGCGGGAGGTTCCCGCAGCGTTCCACGAGGCAAAATATAGCCATTCCCATAAGGCGCATTTTGATCAACGAGAACCACATCGATCGAATGATCCAGATCGAGATACTGCAAACCATCATCAAGGAGCAAGGTATCCACCCCCAATTCCTTCACCGCAAAGCGACCACCTCTCACCCGGTCACGATCCACCACCACCGCCACCCCAGGGAGATTCTTCGCCAACATATAAGGCTCATCTCCCGCGTAATTCGCCTTTAAAAGAACCTTCTTACCATCACTCACAATCTTCGGTGGGCTCGTAATGACCTCCCCTGATTCCGGATTCTGCCACTTCTGAGGCTCCTTCAAATCCTTGCTCTTATACCCGCGACTCAAAATCGCCACCTTACGCCCGCGCTCCGTAAGCTCTCTCGCAAAGCGCTCCACCACTGGCGTCTTACCGGTTCCTCCAACCGTGATATTCCCGATACTGACGACCATCGTCCCCAGATTCGCCTGCGGCTTCCAGCCTTTCCGAAACAGTCGAAGCCGAACTTTCACCCCCAAGCGATAGAGCCACGAAAGCCCTCTCAGTAAAATACGCATGAGCGCAGGCCCGAGACCACGGGCACGCCCGAAAATCACATCGGTCGCCCACTTCTCAAGTTCACTTTTATCCCCCGCCATCGCTACTTAAGGCCTCTACTTCTTCTTTTTATGATCGTGGTCGTGATCGTGATCGTGACTATGATCACAAGTGCAAGCATACTCGAGGAAGTCACAGGTCGGGCAATCACTCATGTCTACGTTGAACTTGATACGCGGCGCCGCTTTGCCCTTACTGTCTTTGAACATCAACATGATCGGGACCATTTTTCCCTCGGGAAGTTTCTCATTAGAAACAAAGCCGTGCTTGGTCTTCTCGAAAGTGAATTTAGTCGGAGCAGACAACTTCCCGCCCACCGCTTTCAAGGTCGCCCCGTCTTCGATCGCTTTCCCTTCATCATTCACGAAGGTAATCTGCACTTTGCGATCCTTCGTGATGAAAAATTCAGCATGCGGAACGATCTCGTGAAGGATCCGACCTCCGTTTGGAGCCTTGATCGCCTCAACGTGATCAACGTGTCCTTTCACGTCTTTACCACCTTTATCGTGGTCATGATCATGTTTTTCACCCTTCTCGTCTGCAAAAACGAGGGGCATGGCTAGGGCTGATATGAGGAGCAATTTTTTCATAAGAATTTATTTTGTTCGTTAAGCGTTAGCCTGCGGCAGGAGCGCCTACTCGCAGAGCTTTTTCTGATGATTTCTTCCCAAAAGTCCAGAAAACTGCAGGGGTCACCAAAAGTCCAAAAAGAGTCGATGTCACTAAACCTCCGACGATCACGAGAGCCACGGGATTCAATATTTCTTTCCCCGGAGCGACCGAAGGATCACCCGCTTCTACGAATGGAAGGAAGCCCAGATCCATCGTGAGCGGCAGAAGCGCAATCCCCGCCGAGATCGCGGTCATCAGCACTGGGACCAGCCGCTCAAGCGTTCCACGCACCACCATTTCTTTGGTGAAACTCTCCCCCTCGTGCTTCATCAAATGCAGGTAATGAGAGAGCATCATGATGGAATTGCGCGCTGAAATCCCCGCAATCGCAATGAATCCAACCAAGGTTGCGATGGACACATTGTCCAAATCCAAACGGGTCAGGAGAATGCCCCCGCTCAAAGCGATCGGCACATCAATGAGCACTTGGAAGGTGAAATTCGCGCTCTTGAAGTAGCTAAAGAGGAGAAAGGCCACGACCACAAAAAGGATGACGGAGGTCTTTAAAATCTGATCCGTCGCTTGCGATTGCGCCAGATAATCACCCTCATACGAAACCGCATATCCGGCGGGCAACTCGAGTTCCTCCTTCACTTTCGTTTTTAATTCATCAACCAACTCCACCAAATTTTGCGAAGTCGGATTGATCGAAACCACGAAGCGCCGCTGCGTGTTCTCACGCATGATATTGTTCGGGCCACTCGCTTGACGAATATGAGCGAGGTCCCGCAGCGGAACTTGAATCCCCGACTGCGTGTCGAGATAGAGATCCCCTAACCGCTCAGGGCTAGATCGCCATTCTTCCGGTAGCCGGAGCACGAGGTCATAGGTCCGCTGACCGTCGAAGACTTCAGTCATGATCTCACCACCGATCAGGCTCGCAAGCTCATCGTTCAATTTCCCCGGTGTCAGTCCATAAACGGGCAGACGAGTGGGATCGGGCTCAATCCGCAGCTGCGGGATTGATGACTGGGCTTCGGGACGTGCTTCCTCGAGACCCTCGATACGACGCGCGATCTCCGTGACCTCCTGGCCTAGCTTACTCAGCATCTCGAGATCTGGCCCCGTGATCTTAATCGCGATCTTCGCTGGAACCCCCGAAAGCATATGCCCAATCCGGTCTCCCAACGGCGAACTCATCGCCGAGAAAGTGCCGGGGATACTCTTCATCGCTTCACTCAAATCTTTCAGAACCTCGGCCTTTGGTCGCTCAAGGTGTTCCTCAAATTCCACCTCAAATTCCACGGTCGAAACCGGCACGATGTGGTCACCATTCTCAGCCCGCCCCGCGCGATAAGAGACATGCGTCACCTCGGGAATTTCTTTGATCAAATCCATCGCGGTGTGGCTGATTTGCTTCATCTTTTTTAGCGAAGTCCCCGGGCTTGCCGCCGTCGCGATCACCGTGGTGGGCTCACGAAATGAGGGGAGGAAATTCTTCCCCATCTCAGGATAAACCAAGACACCCGCTGCCACCAACCCCGCCGCCAACGCCATCACCACGAAGGGTTGAGCAAGAGCAGGACGGAGGATGATCTTTTCAAAGAAACCCTTGATCAAAACGAGGATGAATCCATCACGATGCACCCTATCTGGCTTCGGCTTAAGAAGAAAAGAGGCAAGCACCGGAATCACGGTGAGCGAGACCAAGAAGGAAGCCGCCATACTAATGATCGTGGCGTATGCAATGGGAGCAAAGAGACGCCCCTCAACTCCCGAAAGCGAAAGAAGCGGGACGAACACCAGAATGATCAAAATGGTCGCGTAAAGAATGGAGGAGCGGATCTCCGAAGACGCTGCCGCAATCACAGGGAGCCTCGGCTTGTTTGGATTTTCGCGGAGTCGACGGAAGACGTTTTCCACATCCACGATCGCGTCATCGACCACCATCCCGATCGCAACCGCGAAGCCACCGAGGGTCATTGAATTAATCCCGAGATCGAAGAAGGAAAAGACAAGGATCGAGATTGCTAGCGAGAGAGGAATCGCCGTCAAGGTGATGAGCGTGATTCTAAAATTCAGCAGAAAAAGAAAGAGGACCAGCGCCACCATGATCCCTCCATGCAAAAGAGCATCTTTCAGGTTCGTCAAAGAGAGATTAATGTAGTCGGCTTGACGATAAGCCACCTGCAGCTCGACTCCTTCCGGCACGGTCTCACGAAGTTCCGCGAGGGCACTTTCCAGTTGATCCGTAAGATCGAGAGTATCGTATCCCGGAGCCTTAGTGATGGAGAGGATAACCGCGGGATGCCCCTCGGCTCCAGCATCTCCGCGCATCGGCTCGGTATCCCAGATCACCTGGGCCACATCCTTAATCCTAAGCGGGCGGGAACCATCGTGACGGACCGTTGTCATCGCGATCCGATTCAGATCGGTGGTCATGGAGAGATTCCGCACCATGATTTCTTGAGACTCTCCTTCGATATATCCTCCAGTGGTATTCCTCACCGCTTCCTTCGCCGCAGTACGAAGTTCGTCGTAGCTCACCCCCAGCGCGAGCATGCGCTCAGGATCCGGCTGGACTTGGATTTGGCGAATCCCCCCACCCATCGGCAGGACTTCCGCAATCCCCGCAATCGATTGCAAGCGACGACCCACCACCCAATCGGCTTGGGTTCGTAGATCCTGCGGGCTCGTTTCCTCAGAAGGATCAAGGATCGCCACGAGCATGATATTCCCCATCAGGGAAGTGGCCGGAGTCATGTAAGGTGTCACCCCCTCCGGCAATTCAATCGCGCTCAAGCGTTCCTGCACAAACTGCCGTGCTTGGTAGATTTCGGTCCCCCAATCGAACTCTACAAAAGTAACGCTCAACCCGATATCGCTGGTAGTTCGCAAGCGATTGAGACCATTCACCCCCATCAAGCCCTGCTCTATGGGGATCGTAACCCGAGTCTCCACTTCCTCTGGCGAGAGGCCCGGCGCCTCGGTCAGAATAATAACGGTGGGCTTGGTGAGATCAGGGAGAACATCGACTGGCAAGCTCTTCACCCGGCTGTATCCCAGCGCGAGCACGATGAGGGCGAGCCCCATAATGAGGGCCCGCTGCGCGAGGGAAAATTGGATGAGCTTATTTAACATCAGAGTGTTTTGCGAAGCTGACGCTCAAGCGAGAATTGACGAAATCCGGAAAGAATGAGCAGCACTCCGAGAATCGCGCAGATGATGACGAGGAAGCGGTTGACCGGACCTGCATCATGATCGTGAGCATGCTCCCCATCACTGGCCGCGGCCTTCTCTTGATCATCTGTAATCTCACTTCCATCTTCGTTGTGCTCGTGACCGTGAGCCGCATCCAGCACCTCCTTCAGCGAAAGATTTCCCCCTCCCGCAAAGCCGAGGAGATAAGCCCCTTTCGTCACGACATCGACCCCTTCGTAGAGCCCCTCTTTGATTTCAATAAAGCGATCGTTCGCCTCGCCAGTCACGACAGGCGCTTTGATAAAAGAATTGGGCAAATCAAAATCCTGCACGTAAACCACCCGATTCGTCAGATCCCCTTGCACCGCTTCAATCGGGACGACCGTAACGGCTTCACGCACCTTCGTGATGATGGAAAATTCAGACCGCATTCCCGGCCGAAGTTTATCATCCGTATTTTGAATCAAGAAAATGGCATCAAAGGTTCCCGAAGACGGATCGGCTTCAGTTCCAAATCGAATCAACTCGCCCTCAATCGTCTCGCCCTTCAAAGCCGGAATTTGAATTCTCGCCTTCGTCCCAATCTCAACTTTCCCTGCTTCCTGCTGAGGGATCCGCGCTACCGCCCAGAGCTCCGTTAAATCTAAAATATCGAGGAGTTCTTTAGAAGGATCAACCGGCTCGCCCAACCGCACATGACTCTCCGCCACAATCCCTGAAGCGGGAGCATTGAGCGTGATCACCGGCCCTCCAGGCTGGCGACTTTCCACCTCCACCAGCGCCTCTCCTTCCGTCACCTGATCGCCGGCGATCACTTTCAGGTCAACAACTCTCCCCGGAATTCGGCTGGAAACGACACTGTGATTGCTCGGAATTTCTTGCAAGGCCCCGATCGCAAAGAAGGTGCTTTCAAAGCTCATCTCAGTGGCCGTGAAGGTCTCGATTCCGAGGTTCTTCATCGAAGTCGCATTGAGATTCACCCGCTCTTCCTCAGCAGAAAGAACAGCAAGCGAGGCTAAAATGGTAAGAGCAATTTTCATTGAGACGTGGCGGTGAGATAGTTGGCGTGGGCGAGATGGAAGTCGCGAACGGCTTCGAGATAAGTCATCTCCAAAGCGAGCTTTTGCTCTTTGGCGAGAAGCACATCACGCAGAGCCGCCTGCCCATTCGCACGGGCTTGCTCGGTCGCTTTGATCTGTTGGTCAGCAAGCGGGAGGAGGCGAGATTTGATCTGCTCAGAGAGAGCCTGCCACTCCTTCATCTCAGCATAAGCGGCATGCGCCTCGGCATTCGCCATCTGCTCCAGCGCCAGCGAACCGATCGCGAGACGCGCGGCACGCGCTTCCGAAGCAATGACATTTCCAGCCGCAGCCGGATTGTCGCCGAGAGGAATTTTAAACCGAAAACCCAAGACCCGCTCAGACTCGAATCCATTCGGGGCATCTTCAGCCCGCCCCAATCCGGCGTAGATCCCAGCTTCGATATCTTCAACCCGAGTGGAGCGCGCCAAGTCCGCACCCGTGCTCGCACTCCGCGCTCTCAGTCGAGCCGCTTCAAGATCTGGTCGACGGTAGCGAGTGACATTCATCATCGGCATTTCAGGTTCCGCAAGTTCCCCCGTCACCGTGATCTTCCCATCCGGCTTCATTCCTAAAAGTGGACGGAGTTTAGCAATCGCGAGAACTTCCTTGATCTCGATCTGCTTCACCTGGTTGCGCAAGCGAGTGGCTTCTAATAATGCCACGCCAGCATCGAGCACCGAAGCCTCGCCCTTCGCCGCCGCCTTCTCAGTAAACTCACTCAGACTCATGGCGTTTTCTTCCTGGACCGAAATGAGAGCCTTTTTTTGACGGAGTGCCAAAATTTCAACTAAAGACAAGCGCGCCTTCCCAATCAAAAGACGCTCGGCATCTCGCACTTCCGCTTGCGCTGCTTGGATCAAAATCTCAGACACACGTTTCTCAATCAGGAGACGATTCGTGCGGGGAAATTTCTTTGAAACTCCCACCGTGAGCATAAAATCATGAAAGCGGCGATTCGTCTCAAAGCCCACCTCCACCTCCGGATTGCTAGCAAGCCCTGAGCTCTTTAGCTTCCCTCGCGCTTCGCTCATCAACTGTCGAGCCGCCGCTAAACTAAGATTCGTTTCGCGAACCTGAGCCGGAAGGCTTTCGAGTGAAACCTCCAACTCCTTCGGCGAAGTCGGAATACCGGTTTTCAAAGCAGTTTCGACCACCTCGAGCGGGCGGACTTGCACAATTGGAACTTCGGTCAGCACGTCATCCGCGCAGGACACAAACATAAGAGGAGTAAATAATAAGAGAGATCGTTTCATGGCTCAAAGAGGCCGGAGTTAAAAAAAGAGGGAGACCCATTCTAGGTCGCACAACGAAAGAAGGCTCAAAGCGGAGAATACCGCTGAGCATGAAACAGGAATCAGACCCTCAAGGCCGCATCGCGCCGGAAAATCGGCACCTTAGGCGGAGGCGGATTGATCAGCTTGAGCGTATACACAAAAATTGACCCTTTCAGAAGAACAGGTCGGAAGTTCCGATCAAAATCTTCCAGCACAAGCTCCACGGGCGACTCAACCATCGGAAGCGGGCTCCATTGAAAATCACCCGGATCAAGCGTCAAAAATTCATGCTCTTCTTCGCAAGGCACCTCAGCCAAATCATCATGGTGATCACAATCATGATGGCAGTCAGTTTCGACAAAGTGCTCGCCCACAAAAACCTCACCTTCAGCCGAACAATACCCAAGCACCGGCGAATGCAGCCCAATGACCAAAGCCATGACTGTGAGAAAAAAAGAAGCTGTGATCTTCCTTACCACTTCTCGCAATCTACCAGAGTGATGAAATCAGTCAACCCGCAGAATAGAGCGCCAAAATCCCAGTTGCACCTTTCAATATCCCCGACAAACTTCCGCCCATGACTTTCTGCATGGAGAACCTCTCACCCGGTGATCGATACCGCATTTTAGCCTCCTTGGTCACCCCTCGCCCCATCGCTTGGGTCACGACGCAAGATTCCGACGGCACCCTCAACGCCGCCCCCTTTTCCTTCTTCAACGTCTTCGGCTCAAATCCTCCCATCGTCGCCTTCGCTCCTGGCAACAAAGACCGCCACACCCCCAAGGACACTGCTCGCAACATCCGCGAGAACCAAGAATTCGTCGTCCACATGGTCGATGAACCTCTCGGCCAAATCATGGTCGACACCTCCGCCACCCTTCCGCACGGCCAAAGCGAACTCCAGAACACCGAACTCACCACCCTTCCCTCTCAGAAAATCAAGGTCCCTCGCATCGCCGAAGCCCCCGTTGCTCTCGAATGCACCGAGCACTCCACCCTCGAAATCGGAGCCAATCGCCTCGTCATCGGGATCGTCCACTACGTCCACGTCCGCGATGGCCTCATGGACGAAAAAGGCTACCTCCAGGAATCCTCGTACTTCCCTCTTGCCCGAATGGCCTCTCCCGACTGGTACGCCCGCACCCGCGACCAATTCGAAATCCCAAGACCAGACTAAATAAAATAGAGAGCGAGAATAAGACCCCCTTTCTCCATCAACCCAGCCTTCCTTCTTAAGCTCTCCCACCTGAGCCCTAACATCATGCTTTCATATGAAACAGCCGGCTCGCCGGCAGATCAGCCTTTTATCTTTCTTCACGCCCTCGCCTTGTCCAGCCCGCGCGATGACCTCCATCCAGAATCCGTCGCATCCACCATTGCCAACTCCCTCCCTAACTCTCAACTTACCTCCCTTCCCCCTCGCCATCAGGAACCAGAAGCCTACCAATAACCACTCAACCAACTCATCAACACCTTCCTAAACCCATGATCACGAAACGCATCACCACCGAGCAAATCCTCGCCAAGCTCAAAGCCAAGGTCGACGCCCGCATCCCCATCATGATCTCCTCTGCGGGATCCGGCCTCGTCGCTAAACTCCAAGAAGCCGCCGGCTCCGACTGCATCAACACCTTCTCCGGAGCCCGCCTCCGCTCAAACGGAATGGGCACCATGGCCATGATGTGGCCCATCCTTGACTCCAATAAGCAGACCCTTAATTACACCCGCGAAGACATCATGCCCGCCCTTGAAGGAAAGTCCTTCGTCTGCGCCTGCCTCAATGCCAACGACCCCCTCAAAGACATGCGCATGGTCCTCCAAGAGTGCAAAGACATGGGCGTCAACTCCGTCTCCAACATTGGCCCATCCATCTCCTACATCGACCATGACTCTGAGATCTTTAAAGTCATGACCTCCGCTGGCATCACCCTCCAGAACGAGATCGACATGCTCATCCTCGCCAAAGAAGAAATGGACATGGTCTCCGTCGGACTGGCCTTCACCGAAGAAGACTCCTACGCCATCTGTGAGCAAGCCAAACCCCACATCTTCTGCTACCACGCTGGAACCACCAAAGGCGGAATCAAAGGCTACGACAACGGCATGACCATCGAGGAAACTGCCGAGCAAACTGAAAAAGTTTATCAAAAGTGCCGCGAGCTCAGCCCCGACACCATCCTCGTCGCCCACGGCGCCGCCATGGAAACTCCATCCGATGCCCAATACATGCTCAACCACACCAGCGGCCACGGCTTCTGGACCGGTTCCTCCACCGAGCGCCTCCCCATCGAACGCGCCGTAACCGCCGCCGCCGGAGAATTCCGAAGCCTCAGCTTCGACAAGTAACCGCCATTCAAAACCGAACCTTCCAAAGCCCGCAGCCCCAAACGGCCACGGGCTTTTCCATACCCCCAACCAAGCTACGGAGCTTGGGCTTTAGCCCGAGTCCCCCTCAACCAAGCCCTCCAAAACCTTTTTCAAAGCTCCCCCCTCCACCTTCCACCTTCCCCCTCCACCATTCACCATTCACCACTCACCACTCACCACTCACCATTCCAGCATTCCAGCATTCCAGCCATGACCTCTCTCCCCGCAAAAATCATCCTCTCCTCCCTAACCATGCTCCTCCTCGGCGGCCTCGGCAGCTTCCTCACCTCCAGTTCCATCCCCAACTGGTTCTCCTCCCTCAACCACCCACCCGGTCGACCACCCAACTGGCTCTTCGGCCCCGTCTGGACCACCCTCTACCTCATGATCGGCACCAGCTTCGCCCTCATCTGGCACCAAAAAAACCTCGGAAAAAACCGCCTCACCTTCCTCTTCTCCACCCAACTCATCCTCAATCTCCTCTGGACCCCCATCTTCTTCCGCGCCCACCAAATCACCCTCGCCTTGGTCGTCATCATCCTCATGTGGCTCACCATCCTCCTCACCATCCAAGCCTTCTCAAAAGTCTCAAAACCCGCCGCCTCCCTCCTCATCCCCTACCTCATCTGGGTCACCTTCGCCACCTACCTCAACGCCGGCTACGCCTTCCTCAACTAGTTCGCCGCTTTTTAAAAGCAGGTTTCTTTTGAAAGCTTCTCCCAAGAACCCGAGCTTCTGCTATAGTAAACGCCTCCCCATGAAAACCTTCATCCTTCTCCTGCTCCTCACCGGACCATCCTTCGCTCAATCACTCATCGAGCAGACAAGAAAAGCCCCCATCCCTCAGCTCGATCCAGTCTACCAAAAAGGAAATGACATCGGCCGCGTCGGAGACCGCCCCACCGGAACCTGCCGCCGCCTCGTCCAACGCACTCTCATTCCCGGAGAACCCCTCCCGCACTACGGCTCCATCCTCACCTTCGACGACCAACTCGTCGGACGAAGCAGCACCGACTCCAGCGCTTTAGAAATCGCCGCAGACCTCAAAGCCCTCAACACCAGCGCCATCTTCTTCGCCAACTTCCCCAACAACGACACCCAGCAACTCAACCTTCTCCTCAACAGCGAAGACCCCCTCGCCGCCGCCAAACAATTCCTCGAAATCAAAAAACCCCTCTTCATGGCATCCGTCCGGGAACTCCTCCGCATCAAGCACAACTCCGGCTACGTCTGCGAAGTCCATAACCACACCGCCTTCCACCAAGACATGAAGCGCCTCAAGCCCGGCTCGAGCGCCTACAAAGTCTGCCTCCTCGGCATCCGCTACATCGAAACCTGTCTCGACGAAGCCTACCAACTCGAGCGCCAGGTCACCCACCGACCACGCTACTTCCGCTTCCCCTTCCTCCACGCCCCCTCTCACCCCAAAGCCAAAAAAGAAGTCAGCGCCCTCTTCACCGAACTCGGCCTCATCTCCATCGGCGAAACCCAAGACTCCAAAGACGTCCTCAACTTCAGCCCCGACCAAGCATACGCTTCCCTCGAGGCCGCCAAGAAAAACAAGCGCTACAACCCCACCCGAAAAGAGCACGACCAAACCGACGCACCCATCGCCCTCTTCCACACCAGATCATGGAGCCGCATCCGCTCCGGCGTCCTAAAGTCGATCCGTGTCCCCAAGCCTCCCGAAGCACCCATCCCAAAAGCCATCATCGTAGAAGACGACGAAGCCCCCCTTCCCCAACCCGACCCCACCGCCCCCAACCAATAAGGAGAGCGCGGCTTCCAGCCCGCAAAAATGTCCCCGTCCGCGTCCCCCCCATCCAAGCCCCCAACCAAGCCCCCATCCAAGCCCCCAACCAATCCACGTAATCCGCGCAAATCCTTCTCAAATCTGCGTCAAAAAAAACCTCATCCAAAGCTCCTCAACACCCCCCTCAACCCTCTGCTGCTCCGCTGCTCCGCTGCTCTGCGTGAACCATCCCACACAACCAAGTCCCTCTACCTAAATCCAAAAAAACTCTGCGTCTCCGCGACTCTGCGTGATACATCTCTCAACATCACCCACAAAAAAATCCCACTTCACCAACCTCATGACACCTCCACCCTCCGACCTCACCGACCAAGATTGGTTCATCATTGGCCAGACTCCGATCATTGCCTTTCTCCTCGTCGCGGCAGCCGATGGCAAAATTGATAAGAAAGAAGCCAACACCTGCGCCGACCTACTCACCCAATTTTCGGCACAGCAAGAACATCCCCTTACCGCCCAAATGATGCGCAGTGCGCTTCAGAATATGTCAGCTTCCATGCTGCAATTGACCAGCTCAACCAATCCCATGGAAGCCCTCCTCAGAGTCAATAATCTCATCAATGAAAAGATTGGCGGCGAAGACGCTACGATCATGAAAAACACCGTCCTCATGATGGCCAAAAAAATCGCCGAAGCTTCCGGAGGATTTCTCGGACTCGGTAACAAAATCGACGAAGACGAAGCACAAGCCCTTCAACTTCTTGCCTCAGTCTTTCAGGACGATCCAGCAAGCTCCCCAAATCTCACCGCTCTGCCGGACACCCCCGAACCCACCGAAGAGGAGTCCCTGCAATGGGATGAAACCAAATCCGCATTCATGGAATCTCTCCTCGGCGCGGAACACGATATGGTCATGCACGCAATGATCCCCTTTCAAGTCGGAGGAAGCTTGGATCTCTACTACTACCCCCACGATATCCCCGGCACAGCCATCGCCACCAAAGAACTTTCCCACTCGCCTCACCACGGCTCTACCAATGCCATCTTCACAGTCTACGAACTCGCCATGTTCACCCGCCACCCTCTGGATATGGAGCAGGCCAAAGACGACACCACGGACTTCGGCCAAGCCCACCGAAACATCCAAACCATCCTCAATCCCGTCGCCCGCTACAGCGCCGAAGCAACTCTCAACGGCAATGAAACTTGCGAATTCCCAGCTGAGATGGAAGGGATCGGCGGAAAATGCCTCATCTTCGACACCTATAAAACTGACGAAGCCCGCGAATTCGGAATCCTCGTCATCATCGAAATCCATCGCTCTGAAATGGAATTTGCCCGCAAAAACAGCGGCTCTGCCCTCCTCGAAAAGCTCAAAGCAGCCGGACACTATCCCTACTCCGACATGGCCCGCACCCCCGTCGCCTAGCCCCCTCCAGGTTCTGCATCAATCCGCGTATTCTGTGGTCAAAAAAGCCCCCCAACCCAGCCCCCAAAACCCTCCGCTGCTCCGCTGCTCTGCGTGAGATATTTCCAAACCAAGCTCCCAAAAAATCCGCGTCAATCCGCGCAAATCCTTCTCAAATCTGCGTTAAAAATCGCCCCTCATTCACGAGCCTCATTCACTAATCACCATTCTAAAACCCTTCCCTAATCTTGACACAAGCTGCGAAATGTCGGATAAATAGAATAAATATCCGCCATGTCGGATAAATTCTAATATATCCGCCATGCTCCCAGATCACCAAGCCCACCTTTGGCAGCAATCCGACTTCCCTCACTTCTACCACAACCCGGCAGTCGTAAAAGTCCTCGAAGAGGAGTTCCAGGCAGCTCTCTCAAAGCTCGACCATATCCTCAACTCGCAGAAGATCGCTTATACCGACGTTTTCACCGAAGAAATCGTCGCCAACTCGGAGATCGAAGGCGTCATCCTCGACCGCGAATCGGTGCACAGCTCCTTCGCCAGTAACATCACGCCATCTCATGAGAAAGAAGAAGGCGCTGTGACCCTCACCCGAATGGCCTGCCAGGTCGGAGCAGACCGCGATCAAGAACTCACCCACGACCTCCTTCACTCCATGCATCGGGAAATCTTGAAGGGCGCAAATTTTCCAGCGGAATCAATTGGGGCCTACGTCGGCGATATGAAGATCGTCAGCGGCGATCGTTTCGACCGGGAACCCACCGTCGTCCACGAGGGCGCCCCCAAGGAATTGGTTCACGAAAAGATGAGCGAGTTCATCGAATGGTTTAATCAATGTCCCCCCGATTCTCCGCTCACCAATGCCGTGCAAGGGCATGTCCACTTTGAAACGATTCACCCCTTCTGTGATGGAAATGGCAGGATCGGGCGCAGCCTCATTCTCATGGGACTTTGCCGGGACATGGGACGAGACACTCCTCTCGCCCTCTCACGCGCCTTTTACAAAGACACCAAAACCTACTACGCCCAATTTCAGGCTGGGCTCGATCTCACTTCCACCATCCGGAGCCTCACCCCCTTATTCGTCAATGCCGTCACCGAGACGGGAAAGATTCTCGAACTCACCGCCTTCCGCACCCGCTTCGCCGACCAATCGGAACACCTCAACCCCCGACAGCTCAAAGTGCTCAATCGCCTCATCGACTACGAACTGAGAAAAGGCTTCGATGGAGGAATGAACAACACCAAGTATCAAAAAATAACCGGCATCGGAGACCGCACGGCCCTGCGTGATCTTGCCCAACTCCAGGAGCTCGGCCTCATGATCAAAACAGGCCAACTAAAAGGAACCCGGTATCATCTCAATGTCCCGCACATCATCGCCGAACTCTAAGTGATAATCACTTCAAAGGTCTGTGGTCAAAAAAACTCCCCCCATTCACCAGTCGATCCTCACCATTCACCAGTTTAAAATCTCCCATTTTTTCCCGCCCCCAGAGCGCCCTCGGGTAATAGGGGCAAACCAACATACCCCAGCGGCAGAGCAAAGCGCCGCCCTGAGTTTCCTATTCCCCAAAATCCCCCCAACCAAGGAAAAATCTGTGCCAATCGCGGTGAAAATCAGAACGTGTCCAGAGATCGGGAATAATCTGTGTTAAAAAAACTCCCCATTACAGCCCCTCAACCCAAGCTCCCAAAATAATCTGCGTCAATCCGCGAAAATCCCTCTCAAATCTGCGCTAAAAAACCTCCCCTCTGATCCGCAATTCACCATTCCACATTCACTACTCACCATTCCCCCCCTCCTCCAGAAACAGGGAGAAAAAGCTCAAACGAACTACCTATTCCAAATGAACTAACCCTCCAGAAAAAATCCGCGTCAATTTGCGCAAATCCTTTTCCAATCTGCGTTAAAAATTCTCCCCCATCTTCCAAACCCAAAGCCCAGCGCCTTCAGAGTTCAAACCTCCCTGTTCGCTGCTCAAAGTTCACCATTCTAAATTCTCCCACCCCCAGAGTGCCCTTGGGTAAAAGGGGGCAAACCAACGAAGCCCAGCTGGCAGAGCGAAGCGCCACCCTGGGTTCCCCGCCCTAAGATAACATGAGCCCTGCATGGGCGACCTAATTCCTAGCTCCGATATTCCATATTTTGGTAACCTCCAATCTGGTGCTTTTAATCACTTTCCGATAATATTTGTTGAAAAAGGTGTCAAAAAGCACCAACTTCTCTTGTGAGCAGATGTCACCTCTCCCTAGAAAAGCCCCCGACAAAATTCGTGAGCAAATCATCGAAGCCTTACTGAACTCAAGGCGGCGTTTTCTAGACCTCAATAGTTCATCTAGGAATTACTTAGATGAATGGGGGCTGAAATCAGACGGCTTCTTCGCTGATCTAGCCTACGGACTAGCTGAAGAAGATCATCTCTACCTGAAACCCAAAAACCAACCGAATCAGCTTCAGCGCTACCAATGCGTTCTAGCTTATTCAGAGAGCGAGCCCTTTGCTGCTCTCGATGTCCACGTCACTCTTTCCCCAAAGGGTGATCCTCCCAGAGTCATGATCGCGGTTCACCCCAGTGATACCGTCCAGACTCTTCCCAGAATCCTTGCCGATTAGCTAAACGATGAAAAAGAACACACAGACCATCCAGACTGAAGAAATCCCCTGCTTCGAATGTGAGCACGGCACGCTTCAGCCCATCTCAGAGGATTACTCTGGGAAGCACTCGCAGTTGGGGGATTACGTTGTTCCCAACACCCCAATTCTTCGTTGTGACGATTGTTCTCACGCAGTCATTGGAGAAGACGGTAATTCTCATATCGATGAATTCCTGAACTCAGCCCTCAATGTCATCAGCCCTGAGGAAATCCAAGCGTTGCTAACGAAATACAACCTCACCCAGAAGCGGGCCTCCCAAATAACAGGACTCGGCGAGAAAAACATCTCTCGTTGGCTCTCGGGGCGCTCCCTTCCATCAGCCTCTGTCAGTAATCTACTCAGACTCGTTCTTGCCGATGTTTCGGCATTCGAACGTCTCAAACAACGGAGTTTTGGAAACGAAACTCCAGTATCTTATCCTCTCGAAGAACGGCAACCAGACTCCACGGAACGAGACGTTCTGAAGTGTGTGGACTATGCTAAACTCGTAAAGATCGGAGTCGTTCGTAATATCCGAAGCCCAAAGGAGCGTCGCAGCGAGCTTTGTGTCTTAGGCCAGTGTGAAGACCTCAACGCATTCGGGAGCCTGATGGATGATCGCCTCCAAGCAATGGCCGCATTCAAGGATACAAAACAAAAGTGCAACCCGATCAGTGGGGGGCTCTGGGTCTGGCTTGGCGAACAAGCGGCTCGCCATATCCGAACGGAATCCTACGACCGCAAAAAGCTCCACAAAGCCGTGAAAGAACTCCGGCAACTCACACAGCACCCACTCACCGAGGTCGCCAGTGAAGTTCAGCAAATTCTCGCCAAAGCAGGAGTCGCCTTAGTCTTTGTTCCGGCGATGAAGGAATCCGCTCTGCGTGGATGCACCCGCATGCTCACGCATAACAAAGCCCTAATCATTCACAGCCTCAAATTCCGCTCACTTTCTCAATTCTGGATCGTCCTCTTCCACGAAATTGCTCACCTCCTTCTCCATATCACCGAGCCGGGAGAAATCTTTGCAGAATATGAGACCCGCTTGGACGATCAACGTGAGCTAGATGCAGATACGTGGGCTTACGATACCCTCGTCTCGCTAGACCGAGAGCTAGAATTCAAATCCAATTTTCCCGATCTTAAGATTTGGCAAATCAAGGAATTTGCCACCCAGCTCCGGGTCCACCCTTCCATCATTGCCGAGATTTTAAACCTACGAGCAGGTAAGGAACTCATTTCCTATTCCTACCTCAACAAAGCAAAACTCTCTCCCCGCCTCAGCGAATCAGAAACTAAAGCGCTCATGGCGACTTCTGTCATCACATCCTGATGAGAAGCAGAGCCCCTTCGAGCCTTCACCGGGGACACGTTCAATAAACTCATCTGAATCGCTGATCGTTTGGGTTGCTTCACAGGCAGGCGACGACTTTACCGCCTTGCTCGCGTTCACGAAAACCTCTATGGGTTTTCGTCATGAAGATCGTAATTAGTTCTCTTCTTTTCGCCGCGACTCTCGCCTCCGCTGTTCCGCCCGAGGTGACCAATGTTAGCGCAGCTCAGCGGCCAGGCACCAAGTTCATTGATGTCACCTACGATCTCACAAGCCCCGATGGCGGAGATTCCACCATTCAGCTAGAAATCTCCTTCGATGGCGGCCTCACCTGGCGCGCTCCGGTAAAAACCGTCTCCGGCCACATCGGTGAAGGTGTCGGTCCCGGCACCAACCGAATCGCCAGCTGGAACGCCGGAGTCGATTTCGACGGCAACATCGCCGACAACTGCCGCGCAAGGGTCAGTGCCTTTGATGGAGATGATCCGACTCCTCCGGTGGGAATGGTTTATATTCCGCCGGGGACTTTTCAGATGGGAGATTTAAAAGGAGGAGCGGAGCCTGTTATTGTCAATATTTCGAAAGGGTTTTTTATCGAACGTTTTGAAACTGAAGGGTCCAAAGCAACATCTGTTCTTCAATGGGCCCGACAAAATGGATATGACGAGCGCCACGATCAGTGGAGTGGCAGCTCAGGATTCCCGGCAACAGGTTTTACAACAAGATCTGTCTTTCTTTATGCCAATGCGAGAAGTGAAATGGAAGGGCTAAGACCTGTCTATTATACTGATGCCGATTTGACAGTCGCAGCAAAGGCAGGTCAGTCTACATACGTTGACGCTTCTGCAAACGGCTATCGCCTTCCAACACAAGCCGAATGGGAAAAGGCCGCACGAGGAGGCTTGATCGGGAAACGCTTCGCCAACGGAGACACGATTTCTAACTCTAAAGCGAACTTCAAAGGAACTGTGTCATCAATTGAATATGATCTTAGTGGCGTCGCTGGGTTCATACCTCCATCTACCGGTGAACATATAGGTTCTATCTACGAACGATACCTCTCTCCGATTGGGTCCTACGAACCGAATGGCTATGGATTGTATGACATTGATGGGAATGTTGGGGAAATTTGCGCCGATGGACTATATTCGGCGATAGCTGATGGCGCAATTGATCCATTTGGTGATCGGGTTACTCACCTCTCAACACGAGGAGGAAATTCTAGTTATACGGCGTCTGGACTTGGGATCGGTAAAAGGAGTTTTACGCACTACACGACTACATCATCCCCCGGAAGCGTCACAGGGGTAAGGCTGGCGCGTAACCTTACCAACTAGAATGAACCCTCGATATCTTATCTTCGGTTGCATGACTGCAGTTGGCCCGCTCTCCGTAGGCTCCATCGCGACCTCGGGAATTTTCACCCTGGACACCGCCGACCAACTCAACTCCGCCTCTGCCTCCAGTGCAACCTTCGTCTTCTCCACCTTTCCAGCCTACGGCGACAAGGGCGAAGCATCCACCGGCACCTCCTCCGGCTTTTGGATCAATACTTCTCCGAAACCGTTCTCAGAGTTTTCCTTCAATATCTTCGAAGCGAATGGCGCGAGTCTCGCCGATGCCAACATCTACACCCTTGTCAATGGCAGTATCCAGCGCCTTACCGCTACAACGAGTAACCTAGGGAATGCACAACTCCAGGGAGGCTCACGCATAGGCTCGACCGTGATCATTTCAAAACCGGGCTACCTCCCGGTCACTCGGGTCATCACGGAAGACCAAGCGACCGACGCGAGTCTCACCGCATCTCTCACTCCATTGCCCGACCCGCCGGGCCAGAAGGTGCGTGGAAAAGGAATCACGGAGTCAGAGAAAGGAGCAGCCCTGAGTGACGCCTTCCCCGAGTTCAGAATTTACGAGGGTGGGACTTGGAAAACGAGCAGCCTTGCGACGCTTGACCCGACTCTCCCCACCATCGTGATGGCCCATGGCTGGAGAAGTGATCTCGATGCCTGGCCGGAGTCGATGGCCGGGGCAATCAGCGGCACGATCCACCCGCAGCAAGTCAACATCGTGGGCTGGTCATGGCAGGAAAAGGCGGATACGAGGCTCCCTCCCATCGCGGAAGCCGCCCGCCAAGGGACGCAATTTGGCCGCGCTCTCTACGCCCATCTTGGCAGTGATTATTCCCAGCACCTCCATTTCATCGGCCACAGTCTGGGGACCATCGTGAATGCCTACGCCTGTGACAGCGCCCATGGAAACTGCGGCGTCTTGAGTGAATGTGATTGGGAAACAGATATCACCACTCCACACCTAACCTTACTGGATGAAGCGAGCCTTGCGAATACTGTCGAGGATCGTCTTTTTGTATCCCGCAACGTGGTTGAAGTTCTTAAACTTAAAGACGGGCTCAATGAAACCCTCGAGGATTTCGGAACGATCACCCCTCACAATGACTGGATCGACCCGATCCCTAGGGAATATGATTTCATCGATAATTACATCAGCTCCGTAGGTTCCTACCAAGAAGAGGCAGTCAACATCCTGATCACCAGCAGTGTCGATCGCATAGCAAACCGAAGCATTCCCTCGGTGGCATTCCCTTTTGGTGCCCCAGGATCACTGGGTGCAAAGGCAGTTTTAGTTTCTGAAGTCACAGGTGTAACTCAGGTGGCGCTAGAGCATTCTCATGCTCCGATTTTTTACCAAGACCATATTCTAGCGTCACAAACCGAGGACACTTCGGTGTTCCATTGGGCGCTAGAATCCAGTGGGAATATGGTGACTGCTGGCCGTCCTAAAGGCAAAGGGCTTTTCCTCTACGAAAACCTCACCACCCCAGGCCAAGACGTCACCTACCAAGCTCCAGACTACAGTTGGGTCTCAGTCATCGAGAATCAACCACCAGAACTCGGGATACCTGCCGCGAAGCTACGGTCACTTGGAATAGCAGCGACAAGCGCTTCGCTCATTCGGAGCGGGGAATCGCTCGTCACTGAAATTAAACAAGACATCGAAATCTCAAAAGACGTAGCGATCGAGACAGGCCGGATAATCGGGGACTCTACGCAAGCCTACATTACCTACGCCAATCACAAAAAGGACGAGGCTTTCGAAACTCTCGGTGAGGTAGGTTACGAAACAGCAGTAACGGTTGGGCATGCCTGGGAATCAGGAACAACCAAAGTCTCTGAAACGGTTGATTGGATTTCAGAGCAACCTGTTGTTGAGAAATTTTTGCAGGTTACCTCGCCAACCTTTAATCTCACAAACACCTTTACCCTGTTTAAGAGGGATAATCAGAGAAGCCCCCGCGGCAAATCACTCACCGAAGACGTGGGAGTTTGGCTCACCATCGAAGTGCCTACCAACGTCGACCTGCTTACCTTCGACATGATGAGGACTGGAGAGACTGGTCGTGATAGCTTCGTCTGTGCGATCAACGGCCAAAACAAGTATCGAGTCCCCGCTGCCTTCATCCCCGAAACATGGTCCGGCGCCGAGTTTATCGATATCTCCGAATTCAGAGGACAAACAATCGAAGTGTTTTTTGGATTCATCGGAGACACCGCATCCGCAAGCGACCTCGCCGTGCGCGGTCTCCGTTTTGTCACCTTCCCTCAACCAGAGATGCAGCTGACAACAGTCGAAGGCACCGTGATGCTCGAAATGCCTCAAAACCTCAATGGCATGAAACTCGAAGTCTCTGAATCTCTGGAAGGCACCGATTGGACAGACCTAGAGACATCAGCCATTCAACGACAGGATACCACTCTCCGACTCTTTTTCGGCCAAGATGATTTCGAGAAGCTCTTTTTTAGATTTGCCCCGATTGAAGAACCTTCAGAGTAAAAACTCTCCCTAGTATTTGCTCAGCCTCCCCTTCTCTTCCTCACTGCCCGCGCCTCTGCCGCCGAAGCCACCGGCTTCATCAATGGGGAGGGAGCTTTTACCGCATCGCTTCGCGGAACCGGAGCGATGCGGAGATAGTCAGCCCATTCTAGCAAGACGGAGAGAGCACATGCTGCATGTGATGCTCGTCGTAGAAGGTTCCATCGACACAGGCCGCGTTCTTTTCCGTCCCGAAAACCGAGAACCCCAAATCCTCATAGAGCTTCACCGCCGCGCTGTTTGTCGTGGTGACCGCAAGATTGAGTTGCTTGAGCTTTTCATCTTTTTCGGCTCGTTCGATCAAGTCCTTGATGAGGGCGCGACCGATGCCTTCGTTCCGGTGGGCGGGTGAAACGAACACCGCCCCGACGGAGGCTTTATGGGAGAGCTTCTGGCTCTTTTCGTAAACAAGGGCTGCCACCCCGACGAGCTCGTCATCTCGAAAGGCCCCTTGAATAGAAGTTTCCGCGATAATATCAACGCCAAGATCAGCTTCGGACCGCTCCACCCAAGACCCCTCAACCCTCTACGCCTCCGCGACTCTGCGTGAGACATCCCCTCAACCTCCCCCCTCAGGCCGATCAAGCTAACAAGAAATGAAGGAGAATTTTTAACACAGATTCATGAGGATTGATCTGAATTCTTGAAGATTGGTAGAGGGGCATGAGCTGAGGGCACACCATCCAAATCAAGGAGCACAGCACCATTCCCTACCCCTCCCAACCAAGCAAAAAAACTTCGCGCCTTCCTGTCTTAGCGGTTCAAAATCTCCCGCCCCAGCCCTCCGCTGCTCCGCTGCTCTGCGTGAGACATTCCTCATCAACCAAGGCATTCAACTGAGCAAGAATCCCAGAATTTTTTTTTAACACCGATTTAGAGAATTGAGAAGGGATTCCACAGATTCCCAAGCCTCCCTCATCCAAGCCCCCCACAACCCTCTGCGCCTCCGCGACTCTGCGTGAGACATCCCTCAACCTCCCCCCTCAGGGCGATCAAGCTAACAAGAAATGAAGGAGAATTTTTAACACAGATTCATGAGGATTGATCTGAATTCTTGAAGATTGGTAGACGGGCTCGAGCTGAGGGCACGCCATTCAAATCAAGGAGCACAGCACCATTCCCTCCCCCTCCCAACCAAGCAAAAAAACTTCGCGCCTTCCTGTCTTAGCGGTTCAAAATCTCCCGCCCCAACCCTCTGCTGCTCCGCTGCTCTGCGTGAGACATTCCTCATCAACCAAGGCATTCAACTGAGCAAGAATCCCAGAATTTTAACACCGATTTCAAAGAATTGAGAAGGGATTCCACAGATTCCAAAGCCTCCCTCATCCAAGCCCCCACTAGTTCCGTGTTTTAAGCGTATTCCGTGGTCAAAAAAAACGCCAAGATCGCTCCCGCAATCTTAATTAACGCTTTGAAAATCAAAAGTCTCTCCAACCTAAGTCAGCGGAGCCAACTGAATCGTCACCCGGCGATTCGCCTGACGACCGGACGCCGAGTTATTCGTTGCGACCGGAGAATCAGGCCCTTGTCCAGTCACTCTGAAGCGAGTCGAATTCACCTTACGGCTCTGCAAATATCCTGCCACACTACTGGCACGCGACTCCGAGAGACGATAGTTGTAATTCCGCTGTCCCACGCTGTCGGTATGACCCGTGATATCAACCAGAGTCTGGTTGTATTTGTTAAGGACTGTCGCGACCGAATCCAAGGTCGCATAAAACTCTCCACTAATCGTCGCGCTCCCCGTTGAGAAGGTCACATCACCCGGCATTACCAAGGCAATCTGATTCCCATTCCGGCTCACTCCGACTCCACTTCCTTCCAACTCTCGGCGCAACTCAGCTTCCTGCTTATCCATGTAAGCACCAATTCCGCCTCCCGCTAAAATTCCGATTCCCGCTCCGACCATCGCCTTCTGGCGTCGGTCCGTGCTTCCCTCTCCAGTCAGTGAACCAATTCCTGCTCCAAGCAATCCACCAATCACCGAGCCCGTCAGAGCCTTCGAACGTTGGGCATCCCCCGTGTATGGGTTTGTGGTCTGACAGGAAGACAGAGCGAGGCCAGCAGTCGCAAACAAAACGGTGAGTCGTGATGAAATTTTCATGTTAGGTGAGACTACCTGAATCTTTACTTAATTCACCCAAAATAATTCTCAATTCGCATTCTCGATTCACCAGCTAGCATCTTCGACATGCCAAAAGCTCTCCCCAATCCCAGTGGCCCAGTCTTCACCTTGAGCGACGATTTCCTCGCAAGCGCCCTGCAAGCTTCCCATCAAAGTGAGCGCCGCCGCATCATTCAGCCCATCCAGCGAAACCAAGAATCCAAAGTCCAACGCCTCCTCAATTACCTTCAACCAGGCACCTACATTCGCCCCCACTGCCACCCGCAGCCACATGCCACCGAGTCGGTCTGCCTTCTCTCCGGATCACTCGAAGTCCTCATCTTCACCCCCGAAGGCCAGATCACTTCCCGACACCTCCTCTCTCCCAAATCCCCTCTCATCGACCTCGAACCTGGCGTCTGGCATGGCATGATTGTCAAAGAGGCCGACACCGTCATTTTCGAAGTCAAACAAGGCCCATACGAACCCATGAATGACAAAGACTTCGCCTCCTGGGCTCCTCCCGAAGACTCCCCGCAAGTTGCAGACTACCTCGCCAGTCTTCAGTAAGGCAGGTGCTTCCTTCGATTCGTGAGCCACACGCATTGATAAGGAGCTAAACGCAACTCTTGCTCATCTTCCTTCAGTTCGTCCCCACTGATGAGATCAATCCAGTCTTCCGTCGAAACCAAATTCACACTCGTCAACGGAATCGAAAGCTCATCGCTCGACACATTGTGAAGACAGAAAATGTTCTGTCGCCGATCCACCGACTGTCGCCAGAAGGCGAAAATCTGTTCCCCGAGCTGCAGCGTAAACTGCGTGGCATTCGGATGAAAAGCAGGCTGATTTTTCCGCAAGCGAATCAACTTCAACAAGCCCTCCAAAACCCGTGCATGCGGAGACTCAGGATTCCCAAGCTCTTCCTCTAATTCCTCAGCGGCCCACTGATGACGATTAATCCGGCGATTAATCCCCGATTCCTCCACTCCCTTCAAATCATTACGCGTTCCCAGTAAACTCTGAATATAGAAAGCGGGAACCCCTTCCAAGCCGAGCAGGATGGTATGCGCACAGAGAAACTTCTCCTCCGTTTCCAAAGCATCGAACAAACTAATATTAATCTCGTATGGCCTCTTACTTCCATCCGGCAGAGCACGCTCAGAAACCAGCCCGCCATTCTTCAGCATCCTTTCCACCAAGCTCCCAATCTCCTCGGAGTTCAAAAGCCCCTCCGCCGGCCTCAAGCCGATCCCATCGTGAGATGCAATAAAGTTAAAATACATCGTCCCCGGCTGCGCAGGCGGCATCCGCATCAACCACTGAACCAAGCAACGGCAATTCCCATTCGTCAGCGCAAAAAGCAGCAGCGGCGGCAGCGAGAAATTGTAAATCCCATGCGCCTCGTTGCTGTTCCCGAAGTACGAAAGATTCTCGGGGTTCGGAATATTGGTCTCCGTGATGATCACCGCATCCGGCTTCACATGCTCGATCAAAGTTCGGAAAAGCCGCACCAGTTCATGAGTCTGCGGCAAGTTAATACAAGGCGTCCCCACTTCTTTCCAAACGAAGGCCACCGCATCGAGCCGAAAGATCCCCACCCCATGATCGAGATGCTCTCGGATCACCTTCACCATTTCCACCAAGAGATCCGGCTCGCCAAAATTCAAATCAATCTGATCATGCCCAAAGGTGCACCAAACATGCTTCACCCCATCAGGCGTTTCTGTTTCTCGTAGTAAGTCACTCGTTCTCGGCCGCACCACTTCACTCAAATCATCCTCCAGAGAAGCCTCGACAAAGAACCTCCGCCCCGGTTCCTCATTGCGCTGAAATTGCTGGAACCACTCATGCTCTGACGAGCAATGATTCACCACCAAATCCGACATGATGCGATAATCCTGCGAAAGCTTCTCAAGGTCCGACCAATCACCCAAATCAGGATGAACACTCAGATAATCTGACACCGCAAAACCATCGTCCGAAGTCCACGGGAAATACGGGAGCACATGCACCATCGAAATGGCATCACCCAGCCTCCCTCTCACGAAACTCGTCAACTCTTTCAAGGGAGCCTGCTCCGAAGAACAAATGCTATCTCCGTAGGTGATCAGCGTGACATCCTTCTCAGACCAGTGATTTGCAAAAGGAACCGGCTCAAAAAAGCCCTCCCGAATCTTCATCGCATCGATCAGACGATCGACCAACTCACTATGGTTGCCTTCCCCATAAATCGAGACCACGTGAGTCTCGATTTTAAGAACCAATTGCTCCAGCGGACTCATGATTTATGAAAACTCCTTCTGATCTTCTTCAACCGCATCGATCAAACGATCGTAAACATCAGGGATCGCACTGCGAACCCGCGACCAACTTGGAATAAAGGGCTTCTCATGCGGTGAACTTAAAAAGGCCTTTCCCGCCGCAATGATATTTTCCGCAAAAAGCTCCACCGCTTCCTCTTCCTTATGAACATCCAGATCCAAGCCATTCATAATGGCATCGTTCTTATATCGCTCCACAAAATCCAAAGCATTTCGGAAGTAAGACGCCTTCAAAGTCCGGAACATTTCCTCACTAAAGACATGCCCCATCACCGCCATTTTTCGGAAGAGCAACTTACAAATATCAATCGACATCTTCGATAACCCCTTCGCCTGATCTTCCAACGAAATATCCTGATGTTTGTGATCATAAACCTCCGCGATATCGACCTGACAGAGTTTATTGTTAGCGTAATTCCGGAACATCTCCGAAAGCGTTCCCATCTCCAGACCCCAATCACTCGGCATGCGAATATCAGGAATCACGCCCTTCCGGAAAGAAAACTCCCCCGCCAAAGGATAGCGAAAACCATCGAGATAGGTGAGATACTCGCTCTCCCCCGTCACCTGCTCCAGCGAGCGAATCAAAGGCGTGATTAACAAACGAGTCACGCGACCATTCAGGCTCCCATTCGCAATGCGTGGATAGTATCCCTTCGCAAATTGGTAACTGAATTGCGGATTCGCCATCGGGTAAATCAGACGAGCCAAAAGCGAGCGATCGTAAGTCGTAATATCGCAATCATGCAGCGCAATCGCCTCCGCCCGATCCGTCGCCAACATGTAGCCTAAACAATACCAAACATTTCGCCCCTTCCCCTCTTCTTCAGGAGCTAAACCTTGCTTCTGCAACTCGGCATCCAGCGCTCGCAAGCGTGGACCATCATTCCACAAAACCCGATGATGCTGCGGCAACTCACCAAAGAATTTCAGAGCCTCGCGATACTGATCCTCCGTCGCCCGGTCTAAGCCAATCACGATCTGATTCAAGTACGGGACCTGCTTCACTTCGGCCAGAATCTTCGGCATCGCATCCGTCTCCAACTCCGAAAAAAGCGAAGGCAAGAGCAAGCCCATCGGACGCTCTTTCGAAAACTTCAGCAACTCAGCTTCGAGTTCCTCGATTGGTCTTTGCGTTAAATTATGGAGAGTCGCGACTGAGCCGCCTTGGTGAAAATCAGCCATGGTTTGTTTGTGATTGTGGGATGTTTAATTGGTCGAGAATTTGCGTCATCATTTCCGCCCACCCGCGCGGACCAGTTTCTGTGCTTCGAAGAACATCGTCAGCCTCTAGGACAAAGTCATCGCCCGTTGCGATCACCACCCCGATGTCTGCTGCCTCAAGCATCGCGAGATCATTAGGTCGATCCCCCAGCGCGACAATGGCCACCTTCCCCTTCCGAAGATGCTCCAAAGGCCTCCCCTTATCAGTCTTCCCTAAAACGTGCAAAAATCGACCTCCCCGCAAAGTCATCAGGCCGCGTTCCTCGATGAGTTTACAAAATTCTTCCTCCTTTTCCTCCGTGTCCCCCCACAGCAAAGGCTCACTAAAATGCCGATCCGCCGACCTTTCTGCTGACTGCCTCCCGAGCCCCGTCCACTCCATAATATCTGTCACCGATGCATCGGAATACCCTTTGAACTTAAAGAGCGCCTTCAATGGCTTCAACTTCTCCAAAATCTCCGCTCGTGGCGTCCCCAAAACCGTCACCTCATCCCCGTCATAAATCGCCGAGCCATTCTCCACCACAAAAGGATCCACATTCCCAAAGTCACCCCGCATCGCCAGCCACTCCGCTCGTGTCTTGCTCGTATTCACCACCATCGGGATGCCATTTTCATCCATCCGGTCCAAAATCGGCAAAACTGGCTCAAACGAGTAATCATCATGGTCCAAAAGCGTCCCATCCAGGTCGCTCACCACAAGTAATTGCAAAGATTCTTCTGCCATCCGCATGGTTCTAGCGCATCCCGTGCCAGATCCCGATTTTAAAAAGTCCGATTTAGAAATCCTAAAATATCAGTCTTGAAGATCATTCACTAATGAAGTCTCTTATTCCTGTGAGAATTGAGAAAATTGAAATTTTAGAGGATCTCCCTCCATTCGCCCCAACTTCCATAAAGCTGGGAGAAGGCAATGAGGGGCAGGGCGAAGTGCATCTTTTCACAGGGCCAAATGGAACAGGTAAAAGTCGGCTTCTTTCTGCCTGCGCAAGCGTAGGGCTATGCTTAAATCCTAATGACCAACTGAGTAGCCCAAGATTCCCAGGTCGCTTGCGATTAAACCAACAAGGCCCGCAATCCTCCTCACCAAGGTTCTTAGTCTTATCAGAACAACAAAAAATCCTTGAATTACAAATTAGCCTCGATGATCCAGAACCGAGAAGATCAGCCTTGTCGATTTTCGCCTTCAAAGGAAGCTCCACCCTACAACAAGCCGAAATCGGAGTGCTTCAAAAAGCGGTCATTCCTAGCGCCCAACAACGCCTCTCATTTCTCCCACCTCCAACTGGACAGACCAACCAAAGAATTGCGGACATGAAGATCCAAGCCGTTATGGATTCGATGGAATCTGGAGAAACAGGCTCAGAGGGATCACACAGTTCCATTGCGCGTCTTGAACAAGAAATAAGCCAGCTCACTGGCAAGTCATTCTCCGTCGTGACGCGTCGCAAGCCTTCCGTGGGCCTCTACTTCAAATGGGGCAAAGACATCTTACCTATATCCAGTCTGCCCGACGGTCTAAACTCTGTTCTCTCGTGGATCATGGAAGCTGCCACGGTCATGGAATTGATCTACCCAGAAAGTCCCGATCCCTTCGCAGAACCAGCTATCTTCTTTTTGGACGAACCTGAGACCCACCTCCATCCTCAATGGCAGAGACACATCTTACCACTTGCCCAAAGACTCTTCTGCAATAGCCAAATCTTTGTCGCGACCCATTCTCCCTTTGTTGTTTCTTCGCTCAACGACGGCTTCATTTACCAACTAAAAAAGAATGAAGACGGAGAAATCATCGTCGATGGACCTCACGAAGCTTCAAAGGGTGATAGCTATATCTCCGCGACCGAACGATTTCTCGAAACAGGCGAATGGTTTGACCCTGAAAGCGAAAATCTCCTCAGTCAGTTCAGAGACGCCAGAACCAAAGCTCTCGAAGGTGATTCCAAATCTCGAGAGAAAGCAGTATCTCTTGGCCACCAACTCAGCGAAAGAAGTCAGGAATTAGCTGACATAATTGGACCTGAAATATCGCAACTCGAACGATTAGTAGGCACATCCAAATGAGAAAACAAATTCGAGGGAAATGCCCCAGCCCTCTGATCGAAAAAGGCGAGACTTGGACTACCACATGGGAAAAACGGTCAGCAGAGGGAGGAAACTGGAACTGGCCCACCTTCGAAAAGGAGAAATTGAATCTTCTTCTCGTCCCGCTGCTGCGTGATCAAAACCAAAATCACTGCTCTTTCTGCGATGGTTATCCACTTGCTGTCACTTCCCCGGAGACAATCGAGCACTTCCGACCGAAGGGATCAGAACTGTTCCCAGAACTCGCATTCACTTGGGATAACCTCTTCTATTGCTGCCAAGAATGCCAAACACACAAAAGAGAGACATTCGATGAAGCTTTACTTAAGCCTGACACAGACGACTTCAAATTTTCAAAATACTTTATCTTTGACTTCACCGCCGGAGAAATTCTCCCGAATCCAGTCGCAGCGGATTCGGATAAAAATCGAGCCTCGAAGACCATCGAAATTTATGGCCTCAATAAAGGCTCCCGCCCCCTTCATCGATTGCAAGAATTGAGACGAGGCCGCTCCGCCGACTTCCCTCTCGATCACCTTCCCTACCGCGACTTTATTGAGGCTGCCGAAGCCTCGTAGAACTAAGCTTCGCCCCCATGCCCGAACTCGCCGAAGTCGAACTCGCCCGCCGCCAGTGGGCCGCCTACCACGGAGAAACCATCGCCTCCGTCGAAGTCCACCCAAAGGCCCGCATCTACCGCGACTGCCCCGCGCCCGCCCTCCGCATCCTGAAAGGAAAAAAACTGGTCTCCTCAAAGGCCCACGGCAAACGCATGCTCTTTACCTTCGCCCCAAAACTTCACCTCGAAGTCCACCTTGGCATGTCCGGCAAGCTCTCCACCGCCCCCGTCGATCACCCCGAACACAAACACGACCACCTCATCCTCCGAACCTCCGGGCAAAAAGGAGCCGCCCTCATTTTTAACGACTACCGCATGTTCGGCCGCGTCATGCTCCACGACTGCGCCGACCCTTGGGCCGACTTTCCCCCACAACCTCAAGACTCAAAATTCTCCCTCGCCCGCGTCCGCAAACTCATCGAACGCCACCCCAAAAAGCCCCTCAAAGCTCTCCTCCTCGACCAAGCCGCCTGCCCCGGCATCGGCAACTGGATGGCCGATGAAATCTGCTGGCGCCTCGGCCTCCACCCCGGCATCCCCACCGCCCAACTCGACCCGGCTCCACTCCGGAAAGAAATCCGCTTCGTCACCCTCGGCGCTCTCAAACACGTCGCCGAAAAAAACTCTTCCGCCTCCTCCGACGGCTTCGCCCCCGGATCCTACGTCGCCAACGTCCCACCTAAAAACTGGCTCTTCCAACACCGCTGGAAAAAAGGCGGCACCTGCCCCAAATGCAAAACTGACCTCGCCCGAGACACCATCGCCTCCCGCACCACCGCCTGGTGCCCCACCTGCCAATCATAACGGAGGGACGCTCTCCAGAGCGTCCACCATAGAATCCATGCCCCTCCTTTTATACACCTCAATCCGTCACCCCCAGATTGGCAGCCTAGTTACGCTATTGGCTCTCTACTTCCTGATCTCCAAGACCAGTGATTTCCTCTCAAGAAACGAAGAAACCCATGTCTTCTCAGCTCACAAATTACTCCTCACCTCCATCATCTTCTTCAGTGGATCTCTTAGCACCGGCCTTGGCCCTCCTCCATTCCTCTATCCCTCTCTCATCACCGGAACCCTCGCTCTAGCCATCTCCGCAAACTTCATCGGCCTCACCTACCGCACCAGCTTCTTCATTGCCTGCCTCACCCCTCTCAACTTATTTCTCTCCCTCTGGCTCGGCCAAACCTCCCAAAAACTCATCATTCAAGCCCTCCTCTCCTAGCTCCAAAAAAACTAGCCAAATGGGATCCGCCCCCTTCAGCACCGAACACATCGTCACCTTCTTAATCTACGCTCCGATCCTATCCTTTGCCGGTGCCAGAATCTGCGGAAGTGACCACGATTCCTTTGAGAGAAATTCCATCATCTTCATTTCCCTCCCTATGCTCGCCGGAGTCGCCCTCACTTTCGGCGCGAACCACATGGCCGGGATGATCGCTTGCGGTCTCACCACTCTTGCCGTGACCACTTTCATCGGAAATCTCAGCTTGAAATCCTGCCTCATTCTCTCTGTCACTTCGCCAATCATCCTTTTCATCGCAGCCTCGCTGGGACAAAAAGTTGAGAACCTCATCTCCCGATTTTGACAAAGAAGTCGCAAAATCCAACTCTCGGACCAAACTGCGAAATGCAAAAAACACGAAAAGGACTCTTCCTCTTGGTACTCCTACTTGGAGCACTCCCCGCCCAAGCGGACACCGCCCCGTCCCAGAAAAAAATGAACATCCTCTTCGTTGCCATCGATGACCTCAACGATTGGATCGGCTGCGTCGGTGGAAACCCGCAAACCAAGACTCCCAACTTCGACAAATTCAACGCTCAAGGCGGTATGGTGATGTATGACGCGCATTGCCCCTCGACCGTTTGTGGCCCTTCCCGATCCGCTTTCTTAACGGGCGCGCATTGCTACCGAACCGGGGTTTACGGAAACAAGACCAACCTAAAGGACGCTCCAAAAGCCAAGGACCTCCTCACCATCCCTGAATACTTTTCCAAGCACGGCTACCACTCACTCTCGATGGGTAAAATTTTCCACAAACATGGAACCAAAGACCCAAAGAAAAAGGACGAAGGCCAATGGGCTTTCGATGAGTGGCATCCCTCACCCAAGACCGTCGGACCAGCTTCCAAAGAAAAACCGTCCAATGGTTTACTTGATCTAGAAGGCAATAAAGCCAGCGCCAAAGGAGCCGTTTTCGACTGGGGCCCTACCAGAGTAAACGACGAAAAGGCGATGAAGGATTATAACACCGCGACGTGGGCCGCCGAGCAGCTGAAGACGCGCGATTTCGACGGAAAACCATTTTTCATGGCGGTGGGAATCTCCAAACCACATCTCCCCTTTTTCGTCCCTCAAAAATATTTCGATAAGTTCCCTCTCGATTCCATCGTCCTCCCAAAAAGCCTCCGCACTGATCACGATGACATCATCGATGAAAGTGGGAAGCCCCTCTATGGCGCCGGAAAACCAAACCGAGACAAAAACGAATGGTGGGCGCGCACCGACAAATACAACAAGCACAAGGAAGCCGTTCAGGCCTACCTCGCGACCGTAAACTTTGTCGATGACTGCATCGGAGTTCTCCTCGATGGCTTGAATGAAAGTCAGCATGCCGACAACACCATCGTCGTCCTCTTCAGCGATCACGGCTGGCACTTAGGCGAGAAACTCCGCTACGGAAAAACTCTCCTCTGGCAAGAATCCACCCGCGTCCCGATGCTCTTCAAAGTCCCCGGCGTCACGCCCGAAAACAAGAAGTGCCACGGCGTCGTAAACCTCATCGACCTCTACCCCACTCTCGCTGATCTCTGCGGCCTCCCCGCAAACCCCGAGAACGACGGCCGATCATTCACCAAACTCCTCCACAACCCCGACATGAAGTGGAATGACCCAACCCTCACGACTTACCAGATGGGGAATCACCGCATCTACGACGGCCGCTACAGCTACATCAATTACCGTGATGGCGAGGAACTCTACGATCATAAAAATGATCCGATGGAGTGGACCAACCAAGCTCGCAACCCAGAGTTTTCTGAAAGCAAAACCCGCCTAAAAAAGCATCTCCCAAAAACCAACGAGCCAGACTCACCTGAAAACACCTTCAACGGAAACAAAAACCCCAAGAAGGCCAATGAGCGAAGAAAGGAAAAGGTTGAAGTGAAGAAGTAATTCCCTCTCTCGATTTTCCCTCACAACGAATCATTGTCAGGAGGATCGACCACCTTCAAAAAAACTCATTGTTCGCTAAGAAAAGGGATTTTTCACGCATATCATCTCAACGATGAATGCCAAATCCGCCCAAGGCTGCTCCAGCTACTTCCGCGCCTCCCGACGGGACTTCCTTCGCGTTGGCTCCCTCTCCGGCGTTGGTCTCTGTCTCGCCGATGTCCTCCGAGCCGAAGGAGAAGCAGTCATTGCCCCAAAAAACGTTAAAGCAAAGAGCGTCATCCAAATCGTTTGCGGAGGTGGAATCTCCGCTCAGGAATCATGGAACCCCAAGCCCGAGGCCCCGCTCGAATACCGCGGCCCCTTCGGCGTCTCGAAGACCAAGATGCCCGGCGTTGTCCTCAGCGAAATGATGCCCGCCACCGCTCAGGTCGCCGATAAAATGACCATCATCCGCTCCCTCACCGGAAAGGACGCCGACCACGGCCGCGCCCAGTATTCCATGCTCACGGGCCACCGCATGAGCCCTGCCTTGGTCCACCCCAATATCGGCACCGTCGTCAATCAACGCTACGGCACCCGAAACAATCTCCCCGGCCACATCTCCATTCCTGATCTCAGCGGTGATGGCACCGGCACCGGATTCCTCTCGCCCAAATACGGAGCCTTCTCCACCGGAGGCGACCCCGCCACCGATAAGGGATTCGAAGTCCGCGATCTCCGCCTCCCCAACGGCATGGACAACGCCCTCTTCTCCCGCCGCCGAGGCCTCCGCGAACTCGTCAACCAACAGTTCGCCCAACTCGAAGCCGACCCCACTCAGCTCGAAACCATGGATTCCTTCTATCAGCAGGCCTACACCATGATCAGCTCTCAGCAAGTACGAGACGCCTTCGACATGAGCCAAGAAAGCGACGCCATGAAGAAAGCTTACGGCCACCAAATGTTCCTCAAACATGGCACCTACGGAAAATCTTACGGCTCCACCGCCGGCATGCGCATGCTCCTCGCCCGCCGCCTCGTCCAAGCCGGAGCCCGCTTCGTCTCGCTCAACTACGGCGGCTGGGACACCCACGTCCAAATCCGCGAAGACTACCAGATGCGCATGCCCGCCTTCGACCACGCCCTCGCCGCCCTCATCACCGACCTCGACCAGCAAGGCATGCTCGACGACACCCTCGTCTGGGTCACCTCAGAATTCGGTCGCAGCCCCAAGATCAACGCCTCCGCCGGCCGCGACCACTTCCCGCGCGTCTTCTCCACCGGCCTCGCAGGCGGCGGACTGAAACGCGGCTACGTCCACGGTAACTCAGACGCCACCTCCACTGAGATCGCCGCCGATGGACTCCCGCTCCCCGATTTCCATGCCTCACTTTATCACCTCATGGGCATCGATTCCAACGACCGCCTCATGGCCCCCGGCGCACGTCCCATTTCCATCGTCGACGGAGGAAAAGTGGAACCAAAACTCTTCGCTTAAATGCTTCGCCTCCTTCTCGGACTCGCACTCGCCACCTCCGCACTCGCCAATGAAATGGCGGAGGTCCTCTTCCCGCAACTCGGCCAAAGCGGCACCACCGTCGAACTCACCCTCCTCGGCGAAGACCTCCACGACCCCGAAGAAATCCTCTTCTACAATCAAGGGATCAAGCTCATCTCCTTCGAGCCACTCACGGAAACCATTAGCTTCCGCCCCGACAAAAAAACGCGCCCTCTCAAACCCGGCGAAGGCTTAAAGCTCACCTTCCAAATCTCCAAAGACGCCCCCGCCGGAGCACATCCCTTCCGCCTCCGCACCCGCGACAACCTTTCCGAACTCGTCCGCTTCTTCGTTACCCCTCTTCCGGTGATCAAAGAAATCGATCCCCTCGGCATCACTAACGACACCCCTAAAAACGCCCAAGCCATCCCGCTCAACTCCACCGTCATCGGCTACCTTCCCCACGGCACAGCCCAAGACAATGACTGGTTCAAAGTCACCCTAAAAAAAGGCCAACGCCTCACCGTCAACTCCATCGCCGCCCGTCTTGGAACCCTCCATCGTATCGGCATGAATGACCCCTCCCTCTCCATCATCGACCCCGCCGGAAAAGAAGTCGCCCGCAACGATGACAACGCCATCAACGGCCAAGACCCCATCGTCTCCCACCTCGCCACCCAAGCCGGAGACCACCTCATCCAAATGCGCCAGCAAATGGATTACGAAACCGAACTCCGCCACTACGCCCTCCATATCACCGACGGCCCCGCCCCCTCCGCCACCTTCCCAAAACGGAAAGGCTTCACCGGAGCGATCGAGTCCGAAGGCGAAGTCGACTGGCACACCTTCCCCGCCAAAAAAGGTCAGAAATTCCGCGTCGTCATCCACGCCGCCACCGGAGGATCTGAACTCGATGCCGTCGCCGTCATGAAAGACCCCAAGGGAAACATCATTCACGAAGAAGACGACTCCAGCTGGCAAGCGCACGACATGATCGGCAACTCCCAACGCTGGGCCATCCGTCCCCGCCTCGATCCCATCTTCATCTTCGAGCCCGAGGAAGACGGAGATTACCAAATCGGCATCTCCGACAAACGCCGCGAATCCTCACCCGACCACCGCTACCACATCGAATTCCAAGACCACCTCGATGGAGCCTTCATCCACTTCGGCCCCTACCCCTCGCGCCCTCACACCATGCGCGACCGCATCGTCATCCCCCGCGGAGCATCCGCCTCCCGCCCCGCCCTCATCATGCCCCGCCTTGGCAATCGCTACTCCGGCAAACTCCAACTCCGCGCCAAAAATCTCCCAAAAGGCGTCACCTTCTCCGCTCCCACTTTCACCGCAAAAGACGGCAGCATCCCCATTCTCTTCCATGCCGAAAAGAACACTAAAATGCAGGCCTCCTTAATCGAGTTCACCATCGAACCCGCCGACAAAACACCCTTCGTCTCCTCCTTCGTTCAAAACATCCCCTCCACTAATCGTCGCGGCGACTTCGCCATGAACTTCACCCAGGTCCACCGCGTCGCCCTCGCCGTCGTCGATGAGCCACCCTTCCAAATCATCGCCGACAATCCCACCGCCTCCCTCGTCCAAAAAGGAGCCCTTTCTCTCAAGCTCCACGTCAAACGTCGCCCCGATTTCAAAGGCGCGATCTACTGCGTCGCCGACTGGCTTCCTAAGAATATCACCCCACCGCAACCGCTCATCATCCCAGCCGGAGCCACCTCCGCCGAATACACCCTTACCGCCGCCTCCAATGCCCCAGTCGGAACTTACCCCGTCTCTCTCACCGCTCGCGAAAATGAAGGCTACAACGTCACCTACGGGACCGGTTTTCACTACGTCTCCACCCCCTTCATCGAGCTCAACATCACCGCTCCTTTCCTCGATGTCAGCCTCGACCGTGCCGCCATCGAACGCGGCAAAAAAGGCACCATCACCGCCCAGCTCAAGCAGCTCTCCCCCTTCGAAGGAAACGCAACCCTCACCCTCGGCAACCTCCCCTTCGGTGCCACCCAAGCCAAACCCTTCCCCGTCATCACCTCATCAGACACCACCGCCACCTTCCATCTCGATGTCTCAATCGACTGCCTCGTGAATCAATACAAGGACATCTTCTGCAAGATCAACGGCCCCCACATTAATCAACAAACCGGCAACGGAACCCTCCGCGTCGACCCTATCCGAAAATGAAATTCCTCCTCTTCATTCTCCTCGCCCTCCCCACCTTGGCGCGCGAGATCTCATTCAAAAACGACGTCATGCCCACCTTCATGCGGGGCGGATGTAACACCGGCGGTTGCCACGGCGCAGCCACCGGAAAGGATGGCTTTAGCCTCTCCCTCTTCGGCTACGATCCCGAGGGCGACTTCTACCGCCTCACCGAAGAATACCCCGGCCGCCGCATCAACTTTGCCGCCCCCGAAAAATCTCTCCTCCTAGAAAAAACCGCCGGCACCGTCGCCCACACCGGAGGCGAAATTTTCCTCCCCGGCAGCAAGCACTACGAAACCATCCTCACATGGATCAAGCAGGGCGCAAAAAAGGATCCCAAAGGCACCCCCGTCCCCACCGGCATCGCCTTCGAGCCAGCCACCTTCTTCTTCAAAACTCCCACCGGACAAACTCAATCCAAAGTCATCGCCACCTACTCCGATGCCTCCAAACGCGACATCTCCGACCTCGCGGTCTACCTCACCAATAACGAAGGCGCCGTTACCGTCTCCGAAGACGCCCTCGTCACCCCTCACGGCCCCGGCGGCACCCACATCTTCGCCCGCTTCGATCGCTTCACCGCTTCCGCCCCCGTCACCATCCTTCCCCCCGGCGACTTCACTTGGCCAAATCCAAAAGAACACAACTTCATCGACCAGCACATCAACGCGAAGCTCAAGTCTCTCCGCATCCTCCCTGCCGAAACCTGCACTGATGAGCAATTCCTCCGCCGCGTCACCCTCGACCTCACCGGCCTCATTCCCACCGTCGAAGAATACCAAGCCTTCATGGCAGACCCCTCCGCCAACAAGCGCGAAAAGCTTATCGACCGCCTCCTCACCCGCACCGAATTCGGCGAACTCTGGGCCGCCAAGTGGGGCGAGTGGCTCCGCATCAAAACCGACACCAACCCCGAAAAAGGCACTGCCTTGAAAGCCGGCTGGAACTACTTCCACTGGCTCCGCGACGCCATGGTCACCAACAAACCTTGGGACGATCTCGCCCGCGAACTTGTCACCGGAAACGGCTCTAACTTCCGGAACCCCGAGTCAAATTACTACACCATGCTCCCACAGGGACAACTCGATCCCGGCAAGCTCTCCGAAGACACCGCGCAAGTCTTCCTCGGAGTCCGCACCCAGTGCGCGATGTGCCACAACCACCCCTTCGACCGCTGGACCCAGAATGACTACTACGCCTTTGCCAGCTTCTTCACCGGCGTCAAACGCAAGCACGGCTCCGAAGCCCGCGAATATTACACCTACGTCGATATCAACGAAAAGCCCGCCAAGCACCTCCTCGACGGCCGCGAAATGCCTCACGAATTCCTCGGCGGCGGACCCGCTGAAGTCAAAGACAAGGACCCCCGCAAAGTCCTCGCCTCTTGGATGACCGACCCCAGCAACGAACTCTTCCGTGAAAACCTCGCCAACCGAATCTGGGACCATTTCTTCGGTCGCGGCATCGTCCACCCGGTCGATGACTTCCGCATCTCAAATCCCCCCGCCAACGCCCCCCTCCTCTCAGAACTCGGACGCCGCCTCGCCAAAGATCACAAGTTCAACCCGCGCAAACTGATCCGCGAAATTTGCCTCTCCCGCACCTACCAACTCTCCGCTCGCACCAACGCCTCGAATAAGGCCGACTCCATCTACTTCTCCCACGCCTACCTCCGCCGCACCCGCGCCGATGTCCTCTTCGACACCATCGCCCAAGCCCTCGGAACCAAGCCCGCCTTCCGCCGCTCCACCGCCGACCGCGCCGTCTCGCTCTTCGAAGGCGGCCACGCCGACACCAACAACTCCTACTTCTTCAAAACCTTCGGCCAAGCCAAACGCGAATCCGTCTGCACCTGCGAAACCGTCCAAGAAGCCAACCTCTCCCAAGCCCTCCACCTCATCAACGGCCGCACCATCGACGGCTCCCTGCGCGGCGATTCCAAAATCATCCGCGACCTCCAAGCTGCCAAAAAATCACCCGAGGAAATCATCCAACACCTCTACCTCCGCACCCTCACCCGCCCACCCAGCGAGAAAGAACTCACCACCATGCTCGCCCAACTCCCCTCCGAAATAAAACACCAAGAGCAATTCCTAAAAGACATCCACTGGGCCCTCCTCAACTCAAACGAGTTCCTCTTCAACCACTAGCGCCCTCCATGATCTTCATCCGACAGGGCCTCACCGCCCTCCTCCTCTCACTTTCTGCTTCCGCCGTCACCTTCGAGGACCTCCGCCCCGTCCTCAAGGATTCCTGCCTCAACTGTCACAATCCCGACAAAAAAAAGGCCGACCTCGACCTCTCCACCTTTGAAGGAATCATGGCTGGTGGCTCTGGTGGCGAAGTGGTCAAAGCTGGCGCCCCAGACTCATCCTCCCTCTACCTCTCCGTCATCCACGATGATGACTGGGAAGCCATGCCACCTAAAAAAGCCAAGCTCTCGGACGAAAAAATAGCCCTCTTCAAAGCATGGATCGCCGATGGCCTCATCGAATCCGAAGGCGGATCTTCAAAACTCCGCAAAGTTGAGTTTAACGTTTCAGCCGGATCCGCGAACAAGCCCGCAGGACTCCCCCCCATGCCAAACAGTGAGTTGAAAATACCCACGCCCAGCCCCATTAACCCACCCTCGGTCAACACCATGGCCTCCTCCCCTTGGGCCCCTCTTGTCGCAATTTCCGGCCAAGAAGAAATCCTCCTTTTCAATAGCGAAACCCAAAACTGGCTTGGCGCTCTTCCCTTTCCCGAAGGCACCATCCACTCGCTCAAGTTTTCCCGCAATGGCACCCTCCTTCTCGCTGCCGGAGGACGCGGTGCCCACTCCGGGAAAGTCATCATCTTCGACATCAAAACTGGCGAACGCATCGCCGAAATCGGCGACGAACAAGACGCCGTCCTCGCCGCCGACCTCAGTGCCGACCACCGCTTCGTCGCCCTCGGCGGCCCCAATAAGCTCATCAAAATCTTCGAACTCAAAACCGGAAAGCAACTTCATCGGATCAAAAAACACACCGACTGGATCACCGCGATTTCCTTCTCGCCCACCGGAAACCAACTCGCCACCGCCGACCGGAATGGCGGCATCCACATCTGGGAGGGTGACACCGGAGCCATCGTCTACTCGCTCACAGAACATAAGGTCAAGGTCACCGCTCTCGACTGGCGAGCCGATGCCAAAATGCTCGCCTCCGCTGCCGAAGACGGAAAATTCGTCCTCTGGGACATGACAGACGGCTGGCCCGCCAAAGTCGTCGATGCCCACGTCGCCAAATCTCAAACCCGCTACACCCGCACCACCGGGATTCTCGATCTCCGCTGGAGCCGGAATGGCGACATCCTCACCACCGGCCGCGACCGAAGCCTCAAACTCTGGAAAGCCGATGGCGCAAAACTCAAAACTCTCCCCTCAATTGGAACCCTTCCCACATCCGCCATCCTCGACTCCGCAAATGAGATGATCCTGAGCGGAACCCTCGATGGCTCTCTCGTCCTCATCCCATTGGCAGACCCTGCGAAAAAAGTCTCAGCTCGCCTTCCTTAGACCTTAAAGCGACCTAAATTCTCTTAACGGAAAACTTGAATTTCCCAGAATTTCATCTCAACATCGGCGTTTCCTCTTTTTGCCGATGAAATTTCTCTCAATCGAAGAATCAAACGCCACCCATCTCGAGTCCCTCATCTTTCTTGCCGCAGAGATGAAGTCGACCCGTGGTGCACACCTGAACCAACCCCTCGCGGGACAGACTTGGGCCATCATCTTCACCAAAGCCTCCACTCGGACCCGAGTCTCCTTTGAAGTCGGAATCCGTGAACTTGGAGGCAACGTCATGTTCCTCTCCAAGAACGACATTCAACTCGGCCGCGGTGAACCGATCAAGGACACCGCGCGGGTTCTTGGCCGTATGGTTCATGGGGCCGTCATTCGGACCTTTGCCCAGCAAGACGTCATCGATTTCTACAACTACTCTGGAATCCCCACCATCAACGCCCTTACCGACGAAGAACACCCCTGCCAAATCATGGCTGACCTTCTCACGATCCGTGAAAAGCTCGGCACTTGGGAAGGCAAAAAGATCGTCTTCATCGGCGACGGCGACAATAACATGTCCCGCTCATGGATGTGGGCAGCGAAGCACCTCGGCTTCGAATTCGTCGTCGCGGCCCCCGAGTCATGCATGCCTCCCCAAGACTTCATGGATCGGCTCAATGCGCCCAATGTCACTCTCACCACTGATCCAGCCGAAGCAGCCAAGGGCGCACACGTGATCAACACCGACGTCTGGCTCTCGATGGGCCAAGAAGGGCAGGCCGAAAAAGAGGCTCTCTTTGGTGATTACCAAGTGAATGAAGAACTCCTTTCTAACTGCGACGACAAACACATCGTCCTCCATTGCCTTCCCGCATACCGCGAAAAAGAAATCACCGAAGTCGTCTTAGAAAAACATGCCGACACCATCTTCCAACAAGCTGAGAATCGCCTTCATGCTCAGAAAGCAATTCTCGCGGCTCTTGTGAAATGATCGCTCGCGAGATCAGTAAGGCTTGGACCTTTTTTAAGGAAAAGGGAGTCAAAGAAACCATCCTCTCCCGCGAAGCTCCCTTCCTGATTCAATTTGGGAAATACGGCGTTTGCGGCGTTCTTTCGGTCGTCGTCTTAGCGGTGGTCATTGCCCTTGGCGAAGGTCTCTTCCCTCATCACTTCTCTCAGGATCTGCCATCCAATACTCTCGCTTGGAACACCGCCATCCTCCACTTCATTGCCTTCGTCCCCTCAAATTTTGTCGCCTATGGATTGAATCGTTGGCTCGTCTTCACACCGGGTCGGCATTCCCTCGGACGAGAACTCGCCCTCTTCACCCTTATTTCCTTCCTCAGTTTTTCGATCGGCGAGATGCTACCCTTCTGGCTGATTCAAAACTTCGATCTCCCCCGCCCTGTCATCCACTTCTCCTTCATTCTTTCCTCGGCGCTCGTGAACTTCGTCTGCCGAAAGTTCCTCGTCTTCGAGAAATAATCACTCCTCTGCTGCTTCTAAAAAATTGGGCTTCTTCGCTAAATACTTTTCCAACACCATCTCGGTGAACGGATCAAAAGGTTCATAGCCGCTCTCAAAATTACGATTCAGAATCACGGACCTCACTTCCCCTTCACTCCAAACGTAGCTCAGAAGCGGATTGGTCCAGCCCCAGTGATCAATATCATCGTGATCCGCCGGATTCACAAGGCCCTGTTCCTCCTTAAGGACGCCCTTAAACTCACTCCGGAATTCAATCCAACTCTGAAGGTGTCGCACATGCAGAAGCGACAGCCCTACGATTAAAGCCGACACCGACAAAGCCCACTTCTTAGTGAATCGAAAACTCGAAAGACTCGCCATAGCCGTCACAAACATAAGTAAAGGCAGAGCGGTCAGAGTCAGAGTCCTCGTTGAAAAGGAAATCCCTCCCATAATCCCCGGTGACAAAAGCGAAAGCACGCCAATCACCAAAGGCATCATCCAAGCTGCTAAAAAGGCCCTGCTCGATGAAAAGAGGTAGCCCCAAGCCGTCAAAACGACAAAAGACACTCCCATCCAAGGATAAGGATGACCGAGCGAGGCCCCAATTGCGCCCAAGAAATGCCCCCGATTGTCAGCATCTCTCGGATTAATAATCCAGTAAGCCGCAATCATCACCGAAGCCATCGCGAGAATCGTAAAGAAGCTATTCCCCCAGCGCTCGCGATGCGAAGTCGCAAGCCATCCTCGAAAGGCAAAAAGAACGACAAAAATTGAGCCCGAGGCAATCGTGGTTTCATACAACCTCATATGAACCAAGAGCAGAGCCGCCGTTAAGATCTGCTCCACCACATTGAGCGGCCTCCGTAAGATCGCCAAGTAAAAGATCGGCCAAGCAATTGAAAGTAGCACCATGTGCTCACCATAAATCAAACACCAGCCAGCGAGATTCAGACTCGCGAGAGAAATCAAATAAAAGACGATAAGCGCCGGACGCTCTCTCGTGGCATAGAGTGAAACCACGAAGCCCAGGACCCAAGGAAACCAGATCCCTAAACCAAAGATCACCTCTAGTAATTTCAAATCGCTCACTCCAGAGCGCACCGCCCAGACCAAAGGCCACTGCGACATCCACTCCGCATGAGCACGCGAAGGAGCAATGTTGGTAAAGGTTCCGTTATCGAGAATGATTGCGAAGTAAAACGGCCCATCGCTTCCGAAGTAGGTATCGACCGAAAAGCCAATCCACAGAGCACCTGAAATGATCGCGAAAAGCGCGACCGCACAGGATCGCACTACTCTAGGCTTTAGTTCCATCTCCGCTTCGGAATTCATGATCATTCTTCCAAGCCCACCTTCTCCGCCACCAGAAATTCAGGCCGCCCCTTCACCTCGGTGTAAATCCGATTGAGGTATTCCCCAATCACGCCAAGGAAAAGCAGCTGAACTCCTCCCAAAAAGAGAATCGTAACAATCGTCGCCGCAAAACCAGGAACAATCGGCAAACCCATCGCCTGAAATGGTTCAGGATAGATCTTTTGCACGACAAAAACCATCGCCCCCAGAGCCGAAAACAAGGACACGATCAAACCCACGTAAGATGCCAACCTCAAAGGAACACCGCTAAAGGAAAAAAGACCATCACTTGCCAGCCCCAGCAATTTCTTAAAGGTGTATTTCGGCTCGCCCGCAAAGCGCGCGCTCCTCTCATACTCCAAACCGGTTTGCCGAAAGCCCGACCAAGCCCGCAAGCCCCGGAGAAAACGATTCTTCTCCGGAAAGGCCACCAAGGTATCAACGACCTTCCGATCGAGCAGGCTGAAGTCGCCCGAATCGAGAGGGAAATCCTCGATCTCAGTCATCGACTTCATCAACCGATAAAAGCAGAAGTAAGCCACTCTTTTAAAGACCCCCTCTTTTCGCTTCTTGCGGACGGCATAAACCACCTCAAATCCCTCTCGCCACTTTTCAATGAGATCTTTGATCAACTCTGGCGGATCTTGTAGATCGGCATCAATGATCGCCACGACGTCACCCGACGCAGCCTCTAGCCCCGCCGAAACAGCCGATTGATGACCAAAATTCCGGCTTAAAATCACAAGCTTCCATTTCGGATTCTTAGCGTGCTGCTCGCGTAGCAATTCCACCGTCCGGTCCCCAGACCCATCATCGATACAAATCACCTCATAATCCTCTGGCCAGTCTGCCGCCACCTTATCAATCCGCTCAAAAAGCGCAGGAAGCGACTCCTCCTCGTTGTAACACGGGACGATCACGCTCAGTGATTTAGGACTTTCTTTCATGGCGGAAAGCTATCGTTATCACCCCGAAAGGTCCGCGGCAACCCTCAGGGTGTCGGAACCGCGAGTTTGAATTCTTCAAATAGACGCGCCGGAGCATCCGGAAACTTCTCAAGGAGGAGCTTTTCCCACTCCGCTGGCTCGATCGCCGCGATCACACTCCCTTCGGGGCTCATAATATCGTCCAAGTGAATCTTATCGGGAGGCTCATAGGAAAAAGGATTCTCCCAGCGAAAAGTCGCCACCCAGCCATCACGATACCAAGCCATGCAAACCCCACTCACTCCCGTATTGCAGGCAAAGCTAATCTGCGTCCGTTCCTCTTCTAGCGGCTTTAGCAAAGAACGCCCTAGCAATCTCTGATGCTCTGGCATCCCCAATAAATCACGCAAACTGGGCAAAAGATCGAGATGCGAAGCCGAGGGCTGCGGCGGGGCCTCCGTTCCCTTGGGCCATTTCACCAAAAGAGGCACCTGGGTCTGAGCCGGCAGCAACGAAGAGCTATGGAACCAACTCCCATTCTCATAAAATTCCTCACCGTGATCACCAGTCACAATGATCACACTGTTGTCATAGCGGCCCATCTTCTTGAGCTCGTCCACAAACTCCTTCACCTGAAAATCGATCCAAGCCACCGAGTTATGATAACGCCTCTTGAAGGAGGCGATTTCTTCCTCACTCGGGAAAGTGGGAATCCCTGAGCCGTCAAAATAATCCTGATAAGGGACTTCGAAATCCTCAGCCCAGCGATACCCATAGTGCGTCGAGTCCAAGGCAATGAAGTGAAAATTCCCGCTCGATGGCGATGCCTGCAAAGACTGCAAGGCCGATGAAAAAGACTCCTTCTCGCGCTCCGGAATTTGCGAGTAATAATCCTGCCAATGAATCTCTCCTTCCGGCGACTGCACGAAGGCTTGGTAAATTTCTTCCGCTGACCCAAAGCTCGTCGCCCCCATATTCCGATACGAAAGATCACAAACCGTGCGGACTTCCATCCGATAATCAGCCTTCTTCAACAGATCAAACCAAGCAGGAGTAGCGAGCTGTTCTTCCTCCAAATAGGACGCCTTATCCCCTGACCAAAAGACCGGAAGCACTCCGTGAAAAAGCCCATACCACGATAAAGCCGTGGAATTCGAAGGGGCCCAAGTCCGCCCCAAAGGCTGGCACTCATGATCACGGAAATGACTCAAAAAGGGCGCATGCTCCGGAGCGATCGCATCTTGCCGCGTGCTCTCCATCATGATGATGAAAATATCCGGCCGCGAAACATCCTCGGCGACCGTCTCACCAAGAACTGGCGCACTCTTCGGAAAAAACTTCACCTGAAACTCCGCGACGCCAAGTGGAGGCTCCATCCCCTTCGTTAAATGAATGTCGTAAACATTGTGCTCCCAGCGCAGGGCGTTGCGCGACTTCCAGTTCGTCCCGACATATTTTTCGGCCCAAACTCCAGCCCAAAGTCCAAGGAGGAAGATCACTAGAATCCAGCGTCGAGGCTGCAATCGTGAGGCCCATTTCAAATCAGCCAACCAATGGCAGAGGAGATAAATCCCCCAAACTAAGGCAAAGAACCCCAGCACAACCACCCAAGACGGAATCGCAACCCCACTCGAAGCAAGGTTTGCTCCGAGATCAAACCGCCCGGCTTCATCCAATTGATTGAGCAGATTGATGATTGGATTTTTCCAAGTCACAATCGCCACGAAATCGGCCAAAATCACAAAAGGAAAGCAGGCCGCAATCACCCACGGCCAGCGGCGCATCCGCTCCGGAGCCAGCGCTCCCGCCAAGCCACACCCCACCCAGTAACATCCCACGACCACCGCTCCTGTCAAAATCCGACCTAACATCGCACTCAGCTTCTCCAGCCAAGTGAAAGGAAAGCCATCCAGCACGAGATAATTGTGCAGTCCAAAAACACCCACCGAGAGAATGAACCACATCCAATGAAACTGATGCTTCTCACCACACCATCGTCGAAAACTCTCAACCATCGTGCGACCTGATAACTTGATCCACAACAAGCCTCCCAACGCCGCTCCTCCCAGTCCCCACCATATCGCTAAGATCATATTAGACCCGAAATTCCCCGCTCCTTTCACCCACGGAGCGCGAGGCCAATCAAAAGCAATCGCCACGAAGAAGGGCAAGAGAACAATAATCGCTCCCCCAACCCAAAAAGGGCCGTGCCAGCGATCACTTAACTTTCGATTCATCACAAACCCACCTCCTCGGGACGCCCGAAGTATCACGAATCAATAAAAGAAGCAACATTCCCCTCATTGTAGAATGAGCTCATTTTTGGAATTCAAAAATCCGCAGCCTATTTCTTCTCACCTGACGGTACCTTCTCAAGCTGACCTCCTTCTGGAATCACCGCTACCTTTACCGGCTTCACCTTCAAAATTACGCTCGCTGACATCCTAGCATCCAGTCGATGTTTTAAGGAGGATTCGATCGACTCGCTCGTCCGTTCGACATTTCCTTCAAAGACCACCTTGTTATCAATCTTAACCCTAATTTGTTCTTCTAGGTCGATCAGTTCATCGCTGAGATAAAGAGTAATTTCATCGTCTCCCGCTCCATTAATCGCAATCTCCGGCCCCTTCACCTCCGCTTCGATCACGCCTTCAGGCTTTCCACCCAACCAGTAGAATCGCTCCGAGCGCGTTCCAGACTTCCCCCAGATCACTTTCTTTGGCCAAGGATCTCGTGTTTGACTCGCCATCCACGGAACAGCCTCAGCATCCTTTTTCTTCATCCAATGTCCGTCCTCTGGGTAGATCGTGACTTTGTGCTCATAGCCTCCCCGCTCTTTCTGCAGCTTGGCCAATTTCTCCTTCCACTTCGCTGCTACTTCATTGCGCTGATAGGCGGAATCTTTCCCGCCCATATAAATCCGAAAAGGTAAATTATAGAGACCATCGGCCGATACCCCATTCGGATGCCCCGCCATCATGCTCGCCGCGCCAAAGCGATCCGCGAGGCGAGGAGCGAGTTGATAAACCCCATCTCCCCCAGCCGAATACCCCATGAGATAAACCTTATTCGGATCAACCCCGTACTTCGCGACCATGTCTTCGATGAGTTTTGCAAAAAGCTCATCAATATGAGGCTCATGCCACAGGTTCCACGTATTCGTCGGAGCCCTTGGCGCGACATACCATCCCTCTTTAGGAACATACAGTTGGATCTGATTACTCCATTGCTGATCGTTCACTCTCGCCGGCGCTCCTCCTCCGCCGTGCATTGAGATGAAAAGACGCCGCTCACCCGCCTTCGCTTCCCCATAGAGCTTGCCAACACATTTCATTGTCTGGCCAGCAGCCGTGATCTCGAAACTTTTAAAGCCCTCTTTCACCTCCTTCATCTCCAAACTCCGGCTTGCAGCAAGCTTCGTAAAAACTTCCTGCGTAAGCTTAGCAGACTCCTCTTTACTTAATTGCCCAATAGAGGGCCCCATCAAACAAAGGAGAAAGAAAAACGGCTTCAACATTTTCAAAGAATGAGCCGCATTTTTCACGAGACGATCATTTTATCCCTGTTTCCCCTCTAATTTTGTGTGAAGCTCGACGGATGAAATTTTTACCCAGCCTCGTCATCGCCGCCCTCGCGGGTCTCATCGTCTTCTTTGTTCAGGAAAGTCGCCTCAACGATCTGCGCGACGAGCTTTCCAAAAAAGAAACATCATTGGAAGAAGTGACAGCGCAAAACCGCACTACGACGATCTCAAAAAGCGCCTCAACACCCAGCCCAGTTACATCGACCAAGAGCCGAGACATCACCGAGACACGTCCCGAAGAAGAAGAGAAAGAAGAAAAAGAAAACCCCATGCGTTCAATGGCTAAGGTCTTTGAAACCGATGCTGGGCGCGCGATGTTAAAACAGGGTATCGAGGCTAGCCTTCCTATGTTCTATGGAGACTTCATCGAATCGCTCGACCTTAACGAAGAAGAAACGAAATACTTCAAAGGCCTCCTCGCTGACAAACTACTCAATCAACAGCAACTCGGCATGAAGTGGATGCAAGCTGATGCCGAAACCCGCCTCGAAGTCGAAGCCGAAATGGAGACCCTCAAGAAAGAAGACGAAGCAAAAATCGCCGAGTTTCTTCAAAGCGAAGAAGACACTGCCGCCTTAAAGCAATACGAAGAACAGCTCCCAGAACGCCAGCACATGGCAGGGATCCGTAACGCTCTCGCCGACGAGCCTCTCTCCCCCGAGAAAGAAGAGCGCCTTGTCGAAACGCTCTATCAAGCACGTCTCAACTCCGGCGAAGGAAATGCGAGTGAAGAAGAAAACTGGCAGGCCCTTGCCGAAACCGGCGACTTCGGCTCAATTCAAGAGCGCTGGAAACAGACCGATGCGCTCATCGAAAAAGAAGTCCCAACCCTTCTCTCCGAGGGGCAATCCGAAGCCTTTTTAGAACATTGGAGAACTACCCGAGAATTCCAGGTAACCCAGTATCAGATGGGCATGCAGATGCTCGGCATTAAGAAAAAATAGCAGATCACTCTTTGGTTTCTTCACGAAGCTCATCGAACCATTTGAGCGCCTTGGCAAAATGTTCACGGCTCATTCCATGCCCCCCTTCAAAAACTTCCTGCCGGACATTTTTGAAGCGGTCCTTTTTCAGTTCCTTGGCAACCTGTTCCCCCTTATCTGGCGGAGCGATCTTATCTTCATTTCCATTGCTCACGAAAAAAGCGGCTTTTCGGAAAGCCTTCTTGTCTGATTTGTAACTATCAATCGCTCTGGTCATCATCATTTCATTGCACCCCCCCATAAAAAATCCGGCAGGGCGATGATCATGAACTTCGTAAAGGTAAACTGATAGGTAGCAGCAGTTTTTGGCACCTCCCGAATTCCCACCAAAATACCAGTCCGAGTCGTCTAACGAGGGCCAATTTTTAAGAAGTTCGAAAATTGCTGAATAAGTGGCGTGCCCTCTGACATCCCAACTCTTAGTCGATTGCCCCTCCCCAACCTCGAATGCCTGCGCCCCGATGACGACGTATCCCGCCTCATTGGCAACCTTAGCCACCCCTTTCACCTTGTCCGCGTTCTTCCCCGGAAGAGTGTCGTTCACAAAATAAATCGGATAAGGTTTGCTCGGATCAAAATTCGGGGGGAACGCGACAGAAGCCTTATAACTAATCAGATCAATTTTGGGGCTCCAATCCTGCTCCTCTTGAGTGAGCTTCATAGTGAAGCTTTGGACTTGTCCCGGGATAATGGCTTTGCCATCGGGAAGCACTAACTTGCCGGTATTCGCAATATCATCCTCTCCGCTTAGCCCAGCGATGGCATCCTTAACAGCCTGTCGTGATTCCTCGCTTAACTTCTCCAATGGAACCATCACCTCTTTACCCTTAACGACGATTTTAACAGCATCATCTTCCACCGCTACGATCTTGGCCTGAATGTCACGCCCCTTGGTATCCGTAAGCGTAATCACTTTGGATTCCGCGGCTAACATCGAGGGAATGAGCAAGTTCACCCCTAAAAAAATTAGAATTAGAGACAAGGCCTTCACAAAGGAAAGAATCATCTCAAAACGATGTAAATCAATAAACTTTTCAAAGAACCCACATCAGAAAAAAGCAATAATCTGAGAAGAACACTAGCGGTTCTATCTTGGGAGCTCTGTAAGGAGAAAATGAATTTCGTCATCCGTGATACTGAGAGGAGGCATAATGACAATCGTATTTAAAATAGGACGTGTCAGAACACCACGTTTTCTCAACTTAAGACAAAAATCCTGCCCACAGCCATCGATATCAAACCCGATGATCAAACCAACCCGTCGGATCGCTTTCACGTAAGATCGCTTCCGGAGTTCACCTTCTAGATAGGCCCCTTTCCTCTCAACTTCAGCGAGCGTGTCCTCTTTTTCAAAGACCTCAAGACTCGCCAAAGCTACCGCGCAACCAAGAGCATTTCCGGTGTAGCTATGACCATAGTAAAAAGTTCGATCAGCCCCCTTGAATCCCTCGTAGATCTCCTCCGTCGTCAAGGTCGCGGCAAGAGGCATTGTCCCACCGGTGAGGCCTTTTGCCAGGCAGAGAAAATCCGGGATCACCTCTTCTTTTTGACAGGCAAACATCGCGCCAGTTCGCCCGAAGCCCGTCATCACCTCGTCAAGAATGAGATGAATCCCATTCTCCAGACTCCATGCTCGAAGCTTCGCCAACATTCCACTTGGCCAAGTCCGCATTTGATTCACTCCCTGGATCAAGGGCTCAATCACGACTGCCGAAGCGCTCTCGATGACCACCTGCGGAAGCGCCAAAAGATCATCGAATGTCGCAACCCGATAAACCTGTAATCCCGCCTCCGCGTATCCCTTGATAAAACGCGAAACCCCGCCGACCGAAGCCGCTCCGAGAGTGTCACCATGATAAGCATTCTCAAAAGCAATGATCCCCGTTTTCTCGCCCTGACCATTTTGCTGCCGCCATTGTAGCGACATCTTAAAAGCGACCTCCAAAGCCGTAGATCCATCGTCCGAGAAGAAGCAACGTTCAAGCGTCTTTGGAAAAAAGGAGCAGAGCTTTTCGGCCAACTCGCTCGCCCGATCGTTCGCGAGCCCAAGGTAAGAGCTATGGCACAACTTCGCCGCTTGCTCTTGAATCGCAGCAACCAAATCAGGATGACAATGACCATGGATGTTCGTCCAAATACTGGAATTGGCATCGAGATAGCGACGCCCCTCCACATCAAAAAGCCAACTCCCCTCCCCCCGCGAAATCACAACCGGGTCCTCACCTTCCCAAATTTCTTGGTCCGTGAAGGGATGCCACGCATGGGCATGGTCAGCAGAAACCCACTTATTGCGGTGGGCCTTCATTTGTTTTACCAAGCATTTTATCCACTTTTGCAACCAAGTTCCACGCAACCCGCTTTCGCTGATATTTCCGCCAAAGAACATCACGGAGCGCTTGCCAATCCTCTTTACTAGGTGGATTCAGCTTATCCCAGCGGTCTTCTTCCTTCTCCTTAGTGTAGAGCTCAAAGCGCCCACCATGATAGTTCGCCCGCCAAAAGCGGACCTCATCACCATTGTCTTCCCGCCATTGATGCCTCGTCATGGCTTCATTAAAGGTCCGTTCGCCTAAAAAATCCAAGGTTGAATTTGCTGATTCGATGTTTCCAAAGCCCCTAAGTTCTGAGCTAGTCTGCCGCCGTGCGAGTCGCAGCTCTGGCAGATGTTTTCAAGGTAGTCCTCTATGTGATCGCCTCGTTTCTGCTCGCAGCAGTCATCAGCCCTTACCTTTACGAAATCGGCAAAGGCTTTGCCAACGTCGCAAAGGGCAAGGATACCGTCGATCATATTGCCTGGCTCGCATTTAAGGCAAACGGAGCGGACTTCCCATCCTACTTCAAACGCTCTCTTTTCCTGTCCGCAGTCATCTGCCTCATCCCTCTTTTCTACGCTCTCGATTTACGACGCCACGCCCGCCACCGAAAAGGGAATCCTTGGACCGTAGGCCTCCCTCCAAACAGCATCCCTTCAAAAATGGGGCAGCCATTGAAAAGGGTCCGCTGGGGCATTCTGCAATCCCTCACTGGCTTCTGCTTAGCCACTGGATTTTGCCTTGCGATGGCGTGGTTTCTTTTCGCTCTCAATTGGTTCGAATGGGAAAAGAATCCAAGCCAAGCCCAACTCTGGGATTCACTGTGGCAATCAATAAAGCCCGCTTTTTGGCAATCAGTGATCGAAGAAGTCCTCTTCCGTGGAGCGCTCCTCGGAATCTTTTTGCGAGCTTTCCGACCCAGCGTCGCCATCGTCACCCTCTCCCTTATTTTTGCGACCGTTCACTTTCTCACCCTTCCTAGCAGCATCGTCATCTCCGATCCCAGAGATCCCGGAGCGGGTTTTGAAATGCTCAATTTAATCTCCCAAAAACTCCTCGAACCAGAGTCTCTCATCCACAGCTTCATTTTCCTCTTTCTCGCAGGCGTGATTTTAGGAGTCGCTCGATACGGAACCAGCGCACTTTGGCTTCCAATCGGAATCCATGCAGGATGGATTTTCTCCACTCAAATCTTCTCTCAACTTGCCCAACGGCGAGCCAACTTCCCCGAATCCTTCGAACTCTACATGGGCAAAGAACTCAACGATGGCCTCGTCCCGATTGGACTCATCATCATGACTGGAATCGTGGTCGCCCTTTATTTGAATTTCTTCAAAGACTCACGGCAAAGTGAATTTTAGGAATGATCGCCCGCATCCTCGACTTCCTTTACCCAGCTCTCTGTGAGTTGTGTCAAAAGTCGCTGCAAAATGGACGTGCGATTTGCGACCCTTGTGCCCAGCAACTCCCGAGAATTCGCGATCCCTTCTGCCAAAACTGCGGTGAGATGTTCGAAGGTAATATCGAAGGTGATTTCCAATGCCAAAATTGCTTGGGACTCACTCACGATTTCCACTTCGCAAGAGCTTCTCTCCGAGGCTTAGCTCTCCCCTTCCACCTCGTTCATAGCCTTAAATATCGCCGCCGCTTTTTTCTCGCTCGTGATTTGGCCACCTTTCTCAAAGAAGCTTGGGAAGATGATCCCCGCTTCCGAGAACTCGGCGAGCAAGCCATCCTCGTCCCAGTCCCGCTACACTGGCGGAGGCAACAATTCCGACAAGGAAACCAAGCCTACGAACTCGCTCGCGAAATGGCCAAGCTCACCAAACTTCCCTTCTCAAATGCCATGAAGCGAACCCGCTCAACCCGCACCCAAACCAAGCTGAACCGGAAACAACGGCTCTCCAATCTTCGCGGTGCCTTTCGAATCAAAAAAAGAGCCCTTGCTCAACTTCGCGGCAATCATGTCATTCTCATCGATGATGTTTTCACCACCGGAGCGACCGCCCACGAATGCACTCGCATTCTCAAACATGAAGGCAAGGTTTCCAAGGTTGCGATCCTCACTCTCGTGCGAGGATAGACTTCACTTGCCAAGTCCGTATTCTGAGGAACACTAGCCTCATGCAAAGACGCTCCTTTCTCACCACCTCCGGCGCAGCCCTCGGCTTCCTTGGTCTGCAAAAATACCTCACTGCCGCCGAAACGACCCGAATCGTCTCCCCCTACGGCCCTCTTCTTTCTGACCCCGATGGCATTCTCGATCTGCCAAAGGGATTTCAATACAAAATCATCTCCCGCCTTGGCTCCAAAATGAACGACGGCCTCCTCGTCCCGGGAATGCCCGATGGCATGGCTTGCTTTGAAGGAAAAGGAGACGAAGTCATTCTCGTTCGCAATCACGAACTCGGAGTGACCTCTCAACGCATGAGCCCCTTCCCTGACCAAAAAGTCCCAAGCTCATTCAACCAACAATATTCCTACGACCACGGAGAGCTCGGTGAATCTCCCCATATCGGAGGGACGACCAACCTCGTCTATGACACCAAGAAGGAAAAAGTCGTCAATGAGTTCCTCTCTCTCATCGGCACTGACCGCAACTGCGCCGGTGGTGCCATGCCATGGGGATCTTGGATCACCTGCGAAGAGCCCGCCGATCTAAACAGCGAGCGCGGCCAACTCCACGGCTACTGCTTCGAGGTCAAAGCCACTGACGACGGAAAGCTTCAAAAAGCTGTCGCCCTAAAAAAACTTGGACGCTTCCGTCACGAAGCCGTCGCCCTCGACCCCAAAACCGGCATCCTCTATCTCACCGAAGATATGAATGACGGCCTCCTCTACCGCTTCATCCCGAAAGTGAAGGAGAACTTCCACGAAGGCCAACTCCAGGCTCTTGTCGTCAAAGGCCATCCTTCAGCCGACCTCCGCAACTACCGCGGCAGTAAAGACCTCATCAAAGAAGGAGTTGAGATGGAGGTCGAATGGATCGACATGGTCGACTACGAATCCCCCGCCGCCGACCTCCGCTACCAAGGATTCGAAAAAGGCGCAGCCCGCTTCGCTCGCGGAGAAGGAATCCAATACACCGATGGCGCTTTCTACATTTGCTGCACCGATGGCGGACCTGAAAGCCAAGGCCAGATCTATCGCCTCACTCCCGGAGCCAGCGATAAGCTCGACCTCTTTCTGCAGCCCAAATCCGATGAACTCCTCACCAATGGCGACAACCTCTGCGCCGCACCTTGGGGCGACCTCGTTATTTGTGAAGACCTCGTCAACGAGCACAAGAGTAAGACTCCGCACGTCCGTGGCATCACTCCAGAAGGCAAAATCTACTCGCTCGCCAAAAACGCCAAGAGCACTTCCGAGTTCGCCGGCTCCTGCTTCTCGCCCGATGGCTCCATCCTTTTCGTAAACATGCAAGGCGAAGGCCTCACCTTGGCCATCACTGGGCCTTGGCAGGAACGCGCTTGATTGACATAGTCATCCCGTGAACTACCGCGAGGCGCTCGACTGGCTTTACTCAACGCAGCTTTTTGGAATCAAGCTCGGCCTTGAAGCGCCCACTCGTCTCTTGCGCGAATTCCTCGCCTTCCCCTCGCATCGCACCAAAGTCATCCACGTCGCGGGAACGAACGGCAAGGGCTCGACCTGTGCCATGATCGATTCCCTCGGCCAAGGACTCGCCCTCAAGTCCGGCCTCTTCACCTCCCCCCATCTCATCGACTACCGCGAGCGCGTCCGCGTCAACGGAATCGAAATCAGCGAAGAAAAGACCGCTCAACTCCTCAGCGAACTCAAAGAACTCGTCGCAGACTGGGAACATCACCCCACTTTTTTCGAGCTCACCCTCGCCCTCGCGATGCGGCACTTCAGCGACCAAAACTGTGACCTCATCGTCCTCGAAACCGGCATGGGTGGCCGCCTCGATGCCACCACCGCCGTCCCCGCTGACGTCTGCGTGCTTACGCCCATCTCGCTCGACCACACCCAGTGGCTCGGCTCCACCCTCGATGAAATCGCACGCGAAAAATCCGGCATCGCCCTACGCGGAAAGCCTTTCATCTCCGCCAAGCAAGAACCCGAAGCAGAAAAGGCAATCCGCCAAGTCACCAATCAAACGCAAGCCCCCCTCACTTTCATCACCGCCCCTCTTCTCGGCTACTCCCTATCCCTCCCCGGAAAACACCAACAAGAAAATGCCGCTCTCGCCTGCGAAGCGATGACCTCCGCCGGCTATCACCTCACTTTTGACGTCGTCCAATTTTCGCTGCAACACATCAACTGGCCCGGCCGCTTCGAGAAGGTCAATGAGCACCTCATCCTCGATGCCGCGCACAATCCCCACGCCGCCCGTGCTTTGGTTGAGACTTGGAAAGCAGAATTCCCCAACAAGAAAACTGCCATCATCTTCGGAGCAGTCGAAGACAAAGCCACCACCGAAGTCCTAGCCATCCTCTCCGAGATCGCGGACAACTTCCACTTCGTCCCCGTCAATTCCGAGCGTGGACTCGCCCCAGAATCCCACAAAGTCACCCTCCCCTCCACCATCCATCAAGACCTCCCCTCAGCCCTCGCTTCCTGCGAAGGTGAAATCACCCTCCTCACCGGCTCCCTCTTCCTCCTCGGAGAAGCCAAAGCCCTCCTCTCAAACCAAAGCACCCGCGCCAGCAGCCAATAAAGGCGGATGGACAATATGGAGAGTGGGCATTCTGCCCGCTT
>CALGJQ010000004.1 GCA_937928545.1 uncultured Verrucomicrobiales bacterium
TTCTTCTTTTATCTCTCGTTCCTATCACTCTCGCCAAGGGCTGTTTCCTAGGTGGGGTCTGCGCCATATTGATTTGGACCTTCTGTGCCTCGCATGCAGCCACACTCAACGAGGGTCCAGATGGGTCCAACGATGGGGATCATGCCAACGAGGATCATCCAGCCACTTTTATCTCGGTCGTGCCAGCGCTTCACTCCGATTGCCAAGTTAATCCACAAGAATGGGAGCAAGAATACTAGCATGATGATAGGAGCGACGAGTCCAGGATCAGCATCAGGATCTTCCTCAACACCCACGGTGGAAAAGAGGATGGCATAGAAAATCGCCATGATGACAACACTCACGCCCCAATAGACCCGGCGCGGAACCCGCCCTGAAAAGGAGAAGAGAGTCTGCATCAAAGTGGGCTTCGTGTAAGGAAGTTGATTGTTAGGCTGACTCGGGTCGGTCTGGGGAGAGAGATAAGGATTTTCCATTTCTTTAACTATCTGAAAGGGATACTCCTGTCGATGGATCTATTGATGAAAAAAGCATGAACAGGGAAGATGAGGAAGTGAGCTTTCGCTGGCTGACCCAAGCTCAAAGAAGCTTAGAAAAGTTCATCTTGGATATGAGTGGGGGGATTTTTGAGGAGGGGGTTGGCTGCTTTCTGAGTAACGAGGAGCTCGGGGGCGGGGGTGAATTCTTCTAAGCCATTCAGAAGGTATTTTTGCTGTTCTGGCTCGGTAAGAATGGCGGGCATGCGGTGGTGGATGGGGGAGACGAGGGCGTTGGCCTCGGTGGTGAGCATGGAAAAGCAGGGGCCGAATTCGGCGGAGTCTTCCCAGATCCCGGCCATCCAAAGCCAATCGTTTGTGGAGCTTTGGACGAGGTGGGTTTGTTTGTAGCCTTGAGGGCCGGTCCATTCGTAGTAGGAGGCGACGGGGATGAGGCAGCGGCGTTGCTCGATGGCTTCGCGCCACATCGGGCTGTCGAGATTATCGCTGCGGGTGTTGTTGACGACTCCGAGGCCTTTGCGTTGGAAGCCCCAGCGCATTGATTTGCTTTCGCCTGAGGGGAGGATGACGGGAGCTTGGTCAGTGCGGCGGATGAGCTTGGTAGCCTCTCGAACATCGAGCCGGATTTGCTCCGGCTTTTTAGCAGTGTTGAAGGCGTTACACATTCCGTTATCTTAGTCCTTAAACCAGCGATAGTGGCCGGTGATGGGGTAGGTGAAGAGGTCGTCGTTTTCACGAGCGCCGCCGCCGATGTTGTGGATGATGAGTGGGGTGCCGTCGGAATTTTTCTTGTTGGAGACGATCATGATGTGGGGGCGATTGCCGGCGACGGTGCAGGTGACAAGGTCGCCGGGGAGGTATTTGCTTTTGTCTTTGGTGACTTTGAGGGCAATGCCGCGTCGCTTGAAGTAGGTGCGGAGGTTGGGGACGCGGCGGTGGTCGATGTTTTTGTCAGGGCGTCTGAGGCCCCAGATTCTGGGGTATTTTGAGAAGTTCTTCTTCATGCTCTCGTGGACGAGTTTCTGAAGGTCGAAGCCTCGGTCACGGAGGGCACGGATGACGACGTCGGTGCAAACGCCACGTTCTTTAGGAATGTCACCGCCGGGGTATTTTAGGGCGACGTAGGCGGGATCGTAGCTGGTGGTGACGCCGATTTGTTTGCGGGCGGATTCAACGAGCTCTCCGCCCTTCGTCTTCTCGGCAACTTGACCGCAGGCGAGAAGAGTGAGGAAAAGGATGATGGCGGCAAAGGATCTCATAATAGGAAAGCGAGACCGCGCTGGTGGTTTGTTTTCCTAAGCGAGGTCTTCGTTAAAGTAGACCTTGATGTAGCTCATCTTGCGCTCTTCATCGTAGCCTTTTTGGAGGACTTCGTCGGGTTTATCGAGGACCTTTGGCCCAAGGCGGATTTCGACGCCGGTATCGAGCTTCATCGTGCGCTTCATGAACTTTTTCCCAGTGGTGATGTCGCGCTTGGAGATGTCGAAGTTCTCTTCGAGGGTGATGCCTTCCTCTTCTTCGACACGTTTGCGTTCTTCGGCGAAGCGGGATTTTGCGGCATCGGTGCGGAGGGCCTGTTCTTCGAATTCCTGAAGGCTGAAGTTCTTTTGGCCTTTGAGATAGGAGAGAGCTTCTTGCGCGGGCTCGTTGACATCCCAAGGCGGGCTGTCTTCGGCGATGGCATCGGGAGAGACGGCATTGACGGCCATTTCGGCAACGCGCTTGCTGAGGAGAGCGGAGTCGGGAATGGGGCGGACGCCGAGGAAGTCGCGCACCCAAAAGCGGGACTCGGAGCCACCGCGGTCGAAGGTGAGGACGTAGAAGCCTTTTTTATCGAGGTGCTCGACGATGAGGCAGCCTTTGTCGATCTTCTCGGGGTTGATGCCTTGCTCGGTTTCAAGCTGAAGGTCGCCATCGCGCGTGGAAATGCTGAGGAAGGGGGTCATGCTCTCTGATTTAAGAATGCAGATTGCGCGCTTCATTTCGCCATCGAGATCGATGTTCTTAATGAGGGAAATGCAGAGGTCGCCGGATTTGATGTTGGGGTGAGAGGACTTCGAGTAAAGACGGGTCGCGATCTCGCAGCCTTGGGCGAGGAGGGTTTCGGAGTCGTCGAAGATGGCCTTGGCGCTCGTGTTGACCTCGTTCTTGTCGAGGGAACTGTGATGAGTGAAGCGTTGACCGACGAGATTGCGGAAGGGCTTTAGGAAAATGGGGCAAAGGGTTTCTTGATCTTCCTCGCTGACATTGAAGAGAGTTTTGGAGGTTTGGAGAGGTTCGTCGCGAGAGGGGTTTCCCACTTTTGCGAGGACTAATCCGGAGATTTCTACCGCTTCGAAGTTGAGCTTCAAGGTCATGGATGGGGTCTAGTGAGCGAGAGCGGTAGAAGAAATGTAAATTCGCGAAAAATGCGTGAGATGTGAGCGCTTTGTGAACAAAGTTGGGAATGGGCATCATTCGGACTCTTGCGATCATTGGATTTTCGATCAGTGGCTACCTTTTCTTCATGAAGTTGACGGGGAAGATTACCTCGGTGGTGGGATGTGGAGGGGGTGGAGGCTGTGCCGATGTTTTGGGATCGCAATGGTCGCAGTGGTTTGGGATTCCGGTGAGCGCGGTCTCGGCGCTGTTCTATGCGGGAGTGATCGGGCTGACTTTTCAGCGTTCGAAGCCTCTCCTGACGATGGCGGCCTTTCTGCTCATTGCGGCGGCGGTATGGTTCATGGGATTGCAGCTCTTTGAGATCAAATCCTTCTGCCCCTGGTGCTTCTCGACTCACATGGTGGGGCTTTTGACGGCGGGGGCGATTCTTTGGAAAGCGCGCGCGAAGGTGAAAGCCTCGTTCATTGCGCTGCCTTGTTTGGCGGTTGGAGTTTTGGCTTTGGGGCAAGTCTATGGGCCGAAGCCGGATACTCACGAAGAGGTGAGTGACGATGCTTTGAAGTCTCGGAATGAGGTCGAGGAGCAGACGCAAGGGAAGGGGCGCCTGATTACTTTCAAGAGGCCGACCGGGGAGTTGATTAAGAGCTTTCGTCTGGGTTCGGTTCCTTTAATTGGGTCTCCTGATGCTCCTCATGTCATCGTGAAATACTTCGATTACACCTGTGCCTCTTGCCGCGATATGGAGGGGGATTTGAAAGCTCTTTTAGATCGTTATCCGGAGGAGATTGCCGTGATTGTTTTGCCGACTCCCTTGAATCGAGCCTGCAATCCCTACTTTGGCGAAGGAATGAAGGACCACGAGCACGCCTGTGAACTGGCTCGGCTCGGCTTAGCCGCGTGGAAGGCGCAACCGGAGTCCTTTGCGGAGGTGCATGACCTTCTCTTCCAAAGACCAGTTATCAATGAAGAGAGGGCGCAGGAACTTTTTATCGAGATCATTCCGGCCGAGAAGTTGGAGGCGGCGCTTAGGGATCCTTGGGTCGAGCAATCGTTGAAGGCCAATATCTTGGACTACAAAGTCCTCTCGGCGCGGAATCCTCGCATGCCGAAGCTTCTCGTGGTCGATCAGAAGCAGCTCCACGGGCTTGCTAAGTCGAAGGAGGTTTTTGTGTCTCTGATTGGGAAGGCTCTGGGTCTTGAGTAGGGTCATCCTCGTCTACGAATTCCTCGACGAGTTCCTCGCGTTGCTCCGCGATTGCTCGGTCGAAGTGGCTCAAGAGGTCACCGGCTTTGTCGGCTGAGGTGATGAGGGCGATGATGAGGTATTGCGTGATGGCGAGGAAGTAGCAGATCCAACCGATGGTGGCGGCGGCGCTGTCCGGGTCGCCGCCGAAGATCGCGGACATCATAGCGAAGACGGGGCTGGAGCGATTGAGGTGCATGCAGCCGACTTTCTTGAGCCACTTCACGCGGTCGGTCCAAAGTTCCTGAATCATCCGTTTCCCAACGGGGAGGTTCATGGGGCCTGAGTGAAGAACGCCGAAGAGGGCTTGGTCAGGCATGAGCTCGATCACGCCAATGACGAGGAGGAGTCGGAAAAAGACCCCGATCCAACTTTGGTCGCCTTGAAGATCCAAGGGAACCCAACCGAAGAGGAGGTGTTCCATATTGGCGGTGGCAACGAGGAGAATGAGGGCGGCGCGGAACCATTGTTCGAGATCGTTTTCCAATTCCTCTTCGACCTTGGCCATGCGCATCCCCCGTTTTATGACGAGTCGGAAAATGGGAATGGCAATGAAGCCCACCAAAATGCGGGTGAGGGGCTTCAAGAGAGGACGCAAGACGGCCCAACGGATGAGATTTCCGAACACGAAGAGAGCTTGGGCAATGAGATGGAAAAAGAGAAGTCTAGGAAAGGGGGCGCAACTTATCAAATCACGGCTTTGGTCCTTGAGGTCATCTTAGTCGGTTTCTTCGGACCGCGAGGAACGAGCAAAGCCCAAGAATCATTGAAGTAGAGGGCTCTGGGATTGCGGTTTGCGTACCTACGATGATTCCTTGTTCATCGAAAGCGGTGGCACTAGATGCGACACTAAGAACGCCAGTTCCATCATTAGCAAATTCTGCCCAGCCAAACGTGCCGTTTTCAAAGTCCGAGCCTGTTTGTAGGAAAAAGCCTAGGTAGAAATTTGGCACATCGATCACAGGGTCAATTGGTCCTTGAGGAGTTCCAAAAGCGAAAGGGGGGATCCGAGGTGGGCCAAGATTCGTGACGACAGGAACCAAGCCTTCGGCAATGGGGCCGTTGAGGCGGTCTCCTAATGTTAAAAGGTAGTATTCAAACCCAATGCCGACTGTGAAATCATTTGAAAAAAAGAGTGTCTCGTCGACTATGCCAATCTCCCAAGATGCTCCGAGACCCTGGATTTCGGTGATGATAACCTGTATGCCGGTCAGTCCATCAGGGGGAGAAATAGTAACGGTATTTAGTGTGACTGCGGCAGTGGCTGCCTGGACAGTAAAAGCTGAAGCTAGGATTGTTTTCATCAATATTAATACATTACTATCTTCGGGACGTAATTTCATCAATTGAAAAATTGAAATTCAATGTGTGCGCCTGCTGCGATAAGGGTATCTTGGGCCGTTGATGTGGATCGTTAAATCAGACGCAAGACGGCCCAACGGATGAGATTTCCGAACACGAAAGGAGCTTGGGCAATGAGCTAGGAAAAGAGAAGTCCATTGATCTTGGGGGAGCGTCTGGAGTCAGTTCATGGGATCTTTGTCTTCCATTCACTTTTCAAACTCGTTCATCTTGGGTGACTCACGTCCTTATATCCGGGTGATTTGGATATACGTAACATCGTGTATCAGGAATGGTGATTTGGTAAAATACTGGGAAGTTTTTAATATTCAGTTCACCGCGTATTCTTTGCAACCAACTGTATGTGAGAGTCTTAAGAAAGTTCGCTGATTGTCTTCTTGAATAAATGCTTGAGATAAACATTCTCTGGGTGACAGAATAAAACTGTTCGGCAAAGAAAAACACACCATCATTTCGATGAAGTTTCCATATCTATTCGCTCTGTTGATCTTTCTAAGTAGCGGCTTGGCTGCAGCAGACTCTTCTATGGGTGTAGTTAACGAAGCAGGCCTATGGAGTATTCAGTATCGAATCGATGGTGACCGTCTCAGCTATGCCGTGATTCAGGGGCCGTCAAAGGGGACGATCAATTCCCTGGTTTCGACCCGCGAATCGATCTATTTCGACGGAAGGCCGACTGAGGAGTGCGCCACGCTCTCTCATCCGAACGGGAAAAAGCTAGAGCTTCTCGGAACCGGGCGAGTATTCTTCGTTTCCAGTGAAATCATCTCTGAACTTATCCATCCGATCTCTGGACAAACGTTCAAAGCGTTTCTGGATAGCAAACCCGCGGACTTTTATCTGGCGACTCTTGTTCGATTTGCAGAGACCTACAAACCCAAGAAAAAACCAGCCGAACAAGGCGACGCTGTCCAACCCGCTACCGCCGATGACTCGAAGTCTGAGGGTAAGAAGAAGGCTGAACCAGAATCCGAGGGGCGCTCCCAGTAGCGGGTGGCAGGTCTTAAAACGTTCGCTGAAGAAATGAGAGATGCCGTATCGAAGTTCCTGGTGGTTCTCGGTATGCCTTTTGCGATTCTCTTTATGAGTGGAGAGATTTTGGCAGCACCACTTGAGAAGTATAGACATTCGAATCTCTTGATCTGGCTCCTATGGAACACGCTCAGAATGTCGGTTCCGCTTGCTATCATCTTCTTCAGCGTTTTCTACCTTGTCAAAACAATCAAAGGTGGCTGAGATGAAATTTTCGGATCATATCTTCCTTTTTACGATCACCGATCGGTTCAGCATCGAGGGACGTGGTGTGGTGGTCGTGCCGGGGATTCCATGGACTGAAGGAACGCCAAATGTTCGGAAGGGCTCCCCGCTCATACTCCGAACTCCGCTTGGAGAGATTATTCAGACCGTGCTCCAGGACATTGAGATGATCAACTACCGCCCCGGCGCTAAGCGACTGGAGGCGACGCCTTTTTCACTTCCCAAGGACGTTCATAAGTTCGATATTCCAATTGGCACTGAGGTCTATCTCGCTTTCGATGCTCAAGAACAAACCAACAGCGAACAAGCCGTGGCTGATCAACTGCCAGCCCGCCGCGAGTAGAAATCACATGCCAATTTCAACACCAACCCCGAGTTCAAAGCGCGCTGTCGGCAGGCAGTGACAGCACTTTGGACGTTCGCTTGAAAATCACTCACGTTGCAAAATGATGAAGACTCACATGATGAAGATAATCACGACTATTGGCGAATATGTGTCGTTTGCTATATTCGGAATAGGACTCTTCACTGTGTATAATTACATCGATACAGAATTCCCTCTCGTCTGGAAGATTGTCACAACGACTGTTTTTACAATCGGCGCAATCTGGTATTTTTGGGAAGTTGTCGTTAAGAATTTCATTGCAGGATACAAGGATAGATCACCAACAGCTAGCCTGACAAAAACATCAGCGAACAAGTCAGAGAATCCGACAGCTGACCGCTTGTAAAGTTGGTTTTTAAAGGTAAAAGGAAGTGAAGAGGGAAGCGGGGCGGCATGTCGGTCAGCTGCGGATTTCCTCAAACGTTAGGGGAAGAATATTTCCTGCGAATGAAAGACTCCAACCCCATTCCCAACCTCAAACCTAAGATAAATACCGCCAAGCCCCACACTCCACATTCTATAAGATGAGCAATATTCTTCCCCACCTCTTGAACACCCCCTTTATTTGTGGGCTCGCTATACTGGTTGCTAGCGGATTCCTCTTGGTTGATGGGGTTCGCAAGTCCATCAGTGATGCCGCCCGCCAAAAAGAGACTGAAGACGCAATATTGACAACAGGAAGAAAGGTGGAATCTGTATCTCAAGCTGCAAGCCATCTGATGGAAACTAAGCAGGACGCCCCTCCTCCTTTGAGTGCTAGATTGCTTAATTTTCTGAAGTCTGAGATCCCTAATTCGTTGGAAGGAACTCATACCCAATTTGACCTTGAACTGTCTGATCGTCAGATCCAAAAACTTGAAGGTTTTTTCGAAGAAGACCCAGAAGAACTTCTTATCAGTCGCAGAAGGACACAAAGGCATAACGTCTCTATTGGGAGCGGCCCAAACGGCGAGAGTTACCGTAGCTTTGCATTTAGCATTTCTCCAAAACTGAAGAACCCCTAACAAGACGTGGGAGAGCGACGCCTTTCGCCGCTTCGGTTCGTTATTTTTCATAGTTACTTTATTTAAATTGTTTCGGAGTGCGGCCGTCTAGGCACGCCTCCACTTCTGCGTTATGCCAAGAAATGATGCGGCAATTCACCATCGCAAACCTAGCTGCATTGGCCCTGACGTCGTGCGCAGAGCAGACTGAATTGAGAATGGACGATCCGAACCCAATTGCCACCGAGACCTTGGTTGAGTTCATGGACTCAATTCACCAAGAGAAGATTCTCCATGTTGGAACCCGTGGCGAAGTCTCGGGAACGTTCAATCAGATCCCATTTCCAGGTGTCGCGAAGCTCTCGGGCTCAGATTACCAGCTGGTGCTCACCGAACCGAAGGAGCGTGCGTTAGTTGCCATCCTGCCTCAGGGGTTCACTCCCGATCTCGAGAAGGAATATCGCCTGGTCGGACGTCTTGCCGCGGTGGGGCATGAAGGATTGATGGCTGGAATCGAAGTCGAACGCGCTATAGAATGACGGGCATAACAAGACGCGGATGACCAAGCCGCTGCCGCTGTGGAGTAGAAATTTTGAAGCCAGTTCTAACATTAGCCCAGAAGTCGAAAGCGCGCTCTCAGCAGCGGCTGGCATCGCTTTGACGTTCGGTAGAAAATGAAGACTTCCATATTCACAATTTTGCTCCTGATTAGCCCTTTCTCGTTGGCACAAGGAATACCAAAATCAGAGATCGAGCTACAGACAGAGTATATTGGAATTAACATTGAGAAGTTGGAGGAATCCGTTCTGAAGGGCGACATGTCTGCCATCGCGATCTATCTTGTGCTGAGCCTTGACGGTGGTGGTGGTGAGATTTTCCACGAATATGACAGGCCTGTGATGCTCCGAAAGATCCCAGACGTTCGATTAGCCGAGGTACTTGGGGGATTCTCGACTAGCAAGATTCAGGAACTCGGGCGCGAATTGATTCACGGTCTTACGCCAAAGGAACTTAGCGCGACTAGAATCCGAATGCCGAAAACCTTTGCGATCATAAAGGACGCAACAAGAACCGAACAAGAGGAAGCTGACCGACACCCCACCGCCAAGTAAGTTTGTTTTGGAGTTTTGAGATTCGTTGAGATAAGTTCAGCCAATCGGAACTGATAAGATGCCCTCGGTGGGGTGCCGCAGTTCCTAAACGTTCTGCCAAAAAATGCTCTTTCTGACACAGCACCATGTTGATGATCGCCGGGCACGAGGCTTCGAAGAATCGAATCTCTATTCCCAGCCGTCCGTAGATCGTTTGCAGCAGGCAAAGGAGATTTCCGCTGAAATAGAGAAAGCCTTTCTTGGTGTCAGACTTGGCGATGGTGTTGGATTATTCGAAGGTCAAGCCTTGGACGATTACGAATCTGAGGAAGAGCAAAAACGCAAACGAGAACGAGACGAGAAGGAAGACTGGAGGCGGATAGAGGCCAAGCATCTAAACGCATGTCACAGTAGTCTCTCCTTCTTCGACCCACTTGGAATGCGGTTTCACCTGCCGGCGTTCATCTGTTGTGAACTTCGAGGAGAGTATCAGATGGGATTAGACATTAGCCTTTCTGGTCTCGACGATTGGAAGCGTTCGAAGCTCACTCTGCTATCACCCGCACAGAAGGCAGTCGTTGCCAACTTTCTTGAGTTTCTTGCTCAGGATGTAGATTCTGAGTTCTCGCGCCCAGCGATTGAACGAGATTTGATCGAGTTTTGGCTGGATCGAGATCAACCAGGGCAGAACAAGTCGCTGGACGCCAACGCATGACCCGCTGTAGAACAATCTTGTGAAGCCAGTTCAACCATCATTGTTCCAAGCGACCCTCGCCACCAGGTCATGCGCGGGTCAGCTTTAACGTTGATATGGTTTCAGGTTTGTCAATGGGCAAAGTTTAAGTGTGTTCACTGTTTATGGGAGTGAGTTCTGCTAGTTCGAAAACCGCAAAGGAGAAGTGAGGGATGCAGGGCGTGGTGTGCAGTTTCGCGCAGACTGGT
>CALGJQ010000005.1 GCA_937928545.1 uncultured Verrucomicrobiales bacterium
AAGGGCTTTGCGCTGGTTCTCAGCAGGTCAACAGCTCCTTTGCGGAACTCCTCAGTGTAAGTTGGTCTGATCTTTTTCATGGTCTCAATTCTAGTTTTTAGAACTGAGCGATCTTTGTCCATCAAATCGGGGGAGCTTCAAAACGACCAAAGCCTATCTCAAACTCTCCTAACAAAAACACGAACCCAAACCAAAAATCAGTCACCTCCAGTAAAAGTCATCAGCCACTTTTACAGAAAAAAATTTGCGCAGCCCTATAGTTGGATTGTTATCTGATAGGACTGCTCCAACATGTTCGGCACTTGTGCCATTTGTTGTTCTATTTGGGCTTTTGATCTCCTTGGTATTCTCATCAATATGCCACAGCTTAAGTTGATGTTGAGATATTGAGGGGTGGAAACCTTTCAATTTTGCGATACGCGCTAATAACCTTGTTTTGCCGGCACCATTTGAACCAGCAACGATGACGACTCGGTTTAGACGAGTTAGAAAGATTGAGTTTAGGCCATCTTTGAAATCGTAGTTACGATGGTCGATTGAGTTAACTTGCATTGGGTGATTCTTGGGTTTGTAGGAATAACAAATAAAGCAGAAATGGTGTGCAAAGCGGTTCCTAGGCAGCTGCGCTCTTCGAGTGTTAATTCGCATCATAGCTCACACTAATCAAAAACCGGAGCCAGGTTGATGATTTGATCCTAGATCGTTTCAACCACCTTGCACCTTATTACCAAGGGTGATTTCTTGTTTAGATGAGTAATTGTTTCTAAAAGGGTGAAATTTTCAATCATTCGCCCCGGGGCGTCTTCGATTTTGCTTCTTCTGGCCGTGTTGGCGCTTTTTTTCGACGTTGCGCTTGCGGGCGAAGAAGCCTTGTTTGCGTTTTTGGCGGTGGACTTTTTCGCGGGCTTGTTTGCTGGCTAGCTTTTTGGTGGCGGATCTTTCTTCGCGGCGTTCGCAGATTTCTTCGCGGGCGAGGAACCGGTTCATTTCGCGGGACCGGCGGTGGGTAGTTGTGAGGTTTGATTCATCGCTTGCTGTATTCTGGGGAATAGGGTTGAGGGTAAGCGGGCTGGAAGCGCCGCTCTCCAGATTGCTCGACTAGCGGGCTATTCGTAGTGACTCCACAAACGCAAAACCTTGATGGTTTGCTCATTTTCGAAGACCCCATAGACCAATCGATGTTGGATATTGATCCGTCTAGAATAGGCTCCTTTTAGATCACCTACGAGTGCCTCGAAAGGAGGTGGATCGGTAAAGGGATCTTTTTGAATGAGCTCTAGCAGCTCCTTTGCCTTCGCCGCCAAATGGGTGCCTTTGAGCTTTTTGGCATCTTTACGAGCTTGGCGCGTATAGACTAAGGTGTAACTCACAGGTCAATCTCCTCGGTGCAATCTTCAATGGCTTCAGCCATTCCCTTGATGATTGCATCTCTCATGCCAGGGATGCCCAATAGGTAGAGCGTCTCTTGGATCGAGCGCCAATCATCTTCCGCGACTAATACGGCGTTACCCCGCTTCCCGGTAATCTGCACAGGCTCATGAGTGGACTGGGCAGCCTCGATGATTTTGTAGAGATCTGAGCGAGCTGAAGTTGCGGTGATTGTTTTCATGTCTTAAACGTGCGTTATTACGTGCGCTTTTTCAAGTTCTTCTTTTTTCAGGCCGCGGTTGTTACTGGGATCTTGGGTTGAGGTGTAGGCGGGCTGGAAGCGCCGCTCTCCTTATTGAAGAGGTTCAATCATTCGCTCCCGGGCGTTTTCGGTTTTGCTTCTTCTGGCCGTGTTGACGTTTTTTTTCGACGTTTCGTTTGCGGGCGAAGTAGCCTTGTTTTCGTTTTTGGCGGCGGACTTTTTCGCGGGCTTGCTTGCCGGCCATTTTCTTTTGGGCGGCGCGTTCTTCGAGGCGGTCGCAAATTTCTTCGCGGGCTAGGAAGCGGTTCATTTCGCGGGAGCGTTCTCGTTGAACTTTGACCTCAAGGTTGGCGGGCGGGTATTGCAGGAAGACGCAGGAGGAGGTTTTGTTGACCTTTTGTCCGCCGCTGCCGGCGCCTCGGATGAATTTTTCGACGAGGTCGTCTTCGTAGATACCCAAGGCGGCCATGCGGCGTTCGAGGGCTTCCTTTTTATCACTTGAGAGCATCGAGGTAGCCTTTCACGGCTTTGGTGATTTCTCCGGCGACGTCCGCGCGCTGGGTGGCGAAGGGCGGGACGAACCAGGGGTAGGAGCCGATGACGTCGGTGATGACGGCGATTTCGCCATCGCAGTTTCCTTCACCACAGCCGATGCCGATGGTGGGGATGTCGAGGGTTTTGGTGAGGAGACGGGACGCTTTTGGAAGGACGCTTTCGAGGACGATGGCGAAGACTCCGGCTTCTTGAAGCGCGAAGGCTCCGGCAAGGATGGCTTGGGTTTCGTCGTCAGTTTTACCCTTCTTTTTATAACCGCCTTCTTCTTTAACGCGCTGCGGGAGCATGCCGAGATGACCTACCACGGGGATACCATCTTCAACGATCGCGCGGACTTTATCAGCTTGGCCGAGGCCGCCTTCGAGCTTCACCGCTTGTGCTCCAGCTTCGACAAGGCGACGGGCATTGGCGACGGCGGTTTTTGGGTCGGGATAGCTATTGATGGGAAGGTCGCCGAGGATGAGAGATTTTTTGGACCCACGAGCCACGGCGGCGGTATGGTGGATCATGTGATCCATCGTGACGTGCGTGGTGTCAGGAAAACCTAAAACGACCATGCCGAGGGAATCGCCTACGAGGAGGAGATCGACACCGGCTTCATCGAGGAGTCGCGCAGTGGCGTAGTCGTAAGCAGTGAGGGCAGAGACGGGGGCTTGGCCTTTTTTGGCGCGGAGGAGATTGGCTTTTTCGGAGAGGTCCATAAGAAGGTTACCAAACAGTTTGAATGAGAATGGGCTCTGATTCTTCGGAGTCGAGCTTTCTCAAATGCTCACCGACGGTGGTTTCATCGCCCGGAAGAACGAGGTGGGGATGAATGTCGGCGAGGGGGCGCAGAACGAAACGTCGATCGGTGAGGCGTGGGTGAGGAAGGGTGAGGATGTCTTCATCCATTTGGACGTTATCGAAGTAGAGGATATCGAGATCGATGGGGCGGGGGGCATTGCGCACCGGAGAGGTGTTGCGGCCGAGCTTCCACTCGATTCCTTGGGTCGCTTTTAGGAGGTCGTGAGGTTTGCCGACGTAGTCGATCTCAATGACCGCGTTATAAAAGTCCGGGGAGTCGGGTGGGCAATCGAGGGGCTCCGATTGGTAGACGCTCGACTGGTGGTAAGTGGTGCCGGGCGGCATGAGGTTGACCAAGAGGTCGCGCGCTTCGCGGAGGTTTGCGAGGCGGTTCCCGATGTTTGTTCCCAGGGCGATGCCGGTGCGAGAGGCCATGTCCGTTTTACTTGAGGCCGAGGACGTCTTGCATGTCGTAGAGGCCAGCTTCTCGGCCTTTCAACCAAAGAGCGGCGCGGACGGCACCAGAGGCGAAGGTCATGCGGGAGGAGGCTTTATGAGTGAGCTCGAAGCGCTCGCCATCGGCTGCAAACATCACGGTGTGGTCGCCAACGACATCGCCACCGCGCAGGGTGTGCATGCCGATTTCACGCGAGGGACGTGGGCCGACATTGCCTTCGCGACCGTGAGCGACATCGTCTTCGTATGAAGTTTGCGTTTCCTCGTTGAGGATATCGAGAAGGGTGCGAGCGGTGCCGGAGGGGGCATCGACTTTATGGCGGTGGTGCATTTCGGTGACCTCTATGTCGAAGGTCTCATTGCCAAGAATGGCAGCGGCCTTGCGAGTGAGGTGGAAGAGGAGATTGACGCCGGTAGAGAAGTTCGAGGCGTGGACGATGGGGATGGTCTGAGCGGCTTCGGCGATGGCTTTCTTTTGTTCCTCGGAGTGGCCGGTGGTGCCGATGACGAGAGGGACCTTTTTTTCTAAAGCGGTCTGTAAAAGTTCATCTGTGAGGACCGGAAGGGTGAAGTCGATGACGGCATCCGCCTCAGAAAGAGCTGAGCCGAGTTCTTCCCCGGAATCGTGAGTGGCGTGAACCGAGGCGGAGGCCTCGGCTTCGATCGCGGTGACGACACTCTGGCCCATGCGGCCCGAGCGGCCAGTGACGGAAATCTTCATGGGAGGAGGATTTGTCAGGAAGGGGGATTTGTCTAGTCGTGTATTTTATGAAATGAGGGAGAATTTTTCGCGATGTCTCTTTGTTCTCCAGCCCCAATCGGGACGATCTAACGTAGCCCACGGGCAGAGGGAGGAACGACCGTCGCCCTGGGTTTGTGCATGGACCGGTCTGGGGCGAGCCAAACGTGGTGATCTCCATACCACGCACCCGCTGCCCCCACCACCAGTAGCGACGCTGGAAGGGCGCGCTTCGGGCACCTCATATCCGATTCAAGATCAAAGGCTCGCGCCTCGTTTCTTCGACCCCAAGACCTAGGGCGACGCTACGCTTTGCCACTGGGCTACCTTAGATTGCCCCGATTGGGGCTGGTGAGTTGGTCGCTGAAAATTCCCTAGCTTGATCGCCCTGTAAGATGCCTCCACTTTGCGTGATCGTAAAGAAACACATTATCGTCAGACTCCGCCTTGTTTTTATGGGTGTGAAGATTCTCAAAGGTTCAAATTTCTGGCATCCCGCCGATTCCTCGGCTAAGTCACCCGCATGAGCAAAACTCCAGTTACTCCTGAAGATGTCGCCGCTGCGCCCGCTGATGCCGAAGTCACCGATTCCGGTCTCGCCTCGAAAGTCCTGACTGCCGGAAGCGGCTCAGAGAAGCCCGGACCACGGGATACGGTGGAGGTTCATTACAGTGGATGGACGACGGATGGAAAAATGTTCGATAGCTCCGAGGCTCGTGGCGAAAAAATCTCTTTCCCTCTGAATGGGGTGATTCCCGGTTGGACGGAAGGGGTTCAGCTCATGGTAGTGGGTGAAAAGCGCCGCTTCTGGATTCCGGCGGAGCTGGCCTATGGTGAAAAGCCCTCCAGCCCCGGTGCTCCTTGTGGGGATTTGACTTTCGACGTTGAACTCTTCTCGATCGAAGCCGCTCCTGAGCCTCCTGCGCTGCCTAATAATCTCACTGCTCCTGATTCGGCGGAAAAATCCTCCACGGGTCTCGCTTCGGAAGTTCTCGAAGCAGGTGACGGCGGAGCCAAGCCTGGTCCATCTGACATCGTGGCAGCTCACTTCACGGGTTGGTTAGAAGACGGCACGCTTCTTGAAAGCACGGTCATGAACAACAAGCCCGCTCAGTTCAAACTCGATCAAGTCAGCATCAAGGGCTGGGTCGAAGGCCTCCAGCTCATGACAAAAGGGGAGAAGCGCCGCTTTTGGATTCCGGCCGCCCTTGGCTTTGGTGAAAACCCACCTCCGGGTGCGCCGATGGGGAATTTGATTTTCGATTTCGAGCTTTTGGAATTCCAAGGGGCACCGAAGGCAGCGGAGCCGATTCCGGCGCCGGATGATGTGGCTTCAGCTCCGAGTGATTCGGATGCGACGAAGTCCGGTCTCTCTTCGAAAGTTCTCGAAGCTGGAAGTGGTAAAAAGCATCCAAAGGAGACTGATGAGGTTTTGGTTCACTACACCGGTTGGACGAAAGATGGGAAAATGTTCGATAGCTCGGTCGCTCGTGGTGAGCCTATTTCATTCCCGCTCAATGGGGTGATTGCGGGTTGGACCGAAGGAGTTCAGCTCATGGTTGAGGGAGAGAAGCGTCGCTTCTGGATTCCCGGGAAATTGGCCTACGGTGAAACTCCAAGTCGCCCCGGCGCGCCGGCAGGGACGCTCGTGTTTGATGTCGAGTTGATTAAGATCGGAGGCTAATAAGAATCTTTGCAAATTTAGAGGAAAGGGAGGCGATGAATCAAAAAGATCGCCTCCTTTTTCGTGTCTCGGCTTGGTTGGACCCCTTTGGATATCTGCTCAAAAAATCCCGGAAGGGATGGCCAGAAACTAGCCCGTGGTGGAGCGGAGCGTAACCGGGGAGTATGGGGTGTTGGAAAGCCAAGGCCAAGCCGAACGTGTCGAATCGACTACAGATCAACCCGCAGGCCGTCGACGAGTGGCGGAGCGGGAAGCGGGATCTTCGGTGAGATGATTTTCGATGCATCACCATGGGCTCGATCTTCGCTTCGCGGTTGGAAATCCCGGAGTTTCGTTTCACTCCACCCCGCGCTAGTTTCTGTGTTCCCTCCGGGAATGAGGGAGCCGACTCGTTTTAGGGTGCGCCCTTTTTTAGACTGAGCTTGTTGAGAAGAGCCAAAAAAAAGCGCGGACCTTTCGGGCCGCGCTTTTGAAATTTTCTTTTAATAAGGAGGATTACTTAGCGGTGATCTTACCCTTCATGAGAGCAAAGTGACCGGGGAAGCTGCAGAGGAACTCGTAGTCACCGGCTTCTTTGATGGTGAAGGTGATGGAGTCTTCTTCCTCAGGTCCGAGAAGCTTGGTGTAAGCTAGGATGGCTTTTTGGGACTCTTCGTCAGCAGGAATGAAGTCAGTTTCTTTGGCGGGCATTGCTTTCATGGCCCATGCTTGGAGATCGGCTCCTTTGTTGAGAATGACGAGGTTGTGACCCATCGCAATTTTTGGAGCTTTGCCAACGTTTTTGAGGGTGAGTTTGATGACCTTTCCGACTGGGACTTCGATTTCCTTTTTATCGAACTGCATGGCGTCGTTACAGCTCACGACGATTTCGACGTCGGCTTTCTTTTCTTCTTTTATCTCTTCTTTTTTCTCAGCTGTGGCGTCCTTAGGTGAGGGAGCCTCGGCAGTTGTTGGCTCTCCGAGGAGAGTTGCAGGAGAGAGAGTAAGAGCGGCGACGAGGAGAGTGGTGGTAAATGGCTTCATTTGTATTGGAACTTTGTGCCCATAAGACGAATCTGCAAGTGAGAATATTTCAAAGAGAGGCTCTTTTCCTTAACTTATTGAATCCTAAAGGTGCGTCCTTTTCCGCTATCCCAAGCTCGGAAGAGTGAACTGTAGAGGGCATTGAGCGAAACTTCATTCATGATTCGGAATTCAATGGTGCGCGCGTGGGTGGTGGCGGGATAACTTTTCTGGGCCATTTCATCGGCTTTAGTGCCTGAGCGTTTTTGAGCGCGGCCTTGAAGTTCTTTGGCGCGCTTTTGAATGCGAGCGAGAGCGTTGAAGTTAGTGTCCTTGGTGATGGGCTCGATATAGTAAAAGCGAGCAAGTGCGGTCCCTGTGGTGTCGACGGTCACTTCGGTGACAAGGAGGGTGCCATCGAGGACGTAAGAGTGCTTGCTGACCGAGGTGATGTTTCCGAGTTTGACTGCATACTCGCCGCCGGGGAGGCTGCACTGCCAGCGGTTCTTTTTGTTGAGTTCGTCTTCCACTCCTTCAAGAGCCTTTTTATCGGCTTCCTCTTGTTCGCGTTTTTCTTCGTCGGTCTGTTGCTGAGTTTGACCTTGGGTGATTTGGGCAGATAGAGGGGAGACGAGTAGAAGAGAGAGGAGGAGAAGGGTCGCTTTCATAGTGGAAATGAATATCTGATGAAGTGGAGCTCAGGTCAAAGTCCGATTTTCATTAGGGCTACGGGTTGAAATAAGGCGAGGTTTCATTAGGGTCTCTCTATGGGGAATTATCGACCGAATGTGGCAGCTTTAATGGTCAATGAGGAGGGCTTGCTCTTGGTCTGTGAGCGCCTGAAGAATCCCGGAGCTTGGCAGTTTCCTCAGGGTGGGGTGGATGCGGGAGAGGAGTTTGATTTGGCGGTTCAGCGCGAAATTGAGGAGGAAATTGGTCTGAAGGCGGGGCATTATGAAGTGGAGAAGTCGACTGGTGGGTATCGCTATGATTTCCCGAAGGGTGCAGAGAAGAGGGGCTTTGTGGGGCAAGAGCAGACTTACTATCTCTGTCGGGTGAAGGGAGATGCTCCTGAGCTGAACTTGATGCAGGAGCCGCGCGAGTTTTCGCAGGCGAAGTGGATTGAGCCGCGCGAGTTTGAGTTGGGGTGGTTGCCGGATTTCAAAGTGAAGGTGTATCGGGAGGTGATGCGGGATTTTTTTGAGGTGGAATTGGATTAAAGCTGGGGTTTTGGGGGAGTCTCACGCAGAGCCGCGGAGGCGCAGAGGGGGAAGCCTAACAGTGGATTTTTCCTTTTACTGGTTTAGTGGTGGGTATGAAAAAGCCCGCCACTCGGAAGAGGGCGGGCTTTTGGAAAAGGTGAAGTGGGCTAGGCAAGCTCAGCGAGCTTGGCCTGGATGGCTTCGAAGTCAGGGAGATCGCCGGGGCTTTCGTTGACTTGTGCGTATTGGACGACGCCAGCCTTATTGATGAGGAAGGCGGAGCGCTTTGGGACGCCACCCATGATGAGGTTCTTGTCGGGGAGGAATTGGTCGTAAGCGATGCCGTAGGCTTCGGTGGCCTTGTGGTCGTAATCGGAAAGAAGCTTGAGGGTGATATTCTCTTTTTCGGCCCATGCGGCGTTGGCGAATGGGTTATCTCCAGAGATCCCGAAGACCTTGCAGTTCAGGTCGGTGTAGGCTCCGAGTCCGGCAGAAATGGCGCAGAATTCCTCGGTGCATTTACCGGTGAAGGCCATAGGGACGAAGAGGAGAAGGATGTTTTGCTCGCCAGTTTGCTCGGAGAGTTTGACAACTTCGGGACCACCATCGCCGAGGGCGACGAGGGAAAAATCAGGGGCTTTATCGCCAACATTAATGCTCATATCGAGGGTGATATAAGGGAGGAATGTAGAATGGACAAGGGGAGGATTTGGAATTGTGGGGAGAATATGGAGAGTGGGCCTCCGGCCCGCTTTGGTTTTGCGTGGTTGAGGGTAAGCACCCGAGGGCATTTCACGGGCTGGAAGCCCACTCTCCATATTGTTGCTTTGCGTGGTTTTGGGAGGTAGACCTTTTTTGTGACTGAATTATTGGCTCCGGCGGGAAATTGGGATTGTGCGCGTGCGGCGGTGGCGAATGGGGCTGATGCGATTTATTTTGGGCTGCCGAAGTTCAATGCGCGGATGCGGGCTGATAATTTTTCGGAGGAGGATTTGCCGGAGTTGATGGACTTTCTTCATCGGCATGGGGTGAAGGGATTTGTGGCTTTTAATACGCTCGTTTTCCCATCGGAGATGGGAGGGGCGGTGGAGCAGATTGAGACGATGGCGCGGGCCGGGGTGGATGCGGTGATCGTGCAGGATCTTGGGGCGGCGAAGTTGGTGCAGGAGATTGCGCCGGAGATGGAGCTGCACGCTTCGACCCAGATGACGATCACTTCTCCGGAAGGGATGGCTTTTGTGGATGGCTTTCTCGATCTGGATCGAGCGGTTCTGGCTCGGGAGATGTCGGTCGATGAGATTGCGCGGGTTCGGAAGAATGGGTCGGTGCCATTGGAAGTTTTTGTCCACGGGGCGCTTTGTGTGGCCTACTCGGGGCAGTGTTTGACTTCGGAGAGCCTCGGCCAGCGGTCGGCGAATCGGGGGGAGTGCGCGCAGGCTTGTCGCATGCCTTATGAGCTGGTGGTGGATGGGGAGACGGTCCCGATGGGCGAGGTGCGGTATCTTTTAAGTCCGCAGGATCTCGCGGCGGTGGATGTGATTCCGGATTTGGTGAAGGCGGGGGTGACGAGTTTTAAGATCGAGGGTCGATTGAAAACGCCTGAGTATGTGGCGGCGGTGACGCGGGTTTATCGGAAGGCACTGGATGAGGTGGAGATCACGGATAAGGATCGTTATACGCTGGAGATGATGTTTTCGCGGGGGCTATCGACTGGCTGGCTAGAGGGAACGAATCATCCGAAGTTGACTCACGGGAAGTGGGGGAAAAAGCGCGGAGCCTGGGCGGGAGAGATTGCTTCGATGGGTGAAGGCTGGGTGGAGCTGGCGACGAGCGAGGTGTCCTTGAACAATGGCGATGGCTTCGTCTTCGATGCGGGGGAGAATCGTGATGAAGAACAAGGCGGGATGATTTGGAAAGTCGAGGGGCGGAAGATCTACTTTGATCGTCGCGCGGGGATCAATTGGAATCGGGTGAAGGTGGGACAGGGTTTGTGGAAGACGAGTGATCCGGGCTTGGAGAAGGCGGTGAAGAAGAGTTGGAAAGGGGGACGACTGGAGGAGCGAGGAGATTCCTTAATGATTCAGGTTTCGGGGAAAGTGGGCGAACCATTGGTGGTTGAGTGTCGAGGGAAGAAGGTGTCGAGTGAAGTGATGCTGGAGAAGGCGGAGAATCGTCCGCTGACCAAGGAGGTCTTGGCCGGGCAACTGGGGAGACTTGGAGGAACGAACTTTGAGTTGGGTTTGGTGCAAAACTTGCTGGAGGGGGAAGTGATGATGCCGCTGGGTGAGTTGAATCGGGTGAGGCGTCGGCTGGTGGAAGAACTGAAAGAAGAGCCAGTGGTGCATGATGGGAAGGCCGCTTTGGCGAGGTTCTTACCTGAGTTGGGTGAATTGGATGAATCTTTACCAGAGTTGCGAGTGCTCTGTCGGACCCTTGATCAAGTGCATGGTTGCGCGCGAGCGGGGGCGACTTTTATCTACTGCGATTTTGAAGACCTCAAAGAATACCGTGAGGCGGTCGAGGTGGCGAAGCGGGCGGGGATGAAGATCTTTTTAGCCACGCCGAGGATTCAGAAGCCGAAAGAGGCGGGTTTCTTCAAGATGGTGGAAAAGGCGGAGCCGGATGGGGTTCTGGTGAGGAATCTCGGGGGAGTCTCGTACTTTAAAGAAAGAGGGATTCCGATGATTGCAGACTTTTCGCTGAATGTTGCGAATCAGGTTTCGGCGGGCTTGCTGATGGAGCATGGGGGATTTGAAAATCTTACGGTGTCTTACGATTTGAATGAGGGACAGGTGGGAGAGTTGGTGGAGAGTGCTCCGGCGGAATGGTTCGAGCTAACGGTGCATCAGCACATGCCGATGTTTCATATGGAACACTGCGTTTTTTGCACCTTTATGAGTGAGGGGACGAGCATCAAGGACTGCGGGAAGCCCTGTGATAAGCATAGCGTGCAGTTGCGGGATCGGGTGGGTCAATTGCATATTTTGAAGGCGGATGTGGGGTGTCGGAATACGCTTTTCAATGGCCGGGCTCAGACGGGGGCTGGGAGTGTCGATGAATTCATCACGCTGGGACTGCGTAAGTTTCGAGTGGAATTGCTGGAGGAGGATGCGAAGCAGGCTGCGCGATTGGTGACGTGGTATCGGGACTTTTTAGGTGGGAAAGGTGCTGCGGAAGATCTGGTAAGGAAGCTGGGGGCGATTGAGAGATTGGGCGTGACGACGGGGACGCTGGAGAAGAAGCGGAGCGAGGTGCATCTTTAGAATGGACGAATGGACGATTGCAGAATGAACAATTGGCTTGGTTGAGGGGATACGGAGCTCCGTATTATTGAGAGAGGTTCAGGAGGTGAGGGCTGATTCAAGGGCTCCTCTGATTTCTGAATCGGTCTCGGGGAAGATGGTGCGGAGGTCTAGGAAGAGGGCGGCGTCGGTGGTGTAGCCTACGATGACGGGGGTGCCGAGGCGGAGGGTTTTGGCGAGCTTGGGGACGGATTGATTTTTTGGGACGAGCTTGAGGGCGATGGAGGGGAACTCGCTGCGGGGCATGGTGCCGCCGCTGGGGCGGGCGAGGGTTTCTTCGATTGTGATTTCGGTGTTATCGATGGGGAGGTCTTTGAGGATGGCTTCGGCGCGGCCGCCGATGATGCCGGATTGGGGGCCGCTGAAAAGCTTGTCGCCGGAGAAGATGACGAGGTCTTTTCCGGTAGTTGAAGACTCCACCTAAAACAAAGAATAGCGAATGGCTCTATGCTGTATTGAATGCAAACGGATGGAAATGGATGGAAATGGATGTAGTATCCGGCATGAAGTTACCACTTCCACCTAATTTTCAGCCTAGTAATGGGATGCTATCTTTGATCTCGGCGATTGATGAATTCAAAGGTGAGTGGCGTGCGCTTGGGAGTTTAGGGCCGGAAAAATTGCAATCCCTTCGGAGAATCGCGACCATTGAGAGTGCCGGGTCATCGACACGGATCGAAGGGGCCAAATTGAGCGATCAAGAAGTGGAAAAACTTGTCGGTAGGCTGGGCACGGAATCGTTTCAATCTCGCGATGAATAAGAGGTCGCCGGATACGCCTACGTGATGGAATCTATTCAGACTGTATGGCCGGATCTAAGAATTTCTGAAAATAATCTACTTCAACTTCATCGAGACCTTTTACGATATAGCGATAAAGATGAGCGCCATCGAGGTGACTGGAAGACGCTCGACAACCATGTCGCGGCTTTCGATGCAAAGGGGGAGCAGGTTGGCATCGTGTTTGAAACGGCGAGTCCCTTCGAGACTCCAATGCTGATGGAGAAACTGCTTGCTTGGCATACTAAGGAGGAGGCAGATCCCATTTTCCATCCTCTCCTGCGTATTGCCATCTTCAATGTTGTCTTCCTCGCCATCCATCCTTTCCAAGATGGCAATGGTCGTCTCTCTCGGGTGCTGACCAATCTCATGTTACTCCGTGCGGGCTATGCTTATGCTTCCTTCACCTCACTCGAAAGTGTGATCGAGCATAACAAGGAGGCCTATTATCTTGCTCTGCGGAGAACGCAGACCTCCTTCCAGAAAAGCGCCGATTGGGAACCCTGGATTCTGTTTTTCCTCCGTGCGCTGAGTTCTCAGATTAGCCGACTCAGAGAATGTCTCGATGCCCCGATGACATCAATAAAAAGTCATACTTCGGATGATCTTTCTCCACTGGCCAGTCGTTTGCTAAGTGTGCTTGTGGAAAGGGGGACTCTTTCGGTCGGTGCCGCAGTCGAAGCGCTCGATGCAAACCGCAACACCTTGAAAGACAAGTTCAGTGAGTTGGTGAAACAAGGTTATGCGGAATTGAAGGGGAAGGGACGGGGAGCGCATTATCGACCGCTGAGGAAACTGGATTGAGTTTAAGATCAGAAGGTGGTTCGTGTCTTGCCTTTTCACGATGAGCTGGTGGATCAATTTGCTGGCTCCGATTCAGATGGCTTAGCATCGTCCGACGCTCTGCTTTTTTAAAATCATCATGCAGGACGTAAATTGTTTCGCCTAGTTGGACGGCTTGAACATGGCCGGGGAGGGGCGCTAACACGCTGAGCTGAATAAACGATTCCCAATCGGGGACGTTGGGGAGTTACTTCATACGGAGCTTGGGCTTTAGCCCGAGTAGCGCGGAAGGTTTGCCAGGGACTCGGGCTAAAGCCCAAGCTCCGTAATTGTTGAGAGAGGGTCAGGAGGTGACGGCCAATTCAAGGGCTGCTCTGACTTCGCTGTCGGTCTCAGGGAAGGTGGTGCGGAGGTCTAGGAAGAGGGCGGCGTCGGTGGTGTAGCCTACGATGGCGGGGGTGCCGAGGCGGAGCTTTTTGGCGAGCTTGGGGACGGATTGGTTTTGAGGGACGAGCTTTAGGGCGATGGAGGGGAACTCGCTGCGGGGCATGGTGCCGCCGCCGGGGCGGGCGAGGGTTTCTTCGATTGTGATCTCAGTTTGCTCGGTGGGGAGGTCTTTGAGGATGGCTTCGGCGCGGGCGCGGAGGTCGTCGGTTGAGGTGCGGAGGAATTTGAGGACGGGGACGTCGGCTTGAGTGGGGTCGGCTTTGGTTTCGAGGTATTGGTCGATTGATTCCTGGAGGGTGGTGAGGATGAGCTTGTCGCAGCGAACGGCGCGGAAGAAGGGTTCCTTTTTGATCTCGGCGATCATGTCGGCGCGGCCGCCGATGATGCCGGATTGGGGGCCGCCGAGGAGCTTGTCGCCCGAGAAGATGACGAGGTCGATGCCGCGGCGGAGGCATTCTTGCGGGGTGGGCTCGTGCTCGATGGGGGCGAGTTCATCGGTATTCATCATGGCCCCGGAGCCGAGGTCTTCGACGAGGGGGAGGCCGTGGTCGTGGGCGAGTTTCGCGATCTCTGGGATCTCGGGTTCGCCGATGAAGCCATCAATGTAGAAGTTAGAGCGGTGGACTTTGAGAATGAGAGCGGTCTGTGGGGTGATCGCTTTTTCGTAGTCGTAGAGGTGGGTCTTATTGGTGGCGCCGACTTCGACGAGCTTGGCACCGGAGGTTTCGAGGATTTCGGGGATGCGGAATCCTCCACCAATTTCGACGAGCTCGGAGCGGGAGACGATGACTTCGTTTTTCCCTTCTTCGACAAGGGTGCGAAGCGTGAGGACGAGGGCGGCGGCGCAGTTGTTGACGGCGGTGGCGGCTTCGGTTTCGAGGAGGCAGGCGAGGGCGGTTTCGAGGTAGCCGGCGCGTTTTCCGCGCGCGCCGGAGGGGAGGTCGAACTCGAGGTTCGAGTAGCCGGTGGCGATTTGTTGGAGAGAGCTGGCGGCGCGAGGGCCGAGGGGGGAGCGGCCGAGGTTGGTGTGGATGAGGACGCCGGTGGCATTGATGACGGGCTGGAGGCGGGAGTTCGCGAATTCGCGGAGGCCTTTTTTGGTGGAGGCTTCGATTTCTTCGCGGGTGTGTTCGCCATCGGCGAGGAGGAGCTGGCGGTAACGGTCGATCTCGCGTCGGACGAAGAGATTGACGAGAGGGCGGGGGAGCGAGACCTCGGGAGCGAGGGCGGCGGCGAGTTTTTCGACTGAGGGAAGGGCGGCGAGTTTGCTCATGCTAGTGGGTGGATGATGGTGCGGGAAGGTGGATTCGGCAAGTAGAGTGACGGAAGAAGAGAGAGCTTAACCACGGAATACGCTGATAACACGGAATGGGTGAGGGGCTTGGTTGAGGGTTGTTTGAACCGCTAAGGAGGGAAGTCGCTAAGGGGTGAAGGGTTGTTGAGGGGGATTTCACCACGGAATACGCGGATGATCCGGAATGGGTGAGGGGTGTGAATTTGGCCAAGCACGAAAATGACGAAATGAACGAAGTTTGGAGAAGCTTGGTTGAGGTTTTTTTAACCACGGATCTGCACGAATTTTCACGGATCTTGGTTGAGGGATAAGCATGAGGTAGATGCTTGTCGGTATTTTCTGGGGGAATTAGTGAGGATTCGTGCAGATTTGTGGTTGGGAATCTGATGAGGCTTTTGTTTTGGATGGCGCTTTAACCGATCCAGCGGATGCCGCCGTCTTCGAAGCGGATTTTTTGTTTTTTGAAGAGGGCTCCGGTGGCTCGTTTGAAGACTTTTTTGCTGACGCCGAGTTCAAGGCTGATTTTTTCGGGGGAAGATTTGTCGTCGATGTCCCAGAAGCCGCCGCGTGATTCGAGTTCGCGTTCTAAGCGTTCTTCAAGGTTCTCTACTTTGGCTTGGCCAGGGGCGTAGAGGGAAATGTCGACTTTCCAATCGTGACGGACTTGTTGGACGTAGCCTTTGAGTTTGTCGGCGTAGAAGAGTTTTTCGAAAACTTGGTTCGCGAAGAGGAGGCCAGAGTATTTGCCATCGACGATGACCTTGTAGCCCATCTCGGTTTTGCCGAAGACGAGGATGTCGACCTCAGTGCCTTCGGGGTAGTCAGGCATCTCGTTGGCGAAGTGGCGGTTGATGCGTTGGGAGGCGACGAGGCGTTCGCTCTTTTCATCGAGGTGAACGTAGGCGACGACGGGTTGACCGATGCGGGGGAGGTGGACTTGTTCGCTGTAGGGAAGGAGGAGATCTTTGGTGAGGCCCCAGTCGAGGAAGGCTCCGATGTTGCTGGACGAGAGGAGCGTCATGACGCCAAATTGCCCGGGGAGAACGGTTGGCATCTTTTGGGTGGCGATGGGCCGGTTCTCGGAGTCGCGGTAGATGAAGACCTCGACCATTTCTCGGTCATCGGTGAGCCGCTCGCCGCTGGGGAGGAGGAGTTCGCCGAGTTCTCCTCCATCGAGGAAAGATCCTGCGTTGACCTCGCGGAGGTAGGGGAGTTTTACGACATCACCAATTTGGGGCATGGCGGGAGGCTATCGCGCTTTTGTGGCGACGTAAACTGTGCTCTCGAAGTCCTCGTCTTGAATCGGATTGTGGAAAGGGACGATGTGGGATTCGACGGACTCGAAGACCTCAGCGAGGGAGTTTAAAAAGCTCTCCTCTGGTGGGTCATCTGACCAAAGGCCGAAGACACCGCCAGGCTTGATTCGATCGGCGAATTGGCGGAGGCCATCGGTCGAGTAGAAGCGGGCGTTGTCCTGCGTGAGGAGATGGGCGGGAGAGTGATCGATATCGAGGAGGACGGCGTGGAATTGCTCGATCTCAGGGTCGTAACCTTGGTTCAGGGAGAGTTCGAAGAAATCGCCAAGGACGTAGCTGCATCGAGGGTCGTCATTGAGGCCTTTTCCGAGGGGGACGAGTTCTTTTTCGTGCCATTCGATGACGGGTTTGAGGTAGTCGACGATGCGGAGGCTGCCGACTTCGGGGAATTCGAGAGCCGCGCGTGCGGTGTAGCCGAGTCCGAGTCCACCGACCACGACATCGAGTGTTTCGTCTGGGAAAGAGGCCTTTGTGGCGGCGAGTCCGAAGCGGGAGAGTTCTTGTTCCACCACCGTGAACATCGAGGACATGAGGAAAGAGTTCCCGAGGATGATTTCGTAGATTTCTTGATTCTCGAGTGAGAGGACAGTGCGCTTTCGGAGGATGAGGTCGCCAAGAGGCGTCTTTTGGAAGTCGATTTCCTCGAACCTTGGGATTTGCGGCATGCCTAAGATCTAAGTGGGAAGGAGGATGCAAGCGAGTGAGAAAAAAAGTCAAAAACCTTCTTGAACGAAGCGAGTGGGCGGGATAACTCCTGCGCGTCCGCAACGACTACGACCCGTTCGTCTAATGGTTAGGACTCCGCCCTTTCACGGCGGCAATAGGGGTTCGAATCCCCTACGGGTTGCCAAAATCCCAGCTTCGCTTGCGAGGCTGGGATTTTGTATGTCAAACCGTTGGGAGTCGAGCCCCGTCAAGAGGGGTTCGAGCAGGAGGAATGAGCGGAGCTTGCGAGACTGGGGTTTTGTGTGTCTGGAGATAGTCTTTTAGAGACTATCGACTTCGAAGGTGAGGCGGGCTTCGTCATCCTTGTCCTTTGTCTGATCGAAGGTCCAATCGAGGAGGTATCCTTGGTGAAAGGGGCCGGGTTTTGGTTTGATGAGGCGGAAGTGGGAGGGGCCTTTGGCTTCGAAGATGAGCATGCGTTTATTCTTATCAATGATGGCGGCTTCGATTTCGACTTTAGAGCTGCCGGGGCCGTTTAAGGTTTTGTCATCGCCTGTTTCAAAGACGTCGACGAGGGTTCGCTTTTCCTTATTTTTATCGAGGTGGTGAAGTTTGAACCAATCCTTCTCTACAATTTTATCGAAGGCGGCTTGGTCTCCTTTGAGGCGGCGGAGGAGTTGTCCGTGGAAGTGATGGAGGCGTGATTGGTAGTAGAAGCTGAGAGGGTGTTTTTCGGTTCCAGTTCCGGTGACTTTTCCTCCGAGGGTAAGGGTGTCGCGCTTGAAGAGGAGGGAGATTTCGAAAGTGGCTCCAAGGCCCGCTTCTCCGGTGATTGTGACTTCTTTGAGTTTGTCGGTGATCTTGCTTTCGGACTTGAGGGTCTTTGGGTCGAATTTAAGACGCCCGATTTTTCCGTTAGGGAAAGCCTTCCGGATGCTGAATTGGAAGGGGATTTTGAGATAGGGGCGTTCTTCACCTTTCTTACCGACGGGGTGTGCGGTGATGAGGCCATCGGCGGAGATTTTCACGACCATGATCTTACCTTTTCCGTGAGCGAAATAGCCGAGCCATGGAGTTTCTTGAAATGAGGGAAGCTCGGCTTTAGCGAGAAGGGTGAGCGCTAGGAAGCAGCTTGCGATGAGTTTTTGAGAAGGCTTGAACATTGTTTTGAAGAGTGAATATGGTCAGTTTAGTTGGATACTCCAAACTGATAGATTGTGGTTTGGGTGTAAGTTTCTCCGGGGCGAAGAATGGGGGAAGGGAAAGTTTTTTGGTTTGGAGAGTCGGGGAAGGTTTGGGCTTCGAGGCAGAGGGCGGAGTTCTTCTTGTAAACGTGACCGTCTTTTCCGGCGACCTCCTTGAGAAAGTTCCCAGTGTAAAGTTGGATGCCGGTTTCGGTGGTCTGGACGGTGAGGGTGCGACCGCTGTTTGGATCTTTGACGATGGCAGCGGTGATGAGTTTGTCGCTCTTTTCTTTTTTTAGGACGTAGTTGTGATCGTAGCCGTGGCCATTTTTGAGCTGCGGATGGTCTTGTTCGATCCGCTCGCCAACGGGGGTCGATTTTGTGAAGTCGAAAGGAGTTCCCGCGACGGGTTCGATGCCGGTGGGGATGGAGGTGGAATCGATGGGGGTGTAGTGAGCGGCGTTGAGTTGGAGTTCATGATCGAGGACGCTTTGGGTCCCTTCACCGGCGAGATTGAAGTAACTGTGGTTGGTGAGGTTTACCACGGTGGCTTTGTCGGTGGTGGCTTGGTAGTCGATGCGGAGGGCGTTGTCTTGAGTCCAGGTGTAGGTGACGGAGCTTTTTAGATTGCCGGGGTAACCTTCTTCGCCGTCTGGACTGGTGTCGGTGAGGGTCAGGGTGGGATTACTGCCGTTGTTGCCGATGGAGGCTTGCCAGATTTTTTTGTCGAATCCTTTGAGGCCGCCGTGGAGGTGGTTGGGCTCGTTATTAGTGGCGAGGGTGTAGTCTGTGCCATCGAGCGAGAATTTCCCTTTGGCGATGCGATTGGCGTAGCGCCCCGTGATGCAGCCGAAGAAAGGATTGTCGCCGAGGTATCCCTCGATCTTATCGAAGCCGAGGACGACGTCGGCCATCGCGCCGTTTTTATCGGGCACAATGATCTTGGTCACGGCACCTCCATAGTTCGTGATGGAGACGCTGGCTCCGGATTCATTGGTGAAGGTGTAAAGTTCTACCGGGGCGCCCTCGACGGCACCAAAGGGTTGGGCGCTGATGGAAAATTTCTCAGCGTGGGATTGAAGAATTAAATAGGGGGAGAGGATGAGGAGGGCTGGTTTCATCATTCGGGAAGTGTGAAAAATTGAGGGGTGAAGGCAAATTTAATCGAGAAAGAAGGCGAGGCGCGCGAATGTGATCTTTGTTCTCCCCAGTTTAACCCAAAAAATCGACGGCGGACAAGCTGGTCCGACGTCGATTTGAAGTTTGAGTTATGGGAGCTAAGACGCTTTCGCGAGGGAGCGAGATAGCTTGGGCGGGGCGGTGACTTCTTTTCGGCTGAGGGCTTTACGCATTTTGCCGAGGGCGACGTTTTGGATCTGGCGGATGCGTTCGCGGCTGACGCCGAAGTCGCGACCGATTTCTTCGAGGGTGAGGACTCGTTTCCCATTGAGGCCGAAGCGGGAGCCGATGATTTCGGTTTCGCGCTCGTTGAGGGTGTCGAGGACGAGGACGAGGTTATCGAGCTTTCCTTTTTGGCTGAGTGCTTCGAGGGGATCGATGGCGTTTTCGTCGCCGAGGGTTTCGCCAAAGCTTGCTGCGCTATCATCGTGGGTTGGTTCATCGAGTGAACGGGATCCTTTCGATGCTTGGCGGATGAGGGCGAGTTTTTGGCGCGGGATGCCGAGTTCTTCTGAGAGTTCGATGTCGGTGGGCTCTCGTCCGAGAGTCTCGGCCATGAGGGCGGAGATGCGACGGACGCGGGAGAGTTTATCGACAAGATGTATGGGGAGGCGGACGGTCTTGCCTTGGTTAGCGAGGGCGCGCTTTACGGATTGTTTGATCCACCAAGAGGCGTAGGTGCTGAGCTTGCCGCCCTTTTTGGGATCAAATTTTTCGACGGCTTTCATGAGTCCGAGGTTTCCTTCGGAAATGAGATCGACCATGGGGACGCCGTAGTTGGAGTAATCTTTCGCGATTTTGACGACGAGGCGGAGGTTGGACTCGATCATACGAGCGCGGGCCTTTTCGTCTCCGCGCTTGATCCGGGCGGCTAATTTAATTTCTTCTTCGGGAGTCAGGAGCGGAGTTTTTGCGATCTCACGCATGTAAACTCGGACGCTACTGTTGCTATCTGATGAACTTGACATAACTGGGGGCTTCTATTGCTAGAAGCGTGCCAATTCCGGATTTTGGCCTAGAAACTACGGAAAACTAAGCTTTTGGGCGACTCGATAGGCGTATCCGAAGCAAAAAAGGAGTCCGGTGATCATTCCGGGGAGGACAGTGGGCCAAAATTCGGGCGTCCCTGCGACAAAATGTCCCGTTAAGACAAGGGCGTAGATCAAGAGATAGCTGCTGAGGCCTCCGAGAAGGACGGGGAATTGTGATTTTCGAAATTTTTGGACGAGCGCGACGATGAGTTCGGCTGAGAAGTAGGTTGAGAGAAGGCTGATGATTCCTTGAGTGAGGGCGACTTGAATGCGACTGCCCCAGCCGTGATGCCAGTTGGCGTAGAGCCCCCAAATGATGAAGGCGACGGCGGCAAAGATTCCCATTGCGAGGGAGTCCTTCGGGCGGTCGGGGGAATTCATCTTTTTAGCTTATGATATGGTGACTTTTGCGAGAAAGTCTTGCACGGTTTGAGTGAAAGCTTGTGGTGCTTCCCAGGGAACGCGATGACCGCAATTGGAGATGGTGAAGTGGGTCGCGTTTGGGAGAAGGGGGATGCAGTCTTGGGCTAGGTTGGTGAATTTTTGGTCCTTTTCTCCGGTGATCCAGAGAAGAGGGCAGGTGATCTTTGGGACGAGAGGGCGAAGGTCATTTTGTTTTGCAAGGGACCAATGGCGGAAGCTTTTTGCGACGGCTGATTGGTCGGAAGCGGGAGCGAGTTCGAGACCTCGCGTTACTTTTGGGAGGATGCTTTGAGAGTTCCATTTTTGGAGGAATTCATGCCAATCAGAGGTGGCGAGGTGAGACCATTGTTTGTCCTGAGCGAGGCGTTCTGAGTGACCTTCGTTGAGGCCGGGGTGAGCGCTGATGATGATGGCGGCGCGCCATTTTTTTGGTTCGTTAATGAGAGCGTGAAGAGCAACTCGTCCGCCCATCGAGTAGCCGAGGAGGATGTCGCCTTGGGATGCTTGGGCGTTGATTGCATGAGCGGCTTGGGCGAGAGAAGGAGTCTTCTTTTTGAAGAGCTGCCATAGATCATGCGAGACGATGTCTTCGCCTAGGGATTCTTCTAAAAGATCCCAGTTGCTGAAGTGGCCAACTGAGCCGTGTAGGCAGTGGATCATGGTTTCCAGAATCCGAAGAGTTGGCGGGCGCAGCCGATTCCGAAAGCGAGGCGGTTTTTCCAAGGACGGGGTGGTTCGAGGATGCGCCAGTTTTTTTCTTCGCCGATTTTTCGAACGCCGGAGAGGGGATTGACGAGGGTGTTTTCTTGGCAAAGGGCGAGGAGGGGGAGGTCGGCACGGGAGTCGGAGAAGCCGGCGTGGCCCGAGGTGATCCCGAGTTCGGCGAGGCGGCGGACTTTTTCTTCTCCTTTGTGATTTTCGCCAATCATGTCGGGGAAGAATTCGACCTTTTCTCCCCAGTCGAATCGAGTGCCAAGACTATGGTGGAAGCCGAGGGTTTTGCCGATGCCTTGGACCCAGAGTTCGGGGCTGGCGGAGGAGAGGACGAGTTGGAAGCCTTGTTTTTTGAAGTTTTCGATTTCTTCGATGATCTCGGGGTATGGGAGGAGCGGGAGCCAGTCTGCGAGGAAGCCTTCGACGTGGGTCTGAAGTTTTTTTGCGGACATTCCCCAAAGGTAGGAATGGAAAACGCGCTTCATTCCGCCTGCTCCGAGGACTTTGTTCAGAGGCAGAAAGAGAATGAAAACGAGGGTGAGGAAGCGTCGAAGAGGTTCTTTTCGAAGGACATAGGAGCGAAAGACGAGTTGGGTGTCCCAGGGGATGATCGTCTGGTCGAGGTCGAAGAGGACGTAGGTCTCGGAAGGCTTCACTGGGGAAAGATTAGGACTTACTTAAGAAAAGGGAATTTCAATCGGATGGCTTTTGGTGTTAGTTTTTCCTCAGTGAAGACTCTGTTTATCTCTCTCTTTTTATTCAGCTTTGCGATGGGGCAAAATCCGGTCGTGCCCGTGCTCAATCTACTCGTTCCTGATCAGGAGGTAAGTGTGGGTGGGGCGGATCTCACGATTGATCTCGAAGAGTTCTTTGGAGTTGAGGAAGTTCGCGACGATGCCGTACGTCTGACTGCGGAATGGCTTCAGCTGGATGGGACTCCGGCTTCCACTGAGATTGATTTTTTGCTCTTTCGGAACCGGACTCCGGTCACGGTGGAAAACTTTCGAGGATACGTGAACCGAGGGGATTACACCGATATGTTCGTTCATCGGCTTATTTCAAATTTTGTGATTCAAGGGGGTGGCTTTACGGTTACTAATAGTGCCGCAGGTACTCCGGAGTTTGATCGTGTGACCAAACTCGATCCTATCGTGAATGAATTTGGGGTTTCCAATACATTAGCGACAATCTCGATGGCGAAGTTGGGTGGAGATCCAGATAGCGCTACGAGTGAGTGGTTTATTAGCACGGGCGCGAATTCCAATAGTTTGGATAATCAGAACGGGGGGTTCACGGTCTTTGGGCGGGTGAGCCAAGGGAGCTTTGCGAATGTGATGGCTTTGAACAATCAGGATGAATTTACTCCCTTTAATCTTGGTGGCGTATTAGCAAATACACCCTTGGTGAGGAATACCACGCAGGCGACTTATGTTGCGGAGCGCTTTTGCCGATTTAGTTCGGTGGCTGAGGTTCCTCTTCCGGCAGGGCAGGCGGGGACTTCCTTAGATCTCACCTACTCGGTGCTCTCTGTTGGAGGCGCAGGCGATGTCACGGCATCTGTCTCTGATAACATCCTCGCGCTGAATTCAGTTGGAGGAGAGGTCGGAACGCGGGAAACAGTGGTGGTGCAGGCTGAAGATTCGGTTGGGAATCAGGTCGTTGATACCTTTGACGTTTGGCTGATGGCTAATTACGAGGCATGGAGGCAGACGGTCTTTACTGCGGCGGAGGCAGGGGATGACTCCGTGAGTGGGCCGCTGGCGGATCCGAATCTCGATGGTGTGAATAATTTGATGCTTTTTCTACAAGGATTACCCATCGATGTGGATGCGAGTCAGTTGGTGAGTCTCCCCAGTTTTAGCTTCTTAGAGGATTCCGTCACGGTGGAGTTTGAAACGGCTTTTGTGCTTGGGGTTGATTTCCAAGTCGAAGGGAGTGAGGATCTTGTGACTTGGGATAATATTGATTCGACAGAACTCGTGACTTTCGGGGCAGGATCGAAGACGGTTCGTTTGACAACATCCGAAGGAGTTTCCTCTGCCCCTCAAAAGTTTTATAGAATCCGTTACACGCTTAATTAATTCATGATTCGTCGCCTATTTTTAGTGGTTGCAGTTCTTGCACCCGGAGTTCGAGGTCAAGATTTCATCGCCGCAGATGTCACGACTTCGGAAGGAGATTTCACGCTAGTCTTGGACTATTTGAGGTCTCCTTTGGCGGTGTCGAATTTCATTCATTTAGCGGGTAAGGGAGATGACATCTTTGAGACGCCAAACAATGTTCCACTGCTAACGACAGTCGGTCACTATCGACAGTCATTCTACAAGACAACGGCTGAGTCTGATACTCAACGACTTCCCCTGAGGGTTGATTTTATTCCAGCAACTTTGACACATCCTGCATTTTACGCGGTTTATCAGAGCGAAACTTATCTTGGAGGGGTACAAGAGACTTTGGTCGAGAAGCCTTATTACGAAGATATTACCGGTGAGGATCGGATTCGGCTCGAGTTGGTGGGTAGTAATCCAATTCGTTATCGGATCACGCTGCGATATCCTAGACCATGGTTAGATGTGCGGAACCTCAACGTGAGAGATGCTCCAATGTATCGCGGAATGCGAATCCATCGAGTTGAAACTGGTAAGCGTTTCTTTGCGGGTAGTATGACTGCTGATCCTCTTGAAAATCCAGGGTATGAATTTCAGGACGAGGTTTTGCGTAGTCCGGGGGCTAACAATAACCCTTTTGGCACTCCTTTTAATAGTGCTTGGGTTTTAGGGATGGATTCAGTGGGGCCGAATAGGAACGGGAGTCGATTCTTTATTACGACAGCTGCCGATCCGATGTTGAATGGTCGTTACACGGCATTTGGATTCGTGGCTCAAAATATTGGAAGAAACGTCGTCACTAACATTGCGAACTCGGTCACTGATGCGAACCAGAATCCAACGACCAATATGTATATCCACGACATCAAGATTCGTCGTGGAGGTCTTACGGCGATTGGATTTTTTGAGAGTGTCCATCAAGCATTCATGCCTGGCCCCATTGAGGTGCTCCCAATGAGGATTGAACGAAATGGTTCTCAGTTTTCCTTAATCCAGCCTTCGCGCCCTGGTTCTCAGACGGCCCTTTATACGAGCACGGATCTTGTGAATTATTCGGGTGGTTTTTTTGTGGCGCAATCGCCGTTAGAGCTGGAGGAGTCGATCATCGATCTGACGCAAACTGTTGTTTTTTCTCCTCGACTGTTTGTGAAGGCCTTTGCGGCCCCAATTCCGTATTGGCCCTCCGCTGAGCTGGATCTTGATAGCTCTCGGTTTGGGATGGAGGTGACTTCAAACGATGATGAGGGTTCTTTGAGTTTTGTCTTGGGAACGGAGCAGAAAGATGCTGAAGGAAAAGGAACCGGTGTTTTTGGAGGAACTTATTCGATCGATATGACCATCGAGCGTAATGAATTTGGCAAAGATCCAGTGCTAGAATCGGTTGACGGTGAAGGCTCGTTTCTGGCCAAGTATGACTCTTCTCAAGGGCCATACAAAGGGGTCTTTAAATTTCAAGATGTCATGGGCCCGCTGAATATTGATGAATTAACTCTGCATCTGGATTCGAACCGCTTTTCGACCAATCCGGGGATTCAAGAGTTTCAGATTATTCGTCGCTTCGAAGCTCGCCGGAATCTTGACCCTGCTGATTCTGAAAGCACCTTCTTAAGTTATGGTGGCCTCTATCAGAAATTTGAGTGACGTTTGAGCCATGAATTCTCAGATGATTTCAGTGCGCGCGGCTGAGCCGAATGAATTGGTTCCGCCGGACTATTTTTCGGAGCTTGATGTGGCGGGCTTTTTTCCTAGCGAAGGGGCTCTAGAAATCGATCTTGGATGCGGTGATGGAAAGTTCACCTTGGAGATGGCAGAGCACTATCCTGAGCGAAATTTTCTCGCGATCGAGCGTTTGCTGGGGCGGGTGAGGAAGGTTTGTCGGGGGGCAGAGAAGCGAGGGCTTGAGAATGTGAGGGTGCTGCGCTTGGAGAGTCTTTACACCTTAGAATGGTTACTTCCTGAGAACTCGGTTGATCGACTCCATTTGCTTTGTCCCGATCCATGGCCGAAGGCGAAGCATCATCGACGGAGGCTTTTTCAGGAACCTTTTTTGAAGGCGATGGTGAGGGTTTTAAAGCCGGGAGGGGAGTTGTTGTTTAAGACGGATCACGACGAATACTTCGAGTGGTGCGAAGAGCATTTGGACGCCTTTGAGGGCTTGGAGCGTTTGCCTTGGGGGGATGAAGATTTCTTTTATCCTAAAACTGACTTTCAGATTCAGTGGGAGGCGGAAGGAAAGCGCTTACAAGGATTAAGAGCTAGGAAACCCGCCTGATTCATCTCCACTCACATAGGACGCAGGGTCGACTAGGCCGGCTGAGAGGATCATTTTTCCAGCTTCTTCTAGCGTCATTGAGCTTTTGAAGACCTTTTCGTCATCCATCAGGACAACGAAGCCGGTCATGGGGTTGGGAGAGGTTGGGATGAAAATTGAGGTGGTGTCTTTTCCGGTTTGCGGGTCGTGGAAGTTTCCGGTGATGAAGCCGATGAGGCGGCACCCGGGGCTGGGGTATTCGACATAGGCAACGCCTTTGAATTTTTGAGGTCCACCGAGATTGCGGACGGCATCGACGAATTGCTTGATGGTGGCGTAGATGAATCCGAAGAGGGGGATGCGGACCATGGTGTCATCGATCCAGCGGGTGACTTTTTTTCCAGGTCGGTTTGTCACCGCGATGCCCACGAGGAAGAGCAGTGCGAGGGGAATAAGTAGCCACAAGAAGTCATCTCCGGGGAAGCCATCGAGCGTCCAGGCTTGAGGTGATCCTTCTTCTGCACCTCTGAGGGTGTTGAGGGTGTTTAAAAAGCCGTTGATGATGGCGAGGCCGATTTTGTGAAGGAGTCGAAAGACGAGGACGACAATCCAGCCCGTCGCAAGAACTGGGATAACGGTGGCCATGCCGGCAAGGAAGGGCTTAATGGCACTGCGGATACGGGGATGTTTTGCTTGGCGAGGCTGCCCGATGGGCTCGATGGGGTCTTCGGTCATTTCCTAGAGAGAAAGGAACACGGGGATTGCTCTCTGACAACCCTTGGATTTCTCTGAGGATGGGCTAAGTTTTAGGAGTCCCTGTTGATTCCCTCCATCATCGTTCCTTTCTAATGTCCCGTTTGATCGTTCTTACTTTACCGATGGTTTTGCTTTGGCTGGTTTTCCAGTCTGGGGTGAAGCGAGGGGGTGATGATGTTAGTCGGGTGGATCAGGGGCAGCTTCGCACAGAGCTAAGCAGTGAGAGAGGGATTCGAAATGGGGCAAGTTCTAAGCTTCGTGAGAAATTGGGACATAGTACGGCGAGAACTCTAGAGAAGCTGGAGAGTGAAAGCTTATCAACGAAAAGGAGCAATCTAGGGATCAAGGCTTCAGAGAAGTTGGTGGACCAGATTATGGCTGCGATTGGCTCTGAATTGCTAAGCGAGTTAGATGCCGCCGATTTAGATCAGCTTCGATCTTACGTGTCGCGGCTGAGTTCACCGGCTGCGAGTGAACAGGCTTGGCTGTGCTGGGGGCCTGATGTTTCAAAAGAGAAAGCGGCGGCTTTTCATGAGGCTGAAAAATTGACTGGTTTGGCTGGTGATGGTTACGCCCTTTTTGCGAACCAATTTTTGGGTTCAGGGAATTGGGACCGAACTGCGACCGATGGATTTACCGGAGAAATTCAAGGGCTTCCGATTACTTTGACTTGGAGTATTGTTCCTGATGGAACTTCAACGCCGGGCGCGCAAGGGGCTGCGAGTGTGTCATCGGACTTCCGTTCCTGGATGGCTTCGATTTATGGCGGGAGCACAGCGGGGACCGCAGAATCACAGGTGTGGTTTGAAATCTTCAGGGATGCCTTCGAGGCGATGGCGGAGACCTGTGGGGTGACTTTGGTCTATGAACCAAATGACGATGGAGCTTCAATTAACACATTCAGACCAGGAATTCTGGGAGTCCGTGGAGATATTCGGATTGCCGCCCGGGCCGTGGACGGAGATAGCGGGACCTTGGCATTCGCGTTTTCTCCTGACAATGGAGATATGGTCTTTGATTCTACTGATTCGACCTTCGATAATACCTCTTCATCTTCGCTGCGCCTTTTCAATGTCATTGCTCACGAACTAGGCCATAGCTTGGGCTTAGCGCACGTTTGTCCGCTGAATCAGACGAAGCTTTTAGAACCGATTTTGACCACTCGTTTTAAGGGGCCTAGATTCGATGAGCACCAATCGCTTCAGCGGCTCTATGGTGATCGCTTGGAGCCAAGTCAGGGATCACCGGACAATGATTCAGCTGAGGATGCTACTTTTGTTGAGCTGGTTGAGGATGAGACTTCTCAAATTTCACGTCTCAGTATTGATGATAATTTGGATGAGGACTTTTTCCGAATTTCAGCTCTGGATGGTCAAAAGCTCAGTGTGTCAGTGAGACCGGGTGAAGGAACCTATCTTGAGGGGGCTGATACAGCCGATGGTTGCTCGGCTGGGACCAACTTTGAATCGAGTGATGTCCATGATCTTAGGATTCAAGTTTTAGCGTCCGATGGAGTGACCGAGCTGACCTTGGCGAATGAGGTTGGCTTGGGGGAGGTGGAAGTGATCGACCAATTTGAGTTGATGAGTGATGGAGACTACTTTGTGAGAGTGTCAGGAGATACTTCGAATGCGGCGCAGCTTTATCGGATCGATCTTCGATTGGGGGATCGCGATCCTGGGGCGAGACTGCGTGAAAGAGAAAGTATCGTTTTGGCCGAATCGGGGTCAGTGAAGAATACGAGACTTGATCCTAATGAGACGATCAAGCTTGGAATTGAGATCGAGAATGTGGGTGTTCTTCCTACGGGGACGCTCGGTGTGGCGGTGACCGGATCTGATAACGTTTCGGTATTTGCGAGCAAAATTTCTCCGGTGATCGCGGGTTCTGATATGGGGACGGTAGAGATCGTCTTTGCGGCGCTGGGTGATTGTGGGGAGTTCGCAAATCTGAATATCGAAATTTTCGACGACTCTGGTTCGCTTTTGACTTTTGAGCAGGAATTACAGATGGGGGAAATCATTACGACATTCGAGATCGATGAGGATTTTGACGAAGGGGGAGATCTTCCAGATGGTTGGGAGTCGATTGTGAGTGGTGCTGGAGTGGCATGGGAACCTTCCTCCACTCGCTTTGCTTCTGCACTCTTTTCGGCTTTTTCGTCAGGGGCTGCGAGTTCTTCAGAATCGTCTCTCGTCTCGCCGTCGTTTGTGCTTACGGCGGATGGTGGGCAGTTGAGTTTTGAGCACGCTTATGACATTGAGAACCGTTTTGATGGCGCTGTTTTAGAAGCTTCCAGAGATGAGGGGGCATGGTTTGATCTGATTGAAAGTCCTTCGGTGTCAGTCACGGGAGGTTATACTCAGACGATCCGTTCAAACTTTGGTTCGGCGATTGAAGGGCAAATGGCATGGTCGGGGAATCAAGGAAGCTTTATCACGACGACTGTCGATTTACCGAGCGAGTGGGCGGGTGAGTCGATTCGTTTCCGCTGGCGATTTGTTCATGACAGATCCACTTTGAGCGATGGATGGTGGATTGATAACGTGAAAGTAAAAATAGAGACGACAGACTGTGAGCTTCATCGACCGGCCCTAAGTCTTGCGCTAACGAGTGGTGCTTTAGATGAAAATGATCCGACACAGGATGTTCTACTGAGTCTTTCCTCTGAACTTCCTTTAGGAGAAGCTCTCGATGTCACATTGGTCGCGGCGGGGTCCGCAAGTGGGGCTGATTTCAGTGGGAGTCTCTTAACGACGATTGCGGCTGGACAACAAAGTGCTGAAGTCATTTTTTCGGTTTCAAATGATGAGTTAGTGGAAGGTGAAGAAACTCTCACTGTGACGATTCCGAGTGATCAAGTGAGCTTTGCGCCCAGTGCCAATGCGTTTGCTAATTTGACTGTCACGGATCTTTTTACGGTGAACACTTGGCTGGCCCAGTTCTTTTCTGAAAGTGTGCCGCTTGATGGAGATTCGGACGGAGATGGGCTCAGTGAGATCGCGGAGTATCTTTTGGGGACGGACCCGAGCTCGGCGGAGTCGAAGCGCGTCTTTACTCTACAGGCCGAAGGGAGTGACTTCTTGATCCCGCTGAGTGACTTGCCTGAGCGCAATGACGCGACCCTCGGGCTTGAGTTTTCGACTGACCTTATCGATTGGGTGCCGCGGGACTTTATGCTGAGGGAGGATGGGCTTTTGGTGAGTCCAATGGAAGGAAAGGGCTTTCTCCGTTTGACCTTCTCGCTCGATCAATAGCGGCTTGCTTTGAGTTCCGGCTTTCTTTCTTTGGCTTTTTTGGCAAGAAGCTCCTGACATGACTGCTTCTGAACTTGCTCAATCTGCCCAATCGGACGCTGAACCACCTGCGGGTCTTTCATTGGCCCAGAAGGCTCTTTGGTTATGTAAAGCGGGACGTTGGGATGCTTCCCACGACATTTGTGAAGATGTGCCAGATCCTGGCGGGGCTTGGATTCATGCCTATCTTCATCGGGAAGAAGGAGACATGGGCAATGCGGCCTATTGGTATCATCGGGCAGGTAAGGAAATGCCCGCGACTCATGTCACCTTAGACGAGGAGTGGGGGCAGATTGCCGCAGCACTTTCGTAACCTGATTATTTTATGGGAAAAGCAGGAAAGAATGTTCGCCGCGCTGCGGTCTCAGCTCTCAGGGCTTGGGCTAAAGGCCATGTTTATGCCGATTCGCTCATCGAGCGGCACGCTGAGCGGAATCATCTCTCGTCTCAAGATCGTGCGTTGTTTAAAACAATTCTAAATGGGGTTCTCCGGAATCGGAGCTTATTGGACCACTGGATTGGGCAGTTCCGAAAAGGGAAGATCGACGCAGAAACTCGCGATGTTTTACGCGTTGGTTTTTTCCAACTGCTCATCCTACGGATTCCGGATCACGCGGCGATTTATGAAACCGTAGAGTGCGCTCGCAAGCCGGTGCAGGGACTGATTAATGCTGTTCTCCGCAAGGCGGCGCATTTTCGGGCGCGAATGCTTCGCGAACTTCCTGATATCGAATTGGCGATTCAGTATTCTCACCCGCATTGGCTGTGGAAGCGCTGGAAGAAACTTTACGGCGTCGAGAATACGGTAGCTCTGATGGACTGGAATAATCAGCCCGCCGAAACCTTTTATCGCCCCAACCTTTTGAATCCTCCGCCAGAAGGTGCTGAAGAACCGGAGAATGTTCGCGATGCGATGGCGACTGGTCACTACTACATTACCGATCCTTCCACTTCACATGCTCCTGAATTGCTCGCACCAAAGCCGGGTGAGCTAGTATTGGATGCCTGCGCGGCACCGGGTGGGAAAGCGATTCATCTCGCGGGCCTCATGAAGAATGAAGGCCGATTGGTTTGCATGGATTCGAACGAGAAGCGCCTGCCTCGTCTTAATGAAAATTTGGAACGCTGTGGTGTGACGATTGCGGAAGTTGCGCAACATGATTGGACCGCGCCTGCGCCCGCTGAATTGCACGATTCTTTCGATGCGGTTTTACTCGATGTGCCGTGCTCGAACACGGGAGTGCTGCGGCGTCGGGTGGATGCACGTTGGCGTTTGCAGAAAATCGATATTGCGAACTTGGTTGAGATTCAAAATGCGATCCTTCGAGAGGCTGCGCTTTGTGTGAAGCCTGGCGGGCGATTGGTTTACTCGACCTGCTCGATTGATCCCGAGGAGAATATCGACTTGGTGAGTTCGTTTGTGGAAAAGAATCCTGAGTTCACGCTTGGGGAGTCGCAGCAAATTCTCCCTTTTAAAGATCAGACCGATGGGGCCTTTGCGGCGCTTCTTCATCGGAGCCCTGCTTCTTGACCTAGGGCGATTTTTCGCAATACTTTAAAGATCTTAAACTCACTATGAAGGCACTTTTTCTTTTAATCCCCCTCAGCTTCCTTCTGCCATCTTGCTCGAATCCTCTCGCCTCAGTCGGTGGGGGTGGCGGGTATCTCACTGCTTTCCGTTCTCCAGCTAACGCTGGCCAAGCTCAGCCGATGGCACATGCCCGAGGTTATTGGGACGGTGATTCGGTGGTCGGGCCAGCTTCGGTGACGATCGTTCGGAGTGAGCAAAAGGCCTACTTTTACAAAGGGAGCCAACTTGTAGGGGTGTCTCCAGTTTCGAGCGGGAAATCCAGCCACACCACTCCGGCGGGGCGATTTAAAGTCAGCCAGAAGAACGCCGATCATAAGTCATCTCTCTATGGTGTCATCCGTGATACGACAACGGGGCAGGTAGTGAATGCCGACGCCGATACGCGAAAGCACCGTGCGAAGGCAGGGCAAGTTTTTGAAAACGCTCCGATGCCATATTTCATGCGCTTCAACGGAGCGATCGGGATGCACGTGGGGCATTTGCCGGGCTATGCCGCATCGCATGGATGTGTGCGTTTACCGCAGGAAATGGCGGTGAAGTTCTTTGAGAATGTGCAGATTGGAACTCCGGTGATTGTAAAATAAGCGCAATGAACTCTCATCTCGTGTTAACAATTTTGGGACCTGATCGGACTGGATTAGTCGAAGCGGTCGCTGATGCTGTTGCCAAGCATGATGGGAGTTGGATGGAAAGCCGCATGGCCCGTCTGGCAGGGCAGTTTGCGGGGATTTTGCGAGTTGAGTGCCCAGCTTCTGCGCAAGCCGCCTTGGAAAGTGATCTCCTTTCTCTCAGTGGTCGTGGGCTTACGGTGAGCATCGGAGCGGATGTGATCTCTGGTGAACCGAGTGGGCCGATCTTGAATATCGATATCGCCGGGCATGATGAACCGGGAATCGTCAAGCGCATCGCTTCGTCGCTCGCGGCTCTTGGGGTGAATGTGGAAGAACTCGAGACCTCTTTAGAGTCTGCGCCGATGGCTGGACACCTCCTTTTTTGCACACGAGGAAAGGTCAGCCTCCCCAGTGATCTGAGTCCTGCTGAACTGATCGAAGCCTTAGAAAAACTGGGTTCCGATCTTACCGTTGATGTCCAGTAAAGGTGCGCATTGATATTCTTACCCTTTTCCCAGAGATTGCGCTGGCTCCTCTTGGCGAGAGCATGATGAAGCGGGCGCAGGAAGCGGGGATTGTCGAAATCAAAGCGCATAATCTGCGCGACTGGGCGACTGGGAGGCATCTCAAGACCGACGACTATCTTTGTGGAGGTGGACAGGGAATGTTGCTGAAGCCCGAGCCGATTTTCGCGGCGATTGAGGAGCTGCGGGAAGAGAAGACCAAGGTCATTTTGTTGACTCCACAGGGGAAGGTTTTTAGGCAGGAGCTGGCGCGTGAACTCTCCGGCTTGGAGCACATTATTTTTCTCTGTGGGCATTATGAAGGAGTGGATCATCGCGTGATTGAGGAGTTGGTCGATCTTGAGCTTTCGATTGGCGATTACGTTCTCACGAATGGTGCGATTGCGGCGGCGGTGGTGACGGATGCGATTGTGCGACTGCTTCCGGGGGCGCTCGGTGATGCGCGTTCGGCGGTGGATGAGTCTTTTTCTGATCCGAATATTTTAGAAGCTCCGGCTTATACGAAGCCGATTGAGTTTAGGGGTTTGAAAGTGCCTGAGGTTTTTCTCTCCGGGCATCATGCTAAGATTGAGGAGTGGAAGAAGGAGCGGGCGATGGAGCGGACGAGGGAGAATCGGCCGGATTTGTTGGAGTAGGATGCAGGTGGGACGGGCGGGACGCCCGCGCTCCTTGATGGAGGAGTGGAAGAAGGAGCAGGCGATGCAGCGGACGAGGGAGAATCGGCCGGATTTGTTGGAGTAGGATGCAGGTGGGACGGGCGGGACGCCCGCGCTCCTTGATGAAGGAGTGGAAGAAGGAGCGGGCGATGCAACGGACGAGGGAGAATCGGCCGGATTTGTTGGAGTAGGATGTAGGTGGGACGGGCGGGACGCCCGCGCTCCTTGATGGAGGAGTGGAAGAAGGAATAGGCGATGCCGCGGACGAGGGAGAATCGGGAGGATTTTTTGGAGGAGGATGTTGTAGAGACGGGCGGGACGCCCGCGCTCCTTGATGGGTCAAGAGATGAGGGCTTGGAGGCCTTCTTCGTCGATGACGGGGACCCCGAGTGATTCGGCTTTGGTCTTTTTGGATCCGCCACCTTCGCCGGAGAGGAGGTAGTCGGTTTTTGAGGAGACGGAGCCGCTGACTTTACCGCCGTTTGCTTCGATGATTTTTTTGAACTCGGGACGTGGTTGCGAAAGGGTTCCGGTGATGACGAAGGTTTTTCCGACGAGGGGGAGGCCTTCTGAAGCGGCTTCTGGATCAGGCGCGTAGTTGTCGGATTGAGGATCGATGCCGAGTTCGGAGAGTTTTGTGAGGACGGTTTGGCCGGCTTCGGATTGGAAGAAGGCGCGGAGGTTTTGCGCGGCGACGGGGCCGAGGTTGTCGTCGATTTTATAATCCTTGAGGCGCGGGTGGTGTTCCTTTTTGCGCTTGGACTTTTGGAGCTCCTCGAAGTCGGGGAGGTCGGCGAGATCGGAGACGATGGGGGAATCGGGGAGGTCGCTGAGTTTCTCGTGAAGGCGGGCGAGTTCGCGGGCGGCGGATTCGCCGATTTGAGAGATGCCCATCGCGAAGAGCCATCGGCTGAGGGGCATTTCGTGACGAGCTCTTTCGAGTGAGTTCACAAGAGTCGCTGCGCGCTTTGCGCCAAAGCGTCGCTCTTTTGATTTGGTGAGACCGTCGGCTGATTTGGCGGGATCGAGCATGAGGCCTCCGAGGTCTTCGACGGTCAGGGAGAAGAGATCGAGGGGGGAGGAAGCGAGTTTGGATTCTACGAGTTTGATCGCGACGGATTCGCCGAGGCCATCGAGGTCGAGAGCTTTTCGCCCCGCGAAGTGAGTGATGGCGGTGACCGCTTGGGCGGGACACTCGAAGTTGACGCAGCGCCAAGCGACGAAGCCATCGGCTTTCTCGATCGGGGCCTTACAGGAAGGGCATTGGTGATTGAGGACACTGGGGAGGTCGTAGGGCTGGGCATCGGCGGGACGCTTGGCGAGGACTACTTGGACGACAGAGGGGATGATTTCGCCCGCTTTTTCGACGACGACCGTGTCGCCAATGCGGACGTCTTTGCGTTCGATTTCTTCTTGGTTGTGAAGGGTAGCGCGGGCGACGGTGGTGCCGGAGACAAAGACGGGATCGAGTTCGGCGACAGGGGTGAGAACTCCGGTGCGGCCGACCTGAATGGTGATGTCTTTGAGGAGAGTTTCTTTTTGCTCAGGCGGATATTTGAAAGCGGCGGCCCAGCGCGGGGCGCGAGAGGTGAAGCCGAGGGTTTCGCGTTGGGAAAAATCTAGGACTTTGATGACGGCACCATCGGTGCCGTGGCCGAGGTCGTGACGTTGGACATCGAGCTCGCGGATGGCGGCGAGGACTTCTTCTAAAGTCGAGACGTGCCAGACGGGCGAGTTACGCGGGATTTGAAATTGTTCGAGGAGTTTGCGGAAGTCGTCCTCCGTCTCCATCTCGGTGCCTTCATGAGCCCCGATTCCGTGAGCGAGGAAGGCGAGGGGACGGTTGGCAACGACTTTGGGGTCAAGCGATTTAAGGGTGCCTGTGGTGGCGTTGCGGGGATTTGCGAAGGTGTCGAGGCCGTCTTCTTCGCGTTGCTCGTTGAGTTTGGCAAAGCCTTCGGAGGGCATGAAGATTTCGCCGCGGACTTCGAGAAGGGTTGGGGCGTTTTCGAGGGTGAGAGGGAGGCTTTGGATGGTGCGGACGTTTTGCGAGATGTCATCGCCACGAGTGCCATCGCCACGAGTGAGGGCGTAATCGAGAGCGCCATCGCGATAGACGAGGGAACAGGCCACGCCATCGATCTTTGGTTCGACAGTGAGGGGAATGCTTTCGAGAGAGAGGCCTTTTTGGAGACGTTTGAAAAATTCGGCGACTTCTCCATCGGCGAAGAGGTCATCGATCGAGAGCATGGGTAAGAGGTGCTCACGTTGCTCGAAGGCATCGAGGGGAGCTCCGCCGACGCGTTGGGTGGGGGAATTGGGATCGTAGAGATCGGGGTTCGCTTTTTCGAGGTCTTCTAGCTCGCGGAAAAGACGGTCGTATTCAGCATCCGAGACTTCGGGAGCCGCGTCTTGGTAGTAGAGCTGATTATGGCGCGTGAGTTCAGCGCGGAGTTCGGCGATGCGGTTGTCGAAGAGCACGACGAAGGCTATGACAAAGAGGTGGGCTGGAAAGATTTAGTTTTTCAATTTTACGCCCTAGAACGCTCCGGTGTTGAGGAGAACGAGGGTGCAGGCCTCCTCGCATACGATGTCGGCTGAAGTGAGCCGCTCGACGGCTTCGGGGCTTTCCGTTCCGGGATTGAAGATGACGCGGCGGGGAGCGGCGGAAATGAGTTGGTCGAGGATGGGGAGGAGCCTTTTGGGGCTGAGGTAGAGGGTGACGGTATCGACTCCGGCTGGGACTTTGGTGGAGCCGGGGACGCCAAGGATTTCGTCACCGCGTGGGCTGACGGGAATGACTTCATGTTCGTGCTCCATGAGGAGCTTTTGAGCCAGATGGGAGTATCGGTCAGCTTTGGGACTGGCACCTAGAATGGCAACTTTCATGAGTCCTTTTCTTCGAGCTGGATTCGAGGGAAAACGGGCTTTGGTTTTCCGGTCTGGTGGCCAGCTTCAAGGAGTCCCCATTTGAGTTCGTCGAGCTTGGTGTTGACGAGATCTTCCTTCTTGAGTTGGCCGAAGATTTTTTCAGCGGCATCGGGAAGAATGGGGCGTAGGAGAAGTGCGAGGTGAGCGCAGGACTCGGCGGTGTGGGAAAGGACTTCGCCAACACGCGGGAGCTTGCTTGCGTCTTTTTTCATCTCCCAAGGCTTGTGGCGTTCGAGGTAGCCGTTGCAGTGGGTGACGTGGTCGTTGATCGCTTGGAGGGCCTCGGAAACTTCACAATTGTCCATGGCGGCGCGGTAGGCTGCGGTGGTTTTTTCAAGCGAAGCACGGAGGGCAATGTCTTCTTCGTTATCAGTGTCGGTCGAGCTGATGGTGGAATTGCAGAAGCCCTTGGTCATGTTGATGGACCGGTTGAGGAGGTTGCCGAGGTCGTTGGCGAGTTCGGTATTGAAGAGCATGACGAGGCGCTCGATATCGAAGTCGCTGTCCTTGCCGGAGCGGATGTCGCGGCAGAGGTAGTAGCGGAGTGTTTCGGGGCCGAACTTGTCGGAGAGTTCATCGGGATCGACAATGTTGCCGAGGGATTTTGACATTTTGTCGCCGCGGACATTCCAGAAGCCGTGGACGAGGAGGGTGGGCATGTCGCTGGCCTCGAAGCCCATGGCGTGGAGCATGCAGGGCCAGTAGATGGCGTGAGCGGGGACGAGAATATCTTTGCCGATGATCTGGAGATCGGCGGGCCAGAGATCGCTGAACTCGGGGAGTTCGGAGCCTTCGGGTTTCTTGTATCCGGCGAAGGAGATGTAGTTGATGAGGGCATCGAACCAGACGTAGGTGACGAAGTCGGGGTCGAAGGGAAGGGGGATGCCCCAGGAGAGGCGATCTTTTGGGCGAGAGATGCAGAGGTCGGTTTCGCCCGCGCGTTCGGCGGCGTTTAGGACTTCGGTCTTGCGGAATTCGGGGATGATTTTGAGGTCATCGGATTCGACGGTGGCCTTGAGCCAGTCGGCATGGTCGGAGAGTTTGAAATACCAGTTCTCTTCCTCGATCTCCATGACTTCGCCCCACTCAGGGCCAAATTCTCCGGCTTCGTTGCGGTCGCGGTCGGTGAGGAATTGCTCTTGGCGGACGGAGTAGAATCCGGCGTAGGATTTTTTGTAGAGAGCTCCCTTTTCTTTCAGGTCGGTGAGGATCGCTTGGACGCAGGCTTTGTGCTGGTCGTCGATCGTTTCAGCCCAGCCATCATAGTGGACACCGAGTTTTTCCCAGAGTTTGATGAAGCCCTTGGTGTTTCGCTTGGCGACGGTTGCGACGTTGACTCCTTCGGCTTCGGCGGTTTTGACCATTTTTTGGCCGTGTTGATCGACTCCGGTGAGGAAGTAGGCGTCGACTCCTTTGAAGCGCTGGTAGCGGGTGAGGACGTCGGCGAGGACTTTTTCGTAGGCATGACCGATGTGGGGTTTGCCGTTTGGGTAGTCGATTGCGGTGGTGATATAGAACATTTTTTTGGGAGTAGGTTGAGGGTACTCAGACTAAAGTCTAAGCTCCGTAACTTGGTTGCGCCTTTGACTATGATTGGAGCCTTGTGACTTTTCCGCCCATGGAGAGGACTCGGGCGTTTCCTTTGGCGTGTTCAGCTTCGGCGATTTGGCCGTCACGGACGTACATTTGGGAAAGGCCGGTCCAGGCGAGGAGGTCGTCGGGTTCGAGGAGGGTGGCTTTGATTCCGCAGCCGATGGCTTCTTTGACTTTTTCGAGTTTGAGAAGGGTCATGCCGAGGGCTTGCCAGCCGTCGAAGAAGTCATCGTCGAGAGTGATGGCCTCGCGGTAGGAAGCCTCGGCTTGTTCAAGTTCTCCTAAAGCAAGGTGAGTATTCCCCTGATCGAAAGCGGCGTCACGAGCGGAGGTGTCAGCCATAATGATTATCGTTGTTCGCCGAGATTTGGTGGGACGACTTCGCTCTCCTTGTATCGGTCGTTGAGCCAGTTTTCGAAGGCGACGAGACGAGAGGCATCACTGAGGCCACTGAAGGTTCTATCGAGTTGAGTCGAGTATTGCTCGTCTTTCACAATCTCGCGCTTGTCGACGTAGATGATGAGCGCTTGGTCTGGAGCTTCTTCAGAAGGAGTGAGTTCGAGAGGGGCAATTTCACCTGGGTTAGTGGACTTGGCGGGCTCGAAAGCAGGGTCTCCGAAGAAACGTCCTTGATAGCTTTGACCGGCGACGAGGTTTGATTTCTTTTCAACAGGCTGCTCGGCTGCTTTCGCGGCCTCTTCGAAGGTCTTTCCTTCTTTAAGGGCGGCGGTGAGTCTTTCGTGGAGGGCTTTGGCCTCTTCCACCATCATTTCGCGAGCGAGCTTCTTCTTGAGATCGACGGTGACTCTGACCTTTGCTTCTTCGTATGAGAGAGGGACGGAAGCTTGGACTTCATCTAGGCGGATGATGAACCAGCCGTTGTTTGTTTTGTAGGGGTCGCTCAATTTTTCATCAGAGTCTCCGTTGGAAGGAAGAAGGAAAACTGCGTTGGCGAGTGAGCCGACGTTGCTTTCTTGGATGCCTTTGGCGAGTTCCTTGGGTGGGCTGCTCTTTTCGAAGAATTCTGTTTTGGTGACGGTGTATCCTGACTCTGTTGCGATGGCTTCAAAATCCTTGCCGAAGTTGTCAGCGAGTTTCTGGAAGAATTCGCTCACGGTTGGAGTGAGGGCGACGACCGCTTTGTTTTTTTCAGCAGTATCGAGCTGCTCTTCAGCTGATTTTGGCGGCGCAGGTTTGGCTGGACTTGAGGTTTGCGCATTGGGGGCTCCAGGAGTTGGAGTTGCGGTCGGCTGGACAAGGATCGGTTGATCCGCCTTCGTTGGTTGAACTGGAGTTTGGGTAGGCGCGGGTGCTTGTTCACCGGGCTCGCCGGGGTCTCCTTCAGAGCCGGATTCAACGGGCTTTTTCTTGGTAAGGGAAATTTCCACTCGGCGGCTTTTCCAAAGATCTTCTTTTGCCGACTTTGAAGTGTCCTCTCCGAAGTGATTTACGGTGAGACGATCCGCGGGAATACCTTTGGCGATGAGGCGATCACGAACGGCATTGGCACGCTTTAGAGAGAGGTCGCGGTTGAAGTCCGCATTGCCTTGGAGGTCAGCATATCCTCCAACGGTGAGGCCATTTTCGACATCTTTTGAGTCGAGGATGAGTTTTGCAGCTTCGTTGATTTTTTCCTCTTCGCTTGCTTTGATGGCATCGGAAGCACTGTCAAAGTAGACCGCCATTGCTCTGAGTTTAGTGACAAGTTCTTGTGCCTTGACGGGGATTGCTTCAACGACGGCAGGCTTGGGAGGAGCCATCGCTTCTGGAGTTGAGGCTTCGGTAGAAGTTTCAGCAGGAGTGGTTTTTTCTGCTGGCTTCGGATCGGGCATGGCTGGCTTGTTGGCCTCGTTGGCTTTCTTCGCTTCAGCTTCCGCTTTTTTACGGGCTTCTTCAGCGGCCTTTGCTGCTTTGGCTTTGTCTTCGTTAACCTTCTTCAGAGTTGCTTCCCAGTCGGGCTGGATATGGATGTAGGAAACGCTGCGAAGTTCTTCGGAATTGTAGTTCGCTTTGTTTTCTTCGTAGAACTCTTTGAGCTGATCTTCAGTGGGAATAACCTTGGCTTCATAGGAACTCGGCTCGATGACGATTTGCTCGGCGGTGATGACTTGCTTTTGGTTTTCGTAAAGTGAGGTGACGGTCTCCATTTCCGGGGCGATGCCGCCACCGAGGAGTCGGGAGAGGTTTTGGGCGGTGAGAAGGTCTTTGACGTATTCGTTGAAGCCTTTGGTTCCGCCAAGATTGGTGACCCGGTTTTTGATGAAGTCGTTATAGGCTTCGAGATCGTAGTTTCCTTCTGCATCGGCAAAGAGGACGTTTTCAACGAAGCTTTCGACTTCATTGTTGCTTGGAGTGACGCCGTATTCGATTCCAGCCTTTTGGATGTTGATCCGGTTGGTGACAAAACGATCAGGTGCGTCTCGGCTCGGTTGGAGAAAGTGTGACATTTGGCTGACGATGGCCCCTGCGCTCATTTGTTCGTAATCGATGACGGAATCGCCAAGGTAGTGGCTGGCGAGGACGCGTGTTTCGCGAGGAAGAGGTGAGAAGGACAGAGAGGAAGGGAGGTCGAGGACAGCCATATTGCGGTCGAACTCTTTCTGAGAGATGGATTTCCCTGCCACTTCCATGACGGGTTTGCTTCCGAAGGAATTTTTTACGCCGTCGCCGAGGAAGACGAGTCCAACGAAGAGGAGGACGAGAACGACGATCATGAGACCGGTGTATTTGCGGATGTTTTCAATCATGGCTGAGGTATCGATGTGACAAGCGAAGAGCTTTTTTCGAAGAGGCGGAGAGTTAAGGAGGAATGAGGGCTGGGGGCAAGTCTGATGGCGGGAATTTCACACGAAATTAGTGGAAATGGGCGAAAAGAAAGTGCTCGTACGTAAAAAGACCACAGGGGATCCGAAGATCCCCTGTGGCTGAGTCAATCAACCTCAAAAACTATAATTGCATTTGAAGCTGACAACTGCTGTTCACCCTTACATGAAAACTGCGACTAGGTTGCGGCTTTCACTGGTAGTAGACTCCAGACCTAGGGAATTGTTCAAAGAAAAAGGAGTTTTATTCATTTTATTTTTAACTCACTGAAAATAAGCGGGTTGCGGTATTATTGTCGGTGTTTTTTGGAGGGGGTTTCGAATTTATTTCCGGTTCTGAGATGATGGGGGTAGTTATTAGGCATGATTTTGAAGAGGTTTTTGGTGTTTTTGGGTCTTTTATCCCATTTGGTGGCTTTTGGGGCGGAAAAGGAGGGAAAGAAGGCAAATCGGCTCGAAAATGAGAAATCTCCGTATCTTTTGCTCCATGCTTATAATCCCGTGGATTGGTATCCTTGGGGAGAGGAGGCTTTTGAAAAGGCGAAGAAGGAAAAAAAGCTCATTTTGCTGAGCGTGGGGTATTCGACCTGCCATTGGTGCCATGTCATGGAGCGGGAGTCTTTTGAAAATAAGGAAATTGCGGCTTACCTGAATGAGCACTTTGTTTCGATTAAGTTAGACCGCGAGGAGAGGCCCGACGTGGATCAGGTTTATATGACGGCTTTTCAGGCGATGAGCCAGCAAAGTGGGGGCTGGCCTCTCAATATGTTTTTAACGCCAGATTTGAAGCCATTGACGGGGGGCACCTATTTTCCTCCTGAAGATAAGAACGGGCAGCCTGGTTTTTTTCCGGTGCTGAAACAGGTTCAGGGAGTATGGACGAAGAATAGGGAAGAAGTGCTGGCTCAATCGACTGAGATGCACAAGCGGATGGGAGAGTATTTTCGTGAACTTCATGAGCAAAAAACCGAGGCCGGTGATTTGAAAAGAAGTCTCGTGGATCAGGCTCTGCAGCGTTCTTTGGCGGGCTTAGATCCGCTTTGGGGAGGTTTGGGGAAAGACATGAAGTTTCCTCAGGCGAGCATCTTTCGTTTTGTTCTCCAGTCAGGAGACGAGAAGGCTAAGGAGACGATTTTAAAGACCTGTCGTCACATGATGAACGGGGGAATTCATGATCAAGTGATGGGGGGATTTCATCGCTATGCGGTGGATCGCGAGTGGTTAGTGCCGCACTTTGAGAAGATGCTCTATGATCAGGCGCAGCTGCTCGATTTGTATTTGGATGCGTGGAAGATTTCGGGCGACGAGTCATTTCGTGAGGTGGCGCAGGGAATCGCTGATTATGTTTTGCGTGATCTGACTCATCCCGAGGGCGGATTTTATTGTGCGCAAGATGCTCAGAGTGAGGGGAAGGAAGGGAAGTGTTTTTGTTGGACGGTGGAGCAACTGGCTAAGGTTCTCAGTGAAGATGAAATGAACTTGGCGAGGGAAATTCTCGGAGTGACGGAGAAAGGAAACTTTATTGATCACAGTGATCCGGAGGCTCTGAAGGATCAGAACGTGCTTCATTTTAAGAAGGCTCGAGAAGGTCTTAGTGAAGCTGAGGAGAAGGCGGTGGCTGGGATTCTCGCGAAGCTAGCGAAGGTTCGTGCGGCGAGGGTTCCTCCTGCAACGGATGACAAGATTTTGGCTTCGTGGAATGGGATGATGATTGGGGCGATGGCGAGAGCGGGGCGGGTGATGAATGAGCCAAAGTATCTCGCGGCAGCGCGGAAGGCCCATGACTTTGTGAAGGCGAAATTGTGGGATGAAAAAGAGGGGCGTCTCTATCATCGTTGGCGTGAAGGGGAACGAGATGAGACCGTTCAAGCTGAGAGTTATCTGATGTTTTTAGCGGGGACGCGGAAGCTTTATGAGGCGGAGTTGAAAGCTGAGGATCTGATCTTTGCCGTGAAGTTGGCGGAAGGGGCAAAGGCTCTTTTCTATGATGAAAAGAACGGTGGTTTTTATCAGGGAGAGAAGCGAGATGATTTGGTGCTTAGGTTGAAAGGGCAATTTGATGGGGCAATTCCAACTGAGAGTTCGGTCGCAGCAAGGGAGTTTGCGGTGCTGGCGAAAGTGACAGAGCGCGAAGATTTTCGTAAAGTTGCAGAGCAGACTTTGCGTTCCTATCTCGGGCTGATGAAAGAATCTCCGACGGGAATGGGAGAGATGTTTATGAGTCTCTCCTTCTATCTCGAGGAACCGGGGAAGCTCGTGATTGCGGGAGAAGAGGGCCGCGAAGCGATGTTGGAGGCGGCGGGAAAGAGTTTTGATCCGCACCGTCTCGTGCTGGGGACGGAGGGGCCGGTGAGTGAATTTACGGCCTCGTTACCTATGCAAGACGGGAAGGCGACGGCTTACTATTGTGTCGGTCAGAAGTGCCAGTTGCCGGTGACGGATGCCAAGAAACTTGACTCTTTGCTCGTTAAGATGCGCGAAGAGTCAAAATGACGAGTTCGGGCATGGAGGCAAAACGGACACGAGGGCCGACGGTTCCAAGGCCACGTCCGACGAAGAGTTGGGAGTCGTTTTTTTGAAAGTGGCCGTAGATGAACTTTCGGCCGAATTTGACTTTTACCGGACGATAGTTGACGAGAGGAACTCGACATTGTCCTCCGTGGGTATGTCCGGAGAGTTGCAGATCGAGCGGGTGATTTTTATGGAGCTCGTCAAAAGGATCGGGTTCGTGAACTAGGGCAATGACGGGCTCGTTCTTAAGATGACCTTTCCATGCTTTGGTGGGATTGGGGTGGCCTCCCCAAATTGAATCCAGTCCATTGACGAAAAGGTTTTCACCTTTGATGTGAAGTTTGGTGGCTTGATTTTGAAGATAGGTCATTCCGACTCCTTCGATCTCTCTTCGAAGTTGAGAAGTGGAGCAATGCCAGCGGTCATGATTTCCAGGGCTGGCAATGATTCCCTGTGGAGCAGAGAGGCCTTTGAGCTCTCGGCAGAGTTCGGGCAGAGAGGACGGATCTTCAATGACAAAGTCACCGGTGAGGGTGATGAGATCTGGCTTTTCTTCATCAAGGGCGCGGAGGAGTTTTTCGATGAGGTCGTCATCTTTCCCGGGGCGATAGTGAATATCAGTGAGTTGCGCGAGGCGAAATCCATCGAGTGCTTTTGGCCAACGGGGAAGAGTGAGATCCTTTCGAGTGATAGAGAGTAAGTTGGGTTCGATACCTGCGGCCCAGATGCAGCTAGGGATCCCGATGCCAAACACTCCGAGGGCGGAGCGACGGGTGATGCGTTTGAGGTCGATTTTTTTTCGCTGGCTGGACATGAAAGAGGGAGATCTCCACCATACAACGAGTGAGTGAGTCGAGATTGTCTATTCCTGAATACGCGATGGCTTTGGCCGAAGTGGCGAGTCTGAGATCTGAGGATCCTTTTCGAAAGGTCGGAGCAGCTGCGCTGGATTGGGATAATCGAGTGATTGCTACGGCCTACAATGGTCTCGCTCCGGGATTTGATGCTCCCAATGGATTTTGGGATGATCGTGACGGTCGTCAGAAGTTCATGCTCCATGCGGAGGTGAACTTATGCAGCTTGTTCAAACGAGGTGAGGCGAAAATTGTGGCTACGACAACGATGCCTTGCACGCCATGTATGCAGACGCTGTGTGCATACGGGATTAAGGAAATTTATTACAGGGACCTCTACTCTGAGTCCGATGCTCCTGCAATTGCCGAGGTTTATGGAATCAAGCTGGAGCAGGTTGGACGCCCATCAAGCTAAGAGAGAAGTTCTTCCCTTTACTTTCCATTACCTCCGGTAGGAGAGAGCGTTTCAACTTCGAGGTCGCCGCCATAGAAGCTTTTGATGTAGCCAAACTCAATGAGGGTATCCTGCCATGGTGCGACGGTGCTTGGGTTACGAAAGATACGACCGGCGCGAGCGAGCCAAACCTCGGCCTCGGGGCCACGGTCGGCGAAGTATTCCAAGGCGGCATTCCCGTAGTAAAAGAGTGGGGTGTCATCGAGGAAATCGGTTCCTTCGAGGATCTTTTTGGCTCCTTCTTCGTCACCTGTCTTTAGTTTACAAAGAAGAATTTTAAAATCTACGAGAGCGGCCATACCCTTCAAGTTATTCTTTTCTTTGGCCTCTTCCTTCAAGCCATTAAGTTGTTCCAAGGACTTCGCGTATTTACTGGTCACGAAATCGATCTCGGCAAGATTGAAGCGGACGTTAAAGTTCTCAGGATTTTGCTTTAGGGCCTTTTTGAAGGCGGCGCGGGCTTTTTTGAAATTTCGGAACTCAACGTAACAAGCTCCTTCTAGATTTAGAGAGCCAGGGTTTGTGCTATTGATCCGATGAACTTCATGAATTTCGTTAAGGCATTCGAAGATACGTTTCTGTTTAAAAAGTCGATCTGCCTCGCGAAAGTGAACCATATACTTGTTCTGTTGCTCTTTGGTAAGAGCTTCGAGTTCAGTGACGAACTGCGGCTTAGCTTTTTTTTCGCCTTCTTCTTTAGGTTCTGAAGTTTCTTGAGCGAAAGACAGGAAGGAGAGGGCGAAGAAGGTGGAGAGGATAATTTTCATCACTAGAAATTCGTTGTTGGAGCAAGGCTATGAAATTGCGTGGTCTAAAGCAAGTCAGGGAGTGCTGGAATAGAGAGCTTTGTCTCCAATGTAGCGCTGGACCGCTTTGTGAAGCCAATGAGTGGGGATTTGATTCTGAAGGGCTGATCTGATTTGACTCGCTGAAGCGGGATGATTTCCCTGGATAAAGTGAGCTCGGTAGCCTTTTCGTGAGGTCGCTTGTTTTCCGCGACCAACGACGATGAATTCAACATCTTGGGCTAAGATTTCAATATTTTTCCAGCGAGGTAAGGCTTCCCATTGATCGAAGCCAATGAGTAGGAAAAGACGGGTTTGGGACGGGAGCTGACTTTGAAAATGTCTGACGGTCTCCCACGTGAAGGAAGGTGGAGGTTTTTCGAGTTCATAATCGTCGACTTTTGCCCAAGGAATTTCGGCTGTGGCCAGCTGGAGCATGTGGAGACGGTCGTGGTCACTGGCACCGGGGTCTTCAGTTTTGTGTGGGGAGCGGCGGCAGGGAATAAAGAGGATTTGATCCAATTTTAGCTGATCTACCGCTTTTTTGGCGATTTCGAGGTGTCCTTCATGAACGGGGTCGAAGGTTCCTCCAAAAAAGGCGATTTTTTGAGAGCCTGTCATTTTAAAGCCAAGGATTTCAGTCGGTCGACGTACGCTCAATATTGATTTCGCCAAGGAGACCAGTCTGTTTAGCGCGAAATTGGTTCATTTTCATCAATTCAAGAAGGGCAAGGAAGGTCACGATGACTTCAACCTTTGAGGAGGCTTGGCGGAAAAGTCCTTGAAGAGACATGGATTGACCGGGCTTGAGTTTGGTCATCAGGAAGTCGATTTTATCGTTAACGGTGTAACGATCATCGACGATGTCGCCAAAGTCGCGAGCTTCATCGAATCGTTTGAGGACGTTTTGGAAGGCTCGGATTAGGTCGAAAATTGAGGCTTCAGCGAGAGGGACAGGTTCCTCGTCGATGGGTTGGTTTTCCTTAACTGGCGCGTGAGCAAAAATCTGTTCCTGCTCGGCTTCACGTCGGTGAAGGAAGTTCGCGGCGTCTTTAAACTTCTTGTATTCAATGAGTTGGCGAATCAACTCCCAACGGGGGTCATCTTCTTCGGCGTCATCTTCAGGTGGTTGTTCTCGCTTCGGGAGAAGGGTGCGGCTTTTGATATACATCAAGTTGGCAGCCATCGAAATGAACTCTGAGGCGAGGTCAATATTCAGAAGCTTGAAGGTTTCAATGTAGTCGAAATACTGAGTGGTGACCCTTTCGAGAGAAATGTCATAAATGTCGACTTCGTCTTTTTTGATCAGATAGAGGAGCAAATCGAGGGGCCCCTCGAAGATCTCTAAACTCACCTTGTAGTCGGTTGATTCCACGACGTGAGACATATCGCTTAAGAATGCCTTCTGCGAGTGAAATACCGCGAGGAAAGAGAATTATTTGGAGTGGTAAATCTAAGCAATGGAGATTAGTTTTTCGCCCGTGGAGGAATTCGCCGAACAGGAAAAACTTAAGAACTACCAGAAACGTGTCTCCGATTGGATCGGGAGTCAGGGTATTCTTTTTCAGTTGAGGTATGCTCGAACAACTGGAGTCCATTCCATTTTCAAACAACTTGGGACCTTGTTAGTTAGGCTGGTGATTACCTTTGCTCTCCTCGTGGGTGTGGGCTATTTCTTAGTAGGGAAATACTTTGAAGGTGAAAATTACGAGAAAAAGATAGGGGGCCAGCTTCAGAAAGCGATGGGGGCTAGCGAAATTGAAGCTAAGGGATTTGCTCGTTCCCGGGGAAATGGTGGTTATAGGAACGTTTCTCTGGAAGGAGGAGAAAGCAGTTTTTTCTACGGAGCAAAAATGACAGGTTTAAATGCTCCTTTGTCGTATTTAACGGGGCTTACCCAAAAATGGGCTCCTGACAGTGTTAATATCGACGAAGCTGATTTTAGTTTGAGAGCAGGTGGGGAGAGGGATGAGATGATGGAGGGCTACTCTGGAGTTATCGAGAGTTTTCAAGGAGGTGGGATTACCTCGATTATCGTGAGCGATTTTAGTTGTGATTGGGGGTATTCGAAGCTGACTTACGGACGGATTGCTAACTCTAGATTTCAAGCTGATTTAGAAGACGGAAAGTGGATCATATCACTCACGGGGGGAACTTATCAACAGAACTGGCTCAGCGATTTTGAGATCGAATCCGGTAATTTGATCGTTGATCCGTCAGGTCTTGAGGTTGTTTCCTTAAGTCTGCGCAATAGACAGGGTACCCTTGAGTTGGCTGGGAGTGTGGGAGGGCCACTTGAGATGCCTGAATTTGATTTGAATGGGGTGTTTTCGGATCTTGAAGTAGATCAATTTCTTGAGGTAGAGGGCGTTGATGTCCGTGAGTTCTTGGAAGGACATATTTCGGGTGATCTCAAAATCACGGGATCAACCAACAGCTTAATCAAGATAGATGGAAATGCTTCGGTAGCCAACGAGCGGACATTGACGATTCGTGAGCGTTGGACGATTCTGAAAGCAATTTCCATCATGGACACAGGGAGAACCTTTCGCCGAGTCGATTTTAATGAAGGCTCATTTGGTTTCACGAGTGAAAGGGGCGGTTTAACGATTCGGAACCTTGATTTGAAAGCTAAGGATACCGCGAAGTTGCTTGGTGAATTTACAACTCGGCTTCCTGATCAGGAGGAAGCCGCAGAGTTCTTGGAAATCACGCTAACGAAGGGCTTTTCAAGTGATTTTACTGACACCTCAACTGCCCAGAAATTGGAGGACGATCGGATGAGCTTGAGTGATGCCCTCAGGGAATCGAGGAGAGTCGATGATCTCACCATAGATCGCTCGGCTTTTAGAGCAAATGCACGAGACCGAGATGTTGAGCTAAGTGCGAAAGAACTAGATGGCATCCGCTTACTTGAAGAGATGAAAGTTCATCGGATAACGGGTAAGTTGAAGATGGCGATTCCGGCTTCATCTTTCAGTGCGCATGAGACTCTCATTCAAAGTTTCCCTGATGATGGAGAAGGGTGGAGATGGATTGAAATTCCTCTATCCGATACGACTTTTTCTCAAATCAGTAATGATGTTAACGAGAAAATTTTAGATCAAGCTCGCATCAGATCTTCAGGGGAAATCGAGTAAGAACGATTTTTGCGCATGTTTTTTTGGGCCTCAATTTAGAAGCTGAGAGCTGACGCAATTTCACGGGTCGCACTGCTTTTGTTGAGAGTGTATAGGTGAAGGCCGGAAACTCCTTGATCAATGAGTTCTTGGCACTGAGTGATGGCGTAATCGATTCCGGCTTGGCGAATCGCTTGGGCATCGTCACCGGCTTCGTGAAGGGCTTTCAGGAGTTTGGCTGGGAAACGACTCCCTGCAGCCAGATCGGCCATCCGCTTCATGCCCGAGAGCGTGGTGATGGGCATAATTCCGGCCACAATTGGAAGGTCAATCCCTTGCAGCGAACATCTCTCACGATAGTCAAAAAAGTCGTGATTATCGAAAAAGAGTTGAGTGCAGATATAGTCAGCCCCCGCATCGACTTTAGCCTTAAAATGGTCCATTTCAATAAGGCGATTTTGGGTTGCTGGATGTCCTTCGGGAAAGCCCGCAACACCAATTTCGAAATCGTGTGAATGTTTTGAAATGAAAGAAACGAGATCGCTGGCGTATTTAAAGTCGTCATTACTGCGATCGTAGTTTGGTTGGTCATGAGGGGGATCCCCTCGAAGGGCAAGAATCGTCCCAACTCGATCTTCAGCATATTGATCGAGGATTTCTTGCATTTCTTCAGTTGAATGGCCGATACAGGTTAGATGAGGAATGGTAGGAACGCAGGTGTCTTTAATGATCCGTTGGACGACCTCGCGGGTGCGTTCACGGGTTGTTCCTCCCGCTCCGTAGGTCACACTGACAAAGGCGGGATCAAGTTTTCCCAGCTCATGAACTGTTTCTAATAGTTCTTCAGATCCTTTTTCATTTTTCGGGGGGAAAAATTCAAAGGAAAGAGTCGGGCGGGAAGCCTTGAGTGAAGAGAGAATTTCCATCGAGAGCGAGATTATGAGAAACTAGCGACCCGTCTACGGAAAATCGGCGATTTTTATGCAACTCGTGAAATTTTTCGTGGTTTAATTGAGCAACCAAAGCCTGTTGTGACTCGATTAACTGCTCTTTTAACCTCTCTAGCTCTGCTTTCTGGTGCCTTTGCTCAGAGTAAATCGAGTGATCGCCACCGTGGTGAGGTGCGAAAAGGGCCCCCAAAACCTGAGGAGTTTTTGAAAGCCTACGATCAGAATTCTGATCAAAAGGTTTCAAAAGAGGAATTTAGCACAGGAGAGCGAGCGGGGCGTCTTGATCCGGTGATTCGTGAGAAGATCTTCAGTCGTCTTGATAAGGACGGCGATGGCTTTATTTCTATCAAAGAGCTGAAGTCAATGGCCCCGAAGAAAAGGCATCATCCTTTGGCGAAAGCTGACACCGATCAAGATGGGCGTATCAGTAAGAAGGAGTTCGCGGTTCATGCGCACTTTGCGAAAATGCCAAAAGAGAGACGTGACAAAACCTTTGCTCGATTGGATCAAAATGCGGACGGTTTTTTGGACAAGGAAGATGGTCACTTGGGGAAAGCGCCAAAGTGGCGGCGTGGCGATAGGCTCCATTTGAAGATCAAGTTGAAGAGCTTGGATCGTGATGACAATGGCTCACTTTCCTGGGAAGAGTTCAATCGTGCGCCAGCAGTTCTCGAGATGCCTGAAGAAAAAAGGCGGAAGGCTTTTGATAAGCTGGATGCTGATAAAAGCGGGGAAGTTTCAGCTGACGAACTCCGAGCCCAAGGTGGACAACATCCTGAGAAGAAACCTCGCGCTAAAAAATAACTTCGAACCAGAAGCCCCCGTAGGCGACGTCGCTGGCATCATGGTCATCGAGTTGAAGGCTGCTCCCAAGGAATGGAGTAAAGGAGACTCGGTCGGAAAGAGCGTAGGTGTAGGCGATTCGAGTATAGAAGTCGTTGAATCCGTTACGATCGTGGTAATCGGAAACGATGCTAAGACCGGCTTCGATCGTGATGAAGGAGTCATCTGAAATGACCTGACTCCATTCGAGTTCGCTAGCGAAGTAGAGTCCGCTTTCGCCAAAGTCATAATTTAATTCGTTTCGCCAGCGCCAGTCGTCATTGATCGTCCATGAGCTGAAGATTCCTAAATCAAAGCCGCTATCGAGAAGGCTCGCATTGCGGTCTCGGTAGGTGAGGGAACTCCCGATCAGGAAGTCTTTGCTGAGAAGGTAGCTGAACTCGCCATAGATGCTCGTCTCGGAGAAATCGCCATTGCTTTCGGCGAGGTGGGCTAGGCCAAAGTGCAGGGACGATTCATTGGAGAGCGAGATTTCGGCTTCCAGTTGAAAATCGAGAGAGGTCTCAGCAAGTTCGAAACCACGGTGGACGTAGTTCGAGCGAAGCCCCGTCACCGCTTCAATTCCAAGCGGGATGTTATCTTCGATTTCGGCTTGGAGAATGGGTGTGAGGACACAAAAAATCCCGCCAAGTCCTGCTAATTTTTTCATACTGGGACTGTGCGGGATTGCTGGAAAAGGGTCAAACTTTACTCAGCCGCTTCCTCAGTCTTGGGCTTTTCAACATAGGTTGATTTGATGCGGAGATCGCGAAGGGCCGTGCTGGTTGCGGTGCCTGGGCTGGAGGTCATGATTTCTGCTCCTTTGTTGTTCTTCGGGAAGGCGATGACTTCACGGATAGAGTCTTCTTTGCAAGCCAACATCACGACGCGGTCGAGCCCCAAGGCGATGCCGCCGTGAGGAGGAGCCCCAAATTTGAAGGCATCGAGAATGTGCGCGAATTCAGTATTGGCTTCTTCGTCTGAAATGCCGAGCGCCTTGAACATGGAGCTTTGGAGGTCCGCTTCGTGAATTCGAATGGAGCCACCGCCGAGTTCGTATCCGTTGAGAACGACGTCGTAGGCTTGCGCGCGGAGGCCATCGAGTTCTCCATTGCGAAGTTTCTCTTCGTCTTCTTTGAGGGGACGAGTGAAGGGGTGGTGAACGGCCACGTGGCGACCTTCCTCTTCGTCATAAGCGAGGAGGGGGAATTCGGTGACCCAGAGGAAGTCGAGGTCATCATTGCCTTCGAGGAGGTTTTGGTAGTCGGCAACTTCGAGACGAATTCGGCCGAGAACATCACAAGCAGGTTCCCACTTGTCGGCTGCGAAAAGAATGAGATCGCCTGGCTCGATGTTGAGCTTCGTGCGGAGAGCTTCGACTTCTTCGTCAGTCATGCGCTTCACGAATGGTGAGCGCCAAGTCGAGCGATCGGTGTCGCGAGCTTGGATGTAGGCGAGGCCTTTTGCTCCAGCTTCTTGTGCGAGCTTGGTGAGCTTATCGACTTGTCCCACCGAGATGCCGGCGAAGCCTTTGGCATTGATCGCTTTGACGACGCCACCGCTGGCCACGGTGCCGGAGAAGACACGGAATTCGCAGTCCTTGAGCTCTTCGGTGAGGTCGACCATTTCCATGCCGATGCGGCGCTCGGGCTTATCGGAGCCAAAGCGGTTCATCGCATCTTTCCAAGTGAGACGCTCGAAAGGAGTGGGGACTTTGACGCCCCGCGCTTCCTCAAACATGGAAGAAAGCATGCCTTCGATCAGTTCGATGATGTCGTTATCGTCAACGAAGGAGGCCTCGATATCGATCTGAGTAAATTCTGGCTGACGATCGGCGCGGAGGTCTTCGTCACGGAAGCAGCGAGCCACTTGAAAATACTTTTCCACTCCGGCAACCATGAGCATCTGCTTGTATTGCTGAGGAGCTTGCGGAAGGGCGTAGAACTTACCGGGGTTGATACGGCTGGGGACGAGGAAGTCTCGGGCACCTTCAGGAGTGGCCTTTGAAAGGATCGGAGTTTCAACCTCGATGAAGCCCTCATCAGAAAGGTGATCGCGTGCCGCCTTGGTGATGATGTGCCGCTGGCGCAAGTTGTTGGTGAGGCGCGGGCGGCGGAGATCGAGGTAGCGGTGCTTGAGGCGAAGGTCTTCGTTGGAGAGTTCCTTATCGAGTTGGAAAGGAAGGACCTCGGACTTGTTGACGATGGTGAGCTGGGAGGCTGCGACTTCGATTGCCCCCGTTTCAAGTTTGTCGTTCTTCGTGTCAACGTCGTCGGTCTTGAGTCGTTCTTCGACCTTGCCGGTGACTTGGATCACGTCTTCGGAGCGGAGCTTGTGAGAGAGCTCAGCGGCTTCGGGAGAGATCTCAGATCTGAAGACACACTGCGTGATGCCCTCGCGGTCGCGAAGGTCGATAAAGATGACGCCACCTTGGTCACGGACGGTATTGACCCACCCGATGAGGGTCACGGTTTCTCCGATGTGCGCGGGGCGGATTTCGTTACAATGGTGTGTTCTCATTTCTTCAGGTATTGGGAAAGGGTTTCAATGATGCTGTCATCGGCGGTCACTTTGCCTTCCTCGCGGGTGGCGATGATTTTGAGAGAGACCTCAGGGAATTCTTCACCGATGACGAGAGCGAGAGGAGCTCCGGCTTGCTCGGCGGCTTTGAACTGCTTGGCAAATTTGGTGGGTGAAAGGGAGTAGGACACCGCGATGCCGGCGCTGCGAAGTTTGCTCGCGAGGGTGAGGACTTGGGCTTCCTTCTCTGGGTCGGCGAGGACGAGGAAGACATCGCAAGCGGTCTCGGCTTTGATCGCGGTCTGCATCTTCTCGAAGGCATGTGGGGTCTTTTCGATGAGGTCACGAATGACCACGTCACCGATGGCGAAGCCAACAGCGGGGAGGTCGACCTTACCATCTGAGAGAGCTGAGACGAGCGAGTCGTAACGGCCACCACCAGCGACGGCGCGCATCGATTTCTTGGCGTCGAAGATTTCGAACACCACTCCGGTGTAGTAGGCGAGGCCACGAACAATGGAGAGATCGACTTCGACGTCTTCACGCATGCCGCGTGCTTCAAGATTACTGAGAACGGTGTTGAGGTTTTCGCTCAAGTTGCTCGGAGAGGTGATGGCGTTTTGAACTTCTTCGACACTGAGGCCGAGTGCTTCTAATTTGGCGGCGAGGGTTCCTTCTTTATCGCGTTCGAGTTTGTCGACGATTTGGAGAAGCTCGGCGGCTTGGTCTTCGGAAAGGTTTTTAGAGTTCGCGAAGTCTTGCCAATAAGCGCGGTCGGAAAGGCGAATGATGAAGTCACCTTTTTGGAAGCCTAACTCTCGCATCAGTTCGATGGTGAGAGCGATCAATTCAGCATCAGCGGCGGCGTTAGGCTCGCCAATGAGATCGACGTTAAATTGGTAAAACTCGCGGGTGCGTCCGGCTTGTGGTTTTTCGTAGCGGAAGCACTGGCCGATTTCAAACCAGCGGAGGGGCTTGGGATAATCACGCTGGCAGGCGGTGAGGAGTCGGCCGAGGGAAGCGGTGACTTCTGGGCGGAGCGTGACATCGCGTCCACCTTGGTCTTCGAAGCGGAAGAGTTGGGTGCCGAGTTCGCCCCCGGACTTCTTAAGATAGAGTTCGGTCGCTTCGACCACAGGGGTTTCGTATTCTACGAAGCCATAGCGGCGCGCCACTTCGCGGAAGTTCCGGAAGAGGTAGTTTCTCACCGCGCAATCTTCGGGACGGAAGTCACGAAAACCGGGGAGAGATTGGAATGCGGGTTTGGCCATGGCGGAGAGGGGCTTCCGCGATTTCACGCGGGCGCGCGAGGATAGGGGGCGATTTCTCGATGTCGAGGCGGATTGTTGCTAGATCAACGGGTTCCGGCATTTCAGTTGTGGGAATGCCGAGAAGTCTCGGTCGGCAGTCCAGAGAGTCTTGACCTTATGGTGAAGACAAGTGGCGGCGATTCGGGCGTCGTGAGTTTTTGGACCTTTGATTTTCCCGGCTTTGGCGACGGTCGTGAAGGCGTTGAGATAATCATCTCCTTCGTTGATCATGCGGAGATGAGGACTGGCTTGCCAAGATTTGATCGCGTTAATGGCAGTCGCAAGAGGAGTGGGGGGATTGTAGATGCGAGGATGGGTGACAATCGCGATGAACTCATGAAAGGTAGACCAAGTGATGGCCCAGGGTTGGCTGGAGTTCGCAAGCTCCATGACTGCGGCGAGGGCTTCCTCATGCCACGGTGAATCTTCGCGGTGAGCGTAGACGAGAATATTGGTGTCTACTGCGATCATGAGTAAATGGCATCGCGGATTTGATCCCAGCTGGCATTCTCAAATTCGGGGTGTAGTCCTTTGCCCTTATAGGTGATTGGTTTGATCTGAGGGGTGTTTTTGTGTTGGGAAAGATTTGCCGCCAAGGATTCCTCGATTAAGGAGCGTAGCGTGATTGAGCGCTCTCGGGCCGCCTTTTTTGCGGCGATCAAAATATGATCAGATAGCTCTACGGTTGTTTTCATATGGGTAACCATATTTTATTTGCAAATAATGTCAAGGAGGTGGAAGTTGACTCAGGGACTTTGAAAGGAGATGACTAAGAGGTGATCAAGATCCGGGGAGCGCGGCAGCATAATTTGAAAGGGATCGATGTCGATTTGCCTCGGGGGAAGCTGGTGGTGGTGACGGGGGTGAGTGGGAGCGGGAAGTCGAGTCTGGCTTTTCATACTCTTTATGCGGAAGGGCAACGGCGTTATGTGGAATCGCTTTCGGTCTATGCGAGGCAGTTTCTGGATCAGTTGGAGAAGCCGGAGGTGGATTCGATTGAAGGGCTGAGTCCGGCGATTGCGATCGAGCAGAAGTCTGGGTCGGGGAATCCGAGATCGACGATCGCAACCGTGACGGAGATCCATGATTTTTTGCGGATTCTCTATGCGGCAGCGGGGGTGCCACATGATCCGGTGACGGGTGAGCGATTGGAACGGATGACGACCACGGACATTGTCGAAAGCCTCTGTGGGAGAGTTGAAGGGACGAGGTTGATTTTGTTAGCTCCGTTGACGGCTGAAGGAGATGCGGCGGGGATGATTGCGGATTTGCAGCGGCAGGGATTTGTGCGGGTGCGGATTGCGGGGGAGATTTACGAACTTGAGGAGGCGGAAGAACATTGGCCGGAGGATGGGCTGATCGAGATCGTGGTGGATCGCTTGGTGGTGAAGGAGGGGCTGGAGTCGAGGTTGGCGGATAGTGTCGAGATTGCCCTGCGGATTTGTGGGATGGAGGTTCGGGCTTTGGCCCAGCAGAAGGGGGATGCGGATTGGGAGGAGGTTTCCTTTGCGACGAGCTATCGAAATCCTGAAACGGGCTTCGAGTTGCCCGCGCTGACGCCGAGGCATTTTTCGTTTAACTCTCATTTGGGTGCTTGTAAGGCCTGTCATGGATTGGGGACGGAGGTTTTTTGTGATCCTAAGTTGGTGGTGCCGGATCGGAGCAAGTCGATTGCGGAGGGAGCGGTGGCGGTTTGGACGAAAGGTTCCAAGAAAAAGAAGGGTTGGAATCAGCTGCACATTGAGGCTTTGGCGAAGCACTGTGGCGTGAGTGTGGATGATCGATTTGATGAGCTGGGAGAGGCGTTTCACAGGGCTCTGTTCTATGGAATGGGAGATACGAAAATTGAGGTGCCTTGGGAAAAGGAAGGGCAGATTGTTCCATGGAAGAAGGAGTTTGAAGGGGTCTGCCGACAGGTGGAGCGACATTATCGGGAGAGTGAAAGTGACTCGGTGAAACGGAGTATGGGACGCTTTATTACTTCGCGTGAATGTAAGGCCTGTGATGGTCAGCGGCTGAAGCGGGAGTATCTTGCGGTGACCCTAAGCGGGAAGGATGAGGTGAAGGGGATTCATGACTTTTGTGGGAGTGCGATTGGCGATGCCTATGAGTGGTTGAAGGGGATCGAGTTGCCGGCGGATAAGAAGATTGCGATGAAGGGAGTGGTGACGGAGTTGCAAAAGCGTTTGTCATTTTTGAAAGAGGTCGGGCTTGATTACCTGAGTTTGGATCGGGCGAGCGGGACTCTTTCGGGCGGGGAGTTTCAACGGGTTCGTTTGGCGACGCAGTTGGGATCTGGTTTGGCGGGGGTGATTTATGTTTTGGATGAGCCGAGTATTGGACTTCATCCGCAGGATAATGAGCGGCTGATTGGGGCGCTGCTTCGGTTGCGTGATGCTGGGAATACCGTAGTCGTGGTGGAGCATGATGAGGCGATGGTCCGGGCGGCGGATCAGGTGATCGAGATCGGACCGGCTGCTGGCTTACATGGGGGTGAGTTGGTGGCGCAGGGAAGTCCGGATGAGTTGGCGAAGCTGGATACTCCGACGGGTAGGTGGCTGAGTCGAGAAGCGCCGGAAGTGGTGAGTCGGGCGCGGAAGTCATCACGCGAGATCAAGATCGTGAGTCCTGCTGAGAATAATTTGAAGGGAGAGGATGTCGTGATTCCGCTGGGGCAATTGGTGGGAGTGACGGGGCCGAGTGGGAGCGGGAAATCGACGCTGGTAGATAAAATTCTCCGTCGTGCCTTGGCGCGAGTGTTTCATCGGGCGAAGGATCAGCCGGGGAAGCATGAGCGAATTGAGGGGTTGGAGTTTTTGGAAAAAGTGGTGGTGGTTGATCAAAGTCCCTTGGGCAAGAGTCCTCGTTCGAATCCGGCGACCTACACGGGAGCCTTTGACTTGGTGCGGGATTTGTTTTCTAAGCTCCCGCTTTCGAGGCAGCGAGGTTATGCGGCGGGGCGTTTTAGTTTTAATGTGAAGGGCGGGAGATGTGAGAAATGTCAGGGCGGGGGCGCTTTGAAGATCGATATGCACTTTTTGCCAGACATCTGGATCGAGTGTGAGGCCTGCCAAGGGAATCGGTATAATCGGGAGACGCTCGATATTCGCTATCGCGGGAAGAACGTCGCGGATATTCTGGAGATGACGATTGAGGAGGCGCGCGAATTCTTTGGGGCGGTGCCGAAATTGAGTGCGATTATGAATGCGCTCTTCGATGTCGGTTTGGGTTATGTGAAGTTGGGGCAAGCGGCGAATACCCTTTCAGGCGGAGAAGCGCAGCGGGTGAAGTTGGCCTGTGAGCTTTCAAAAACATCGGTGGGCCATGTGCTGTATCTTTTGGATGAGCCGACGACGGGGCTGCATTATCAAGACGTGCAGGTTTTGTTAGAAGTGCTCTTTCGACTGCGAGACGCGGGGCATTCGCTGGTAGTGGTGGAGCACAATTTGGATGTGATCGCAGTTTGTGATCACTTGATCGATCTCGGTCCGACGGGTGGGGCAGAAGGCGGATCTGTGGTGGCTATCGGAACGCCGGCGCAGGTGATGAAGGTCAAGAAATCGGCGACGGGGAAAGCGCTCAAGGAGCTTGTGTCCTAGGCGTTTTTCCAGCGAGCGATTTGCGCTTTTACGTTCTCAATGGACGGCGCGCCGGGGTTGCTGCGCGCGGCGAGAGCGGTTTTAAGATCAAAGACTGAAGAGGCATCTGCGGTGAAGGCGGGATCGACTTCGCTGAGATCAAGTTGATCGAGTGGAGTTCCTGAACTCACCGAGGCGGCGACGGCTTTTCCGACAAGCTCGTGTGCAGAGCGGAAAGGAATGCCTTCTTTGACGAGCCAATCGGCAAGGTCGGTGGCGAGGAGAAGGGGATCAGAAGCGGCGGCTTGGCATTTGTCTTCGTTAATTTCCATCGCGGTGATCATCTCGGTGTTCACTTTGAGGGTGAGCGTGAGGGTGTCGATAGAGTCAAAGAGCGGTTCCTTGTCCTCTTGTAAGTCGCGATTGTAAGTGAGCGGGAGCCCTTTGATCGCGGTGAGGATGGCGGTGAGGTTTCCGTAAAGGCGGCCGGTTTTTCCGCGGGTGATTTCGCAGACATCGGGGTTCTTTTTCTGAGGCATCAGAGAAGATCCGGTGGTATGGGCATCGGAGAGCGTAGCGAACCCGAACTCGCTGGTGCACCAAAGAATGAGATCTTCCGAGAGGCGAGAAAGGTGGGCGCCGATGAGGGCGAAGTCGAAGAGGAGTTCGGCAATGTAGTCGCGGTCTGAAATGGCATCCATCGAGTTGGTAGTGACCGAATCGAAGCCGAGTTCTTTGGCGATGGCCTCGCGATCGAGATTGATGGTCGATCCGGCGAGGGCACCGGAGCCGAGTGGGGAAACGTTGACGCGCTTGCGGGCGTCGACGAGGCGGTCCTTGTCGCGAGCGATCATTTCGACGTAGGCGAGAAGGTGATGACCGACGGTCACGGGTTGACCGCGCTGGAGGTGGGTGTAGCCGGGGAGGACGGTCTCGGCGTAGCGCTCGGCGCGGTTGAGGAGAGCATTTTGAAGGCCAGAAAGGAGAAGGGTGAGTTCATCAATGGCTGTCCGGCAATAGAGACGGGTGTCGGTGGCGACTTGGTCGTTGCGCGAGCGAGCGGTGTGGAGCTTGCCACCAGTGGCACCGATCCTCTTTGTGAGCTCGGCCTCGATGTTCATGTGGATGTCCTCGTTCTCGATTGAGAATTCGAAGTTTCCCGCGGCGATGTCTTTTTCAATTTCGCGCAGGCCAGCTTCGATTTGCCCGAATTCATCTTGAGTGAGAATACCAGCGGTGACTTGGGCGCGGGCGTGCGCGATGGAGCCTGCAACGTCGTGCGGGTAAAGTCGCCAATCGTAAGAGATCGATTCTCCAAATTGTTGAACGAGATCGGCAGTTGCTTTTGAAAATCGGCCCTTCCACATGGTGGCGGAGTCTTAAGGGGGATTTCGGGGCTTTCAAGTCTGGATGGGAGTGGTGGGAGAAATAGGAAAGAAGGAGGTTGATTTCTTAAACAAGCATTAATATTCTCTAGTGGTTATGAATAATCCGTTTCGTCCTATTTCGGGGACTTCAGGAGGCCTCGCTCCGGTGGAGGGACAGGCTCCACACGTGTACATGCAGGGAAATTCCCAAAAATTGCCTCCTCAACCAAAACCATTTAAACGGGCCCGCCCGATCACGGCCAAAGAAATCCTTCCAAAGAAAGAGGAGAAACAGAGTTTTTTTGGAAAGCTCTTTGGGGGAACCAAATCTCCAGAAAAGGAAAACAAGAATGAGGATTATCAGTCTAGCGCGCCCGAGCCTGAGAATCAGACTCCCTTTGCCTTGCCTCGTAAACCTACGGAAAGTGATACGAACGGCAAACGTCACGAGGAGTTGATCCAGGCGGTGGAGTCAATTCGCAAAGCCCTTGCAGATTCTCAGGCTCGGAAAGTTGAGGTAAGTTTGGCTGAGTCAGTTCCTCCCATGCCGATAGAAAATCTTGAGGCCCTGACAAAAACTCAGGGGCAGGTTTCTGGGGCTTTGGAGAAAGTCGCCGGGCAATTGGATGAGGCTGGGAAGCGTGAGGGAAAGATGATCGATTCTCTGAGCAAGTTAGACGGAAGTCTTGGTGAATTGACTCGTTTTAGTGAGAAGTCGATCTCGACGATGGATGGGACGAAAGGACTTCTTGCAAAGGCTCATGGTTCGATGGACGCGATGCAGAATGAGCTTAAGAACTCGGCCAAGCGCTACGAAGAGCTTTGCGAAAAGATACAGCTGGCCGAGAAAGAGAATAAGGAGGCAATCGCCAAGCTGCAGAAGCGGACAGTTCTTGTCATGGGCCTCTTAGGCCTCGCGCTGATCGTCAGTCTGATCGTTGCGATTGCAAAGTAGGGATTGATTTTCAAAAAAGAACCCGATGACTTTTGAAGGTCATCGGGTTTCTTGTGGCCTTGTTGGAAGGCGAAAGAGATTACATGTCCAAGTCTCGTGAGGTCGAGGTGAGGATGGCACGGTTGTTTCCACAAGCGATCTGGATCTCTTCCATGAAGTCGGAAACGTGGATGCCTTCCTTGAGAACCAAGCCGAAGCGGAGTTCACTCATCATTCCTGCTTGGACTGATTCGACGCTGATCATTTCGATGGCATCGGTGAACTTGTCGAAGATGTCATTGAAGGCTTTTGAGTAATCGACGTCGTTATTGACGCGAATACGAAGCTGGTGAGAGGCCCGATTTGGAGCGAAGGCGTCGCGCTTTGAGATGAAGAGGATCGCAAGAACGACGATGATCGTGGTGATCGCAACAATGGTGTATTGCTGAGCTCCGATGCCCATTCCGGTTGCCATCGCGAAGAAGACAAAGGCGAGATCTCGGGATTGTCCCAGATTCCGGCGGAAGCGGATCATGGAGAAGGCCGCAAATGCTCCAAAGGCAACGGCGGGGCTTCCATTAACCACCATAATAAGAATCGTGGTGACGGTTCCGATGATGACGAGGGTGTGAACGTAGTCCTGCGAGTAGCGAGTTCCCTTATAAGTGCTCTTATAAAGGAGACCGATGATCATGTTCAGAAAGAAGCTTAGAGTCATGGCCCCGAGAACTTCCACAGGGGGAGGTCCATCAGATTTAGGGCCAGAGTTATCAGTCAGAAATTCGAAAGTTGCGAGAACGTGTTCCATAGGTGTTTGAATTAAAATTGTGAAAATAAGTCGAGCCTTGAGCTAGGCTGCGGGAGATTGTAGGTGGCCAATTTGAGATTGGAGCACTGGGTCGATGACTTTCATCGCAGTGCAAAATTTACTGAAGCTTCGGCGAACCAGTCCTTTTTCGCCGCCATATTCGCGGAACCAAAAAGGAACGGGGCCGATCGATTTCACTTCGAAAATCGATTTGTCAGGTGGAATGATGTAGTGCTCAAACCTTTGATCATCTGCCTCAAGCGGGAGAAGCTCCGAGCGGCACATCAGTCTCGTGTCGAAGGTGATGCGAAGTTGCCCGTCTGGGGTCATGAGGGCCTTGCGATCGTAGCGAAGCTGGATGGCTGGCCCAAAGCTGCGGCGCTCAATTAAGTCGAAAAGCTCCTTAATGATCATGCGCTGGGTCCGTGACCAATCGCGTTTCACGGTCTTCAAGACATCGAAGTTTCCTTCGGCAAACTCAATGGCTTCCTCGACGGGGAGGAAAAGGCGTCTTTTCGCGCCGAGGCCGAAGTGCTTGTGTTTGATCTCAATAAATCCGGTGGGAGGAATCTTGCCTCCTTCATTTCCATAAATCCGGACGCGGATCTTACGTCGACTTGCGAGGCGGCGTTCCTTTTCCCAAAAGCACTCTCGGTCCGGAGTTTCAAAATATTCCGTCACAATCGGGTAACAACCATCCTCAGAAGCGAGGCTGTCAACAACAAGGCGATCATCGAGATCTCGCTGAATTTGCTCCATTTGCTCGAGCGAAATCAGGTATTTGTATTCTGTGCGGTTGAGGCTCAAAGATTTAGTAAATTGTGAAAAGATAAGGAGACGGCAAAATATGGCGCCGCCGCCAAGGGCGATGACAAAAAAGGAAAAACGCTCTCGTTACCAGCCTAACTTTTCAGACCGTATGCCGATTGTCCGTTTTTCGAGAGAATTTGGGCTTGTTCGTCGCTAGAAAGTTCTGAAACGAGCTCTCTGACGGTATCGGCCCAGGCCTTGTAGGAATCCAGTCTTAGGAGGCATACCGGCCAATCAGTGCCGAACATTAGTTTCTTAGGACCAAATATTTCCAAGCTTTCTTGAAAGTAGGCCTTGATGGTGTCAGGCGAAATATCGTCATTTTCCGGGAATTCGGTGGCGAGACCGGAAAATTTAACTCCAAGAATGTTGTCACGTTTTGCGAGTTCCTTCATTCTGGATCTCCAATCGGCCTCAACGCGCCCATTTTGTGCTTCGGGCTTGGCGATGTGATCGACGACGATACCAAGCTCAGGCTGTCGATCGACTAATTTGGTAGCGACGGGGAGTTGGCGTTGAAAAAGGAGGAGGTCGTAGACGAGCTTGTGGCTCGGAAGGCGCGCGAGGCCATGGTGGAAGTCATCGCGCAAGAAGTAATCGTCCGGCTCTTCTTGGAGAACGTGTCGAACTCCGACGAATTTGGGGTGCGCGGAAAGTTCTTCGAGATCCTTTTCTACTGAGTCGGAGATTAATGGGACCCAGCCGACGACTCCTTGAATTAGGTCTCCTTGATCGGCGATTTTCAGGAGGTCGTGAGATTCTTCGATGATCTGCCGAGCCTGAACTGCCACGGTGCCAGTCACTCCCGCGGCGGAGGTGGCGGACTGTAGTTCTGGTAAAAGCTGATCTTGCGCGAGAGGCGTTTCCGGCGGAATCCAGTCATATTCCTCGGTGTTGTAGGACCATAGGTGATGGTGCGTGTCGAGCATGAGAGGAATTTGTCAGACAGCTGGATTAAGGTCAAACTTACAGATTTGGGATCTCCCGAAGATGAGTGGGAGAGAAAGATTTTTAATGTTTTGCAAACTCTGTCTAGAGTCCCCCCATGAGTAAGAAAATCTCCCTTGATGACTATCGTGTGGATGGATCTGAGCCCGTCAATCTGGCCAATCGTCCCAATTCCATCGCTCCGCTGTATGAAGATAAATCTGACTACAAAAAGCAGATCAAGAAGTCGCGGGAGACCTTAAACGATCTCCAAGAGATGATGTATGCACACGACCGTTATAGCTTGGTGTGCATTTTTCAGGCAATGGATGCGGCGGGGAAAGACGGGACAATTCGCGCGGTGATGTCGGGAATCAATCCTCACGGGGTTTCGGTTTTCTCCTTCAAGCGGCCGAGTGAGGAGGAGATTGATCATGAATTTCTGTGGCGCAGTCAGGAGCATCTTCCTCGTCGTGGGCATGTTTCCATTTTTAATCGTTCGTATTACGAGGAGGTTCTCGTGGTGAAGGTTCATCCTGAAATCGTGACCAAATATCAGCGGCTTCCAGAAGAAAGCTTCGATAAGGTTTGGGAAGGGCGATACGCCTCGATTCGCGACCATGAGGCTCACTTGGCGCGGAATGGTACGAGGGTTTTGAAGTTCTTTTTGAACCTCAGTAAGGATGAGCAGCGGGATCGTTTTGTCTCTCGCATTGATGAGCCGGAGAAGAATTGGAAGTTCAACTCAGGCGATGTCAAAGAGCGTGGCTTTTGGGAGGAGTATCAGAAGGCTTACGAGACCGCGATTGACGAGACTGCGACGGCGGACGCTCCGTGGTTCGTGATTCCAGCGGATGATAAGAAGACGATGCGACTCATCGTTTCTGAAGTGATCAAACAGGAAATGGAATCGATGAAAATGAGTTATCCTGAGCTGTCTGCCGATGAGAAGGCAGAGCTGCAAGGATACCGAGACCAGTTGATGGGCGAGGGTGGAGTCGTTTGAGCTTACTCACCTTCCTTACGCGGGGTGCGGCGGAAGAGTCGGTCGAGCGCCTCGGCGGGAGGGACGTCTTGATAAAGCATCGCGTAGACGACATCGAGAATGGGAGTGCGAGCTTCGACGCGGCGAGCGGCTTCGTAAATCGAGCGGGTGTTGGGGACGCCTTCGGCAACCATGCCAAGATCTTCGACCGCTTGCTTGAGGGTTTTTCCCTGACCAAGGGCGAGTCCTACTTTGTGATTCCTAGAATGAATGGAAAAGCAGGTGGCGATCAGATCACCGAGTCCTGAGAGGCCGGGGAAGGTGTCGGGATTCCCACCAAGAGCGGTGCCGAGGCGGGTCATTTCAGCTAAGGCTCGGGGGACAAGTGCCGAGACGGCATTGTCTCCCAGCTTGAGGCCGCTTGAAACTCCCGCGGCGATGGCGAAGACGTTTTTGATCGCTCCGCCGAGTTCGATACCCGCGATGTCTAGGTTGGTGTAAGAACGGAATCGTTCGTTGGCGAAGACGTCTTGGAGAGCTTCACCAACTTCCTCTTGCAGGCAGCCGATGACGGCGGCGGCGGGGAGGCCTTCGGCAATTTCTTCGGCATGGTTGGGGCCGGAAAGCACTGCGATGCGATTTTCTGGGAAGCTGTCGGCGATGATTTGAGACATGCGCTTTCCGCTGTCGAGTTCGATCCCTTTCGAGCAGGAAAGAAGAACGGCGGATTCGGGGATGCCCAGAGCGGCGAGCTTCTCGGCGGTGGCGCGAGTGGCGGAAGTCGGGACGACAAAGAGGACGAGATCGGCCGTTTTTACGACGTTTTGATCAGTGGTAGCGATCAGGTTTTCGGGGAGAGTCGACTTGGGGAGATAATGCTGATTGCAGTGAGTCTCATTGATCGCGTCGGCAGCCGCTTGGTCTCGGCCAAGGAGATGAACTTGCGGGCACTTACGAGCGAGGAAGATGGCAAGGGCGGTGCCCCAAGATCCTGAGCCGATGACGACCGGGTTTTCAAATGTCATGAGGTGGCCTCCTTCTTTTTTTGTCCGATTTTATTTTCAGTTCCATTGCGGAGCCGGACGATATTTGCGCGATGTTTCCAGATCGCGAGACTTCCAGCGATGAGGGAGAAAATGAAGAGAGGTTTGTTCCAAGTGCCGTCTGCGATTTTTCCGTGAGAATAGGAACCGTAGATGGTGAGGAGCGGGAGAGCGATGGCCGTCGCGATGCTCCCGACCGAAACGTATTTCGTAATGAAGGTCACCACGATGAAGATGAGGACGAGAAGGATCAAGGCGACGGGCGGCATGATGGCGGCGATCGCTCCAGCGCTCGTGGCAATTCCTTTGCCTCCTTTGAAGCCGATCCATGGTGAATAGTTATGTCCTAAAATAGCGGCGAGGGCGGTGCCGACGGCGATGCTTTGGCCTACAGTGCTTTCTGGAACGTAGTGCTTACAGATTAGGACGGGAATGAAGCCTTTGCAGAAGTCGAGGAAGAGGCAAAGGATGCCTGGTTTTTTACCCAAGGTTCGGAAAACGTTGGTCGCGCCAATATTTCCGGAGCCGTGTTCGCGGATGTCGATTCCCTTGAGCTTGCCAAGAAGGAGGCCAAAAGGAATAGAGCCCAGAAGAAAACTGAGCGGGATGAAGAGCCAGAGCATAAAGTGGTGATTATTGATCAGGAGCGGCGCGGCGAATCGACTTGATGAAGACCGGCTCGACTGGGACGTTCGCGGCGGTGGCGACTTGATAAAGATTGCCGTCGAGGTTCAGCATTGGAGCGGCGTGGGTTTTGACCTTCTTGATTTGGTCGACGACTTCCATGCCTTCAATGACTTCTCCGAAGACGGCGTAACCGCCACCATTGTTTGGAAAATCGAGGTCGGGATTGTCTTTGACGTTAATGTAAAATTGGTTGGTGGCACTGTTGGGGTCAGAGGTGCGAGCCATCGCAAGAGTGCCACGGGTATTCTTACGGGTCTTTTTGCTCTCGTTTCGAATGGCCGCGCGGCTCATTTTTTCTTTGGGAGTGCTGCCAGGAATCTCGAAGCCGCCGCCTTGAATCATGAAGTCGGGCATGACGCGGTGGAAGATGGTGTTGTCGTAAAAACTCTCGTCGACGTAGCTCAGAAAATTATCAACGCTGAGGGGCGCGGTTTTCTCATGCAGCTGTGCTTTAATCGGGCCCATGCTGGTCTCGATGATTACGATGGGCCCGCTTGGAGGCGCGGAGGTTTTTGCTTCTGGGGCCGCTTCCTCCTCAGGCTTTCCTTTACAGGAGACCAGAAAGAGGGTGGCGAGAAATAGAGCGAGGAGCTTCATGAGTGAGGAGGCTTACTTTGCTTTGACGCGGGAGATCGACTTGATGGTGATCGTTTCCACAGGAACATTGCGCATGCCGTTGCTTCTGGTTCCGGTCTCGACGGCTTTGATCTTGTTCACCACTTCCATTCCTTTGACCACTTTGCCAAAGGTCGCGTATCCACCGCCATTGTTTGGGTAGTTTAAGGCGTCGTTATCAGCGACGTTGATGAAGAATTGATTGGTCGCGCTATTAGGATCTGAGGTGCGGGCCATCGCAATGGTGCCGATTTTATTTGCAGGGGTGCTCTCGCTTTCGTTTTTGATGGAAGGACGAGTCTTCGATTTTTTGAAGTTTCCGGAGTCCATTTTGAAGCCGCCTCCTTGAATCATGAATCCGTCGATGACGCGGTGGAAGATGCTTCCTTCGTAATGCTTGGCATCGACATACTTGAGGAAGTTTTCGACCGTTACTGGCGCGAATTTGGAATCGAGCTGGATGTGAATGTCGCCCAGCGAGGTTGACATGAGGACGGTGACTTCTTGAGTTTCTTTTTTTACCTCTTTGACGACTTCCTTTTTCTCTTCGACTTTGGGTTTCGCTGGTTCTTGAGCGAATGAGAAGGAGGTCAGGAATCCGATGAGAGTGAGTTTTGCAATGGAGTTCATATCTGGTCGAATTGTAGAGGATCTTAGTGGGCTTGCAACCAGTTGTCGCCAAATCCGGTATCGATTTTTATGGGCACATCATTCGGGAGAGTGATGGCGGATTCCATGGCGGTTTTGATGAGAGCTGGGAGTTCGTCGCGCTCGTCTTGATGGAGGTCGAAGAGGAGTTCGTCGTGGACTTGGAGAATCATTTTGGATTTCCGCCCCTGCATGAGTTCGTGAATGCGGACCATCGCGATTTTGATCATGTCGGCTGAGCTTCCTTGAATGGGGCTGTTGATGGCGGCGCGCTCAGCATTGGCGCGGACGGTGCCATTGCTGGAGGTGATCTCTTTGAAGTAACGACGTCGCCCGCTGATGGTCTCGGCGTAGCTCTTTTCTTTCACGCGTTCGATGGTGTCCTCCATGAACTGTTCGATGGCGGGGTATTGTTCGAAGTAGGTTTTGATGATCTCAGAAGCTTCGCCGCGCGGGATGCCGAGGCGTTGGGATAATCCGAAAGCGGAGATGCCATAGATGATGCCAAAGTTGACCATCTTGGCGGTGCGGCGCATTTCGGGGAGGACCTCGTCATTGCTGACGCCGAAGACTTTGGCCGCGGTGGCGGTGTGGATATCGAGGTCGTTTTGGAAGGCCTCGATCATGGTAGGATCTCCAGAGAGAGCGGCCATGACGCGGAGTTCGACTTGGGAGTAGTCGGCTGCCATGAGAGTGAATTCCTTGCCACGAGGGACGAAGGCGCGGCGCAACTCACGGCCCATTTCGGAGCGCACGGGAATGTTTTGAAGGTTGGGGTCGCTGGAGGCGAGTCGGCCAGTGGTGGTGAGGAGCTGGTGAAGGTGAGTGTGGACCCGCCCGCTGTGTGGCGCGCGGTGGTTGGGAAGAGCGTCGACGTAGGTGGACTTCAGTTTGCTGGCCTCGCGGTAGCTCAGGATGTTGGCGACGATGGGGTGCTTTGGAGCGAGGGTGGAGAGGGTTTGTTCGTCGGTTTTAAACTGGCCCGTTTTGGTTTTCTTGGGCTTTTCGACGAGCTTCATCTCGCCAAAGAGGATTTCGCCGAGCTGTTTTGGAGAGTTGAGATTGAAGGATTTTCCCGCGGATTTTTCGATGTCGATGCTGAGGGTTTCGATCTTTGCGGCGAGGATTTTTCCGACGTCATCGAGGACTTGCTGATCCATCGAGATCCCCTCGGCTTCCATTGCGACGAGAACGGGGAGGAGGGGAGCCTCAATCTCATTCATCACTTCCTTGACACCCATTTCCTCGAGTTGGGGGTGGAGTTTTTCGTAAAGCTGGATCGTGACGTCCGCATCTTCGGCGGCGTATTCGGCGAGGGTTTCGACTGCGATTTCTGAGGGATCGAGTTGCCCTTTCGAAGCCTTCTTTTTGGCTGCGGCCGCGAAGAGATCTTCTTCCTCATCTTGTTGTTCGGTAAAGAGATCAACGAGTTTGATGGGGGAATAGCCGAGAAGGTTTTCCGAGAGGGCATCCATGCTGTGCTTTTGATCCGGTGCGATGAGGGTGTGCGCGAGCATGGTGTCGAAGAAGGGGGCACTCACTTCGAGCTCGTGCGAGAGCATGATGGCGAGGTCGAACTTGAGGTTATGTCCGATCTTGAGCGCGCTGGATTGGAAGGCGGGTCGCAAGATTTTCCGCTGCTTGTCCCAGTCGGTGATGGGGAGGTAGGAGGCTTCTCCGGCTTTGGTCGAGAAGGCGATGCCGAGGAGCTTGGCTTGGAAACGGTCAAGCGAGTTGGTCTCGACGTCGAAGCAGAAATGATCGGCGGCGAGAAGTTCTTTGACGAGAGCTTGAAGCTGATCGTCACTCTCGATCAGTTGGTAATTGTGAGGGACGTCTGCGAGAGTTTTGAGACTTTCGAAAACGGGGGTCGGGCTATCTTCCTCGCTTGTTTCGGAGGTGCCGAAGACGCGCTTGGTGAGGGTGCGGAATTCCCAAATTTCGAAGAGGCCGCGGAGGGTTTCTTCATCGGGTTCTTGGCGGATTAATTCATCGAGGCTTTCGGCGACGGGGACGTCGAGGATGATGGTGGCGAGTTCTTTCGAGAGGCGGGCTTGCTCGGCGAAGTTTGTGACGTTCTCCTTCTGTTTTCCTTTGAGCTTATCAATGTTGTCGAGGAGCCCTTCGACTGAACCGTAAAGGCCGACGAGCTTTTTTGCGGTCTTCTCACCAATGCCGGGGACGCCGGGAATGTTATCGGAGGCGTCGCCCCAGAGACCGAGGATGTCGATGACTTGCTTCGGGTCTTCGATTTCCCAGTTTTTGAGAATGGTGGGGAGGTCGAGGACTTCGTGATCCGCGCCTTGGCGTCCGGGTTTCCACATCGAGGTGCGGGGAGCCACGAGCTGGGCGAAGTCTTTGTCCGGGGTCACCATGAAGGTGTCCATCGTTCCCGTTTTTTCAGCACGATGTGCGATGGTGCCAATGATGTCGTCCGCTTCAAAGCCGTCCATCACGATGAGGGGGATGTTCATCGCTTTGCAGAGTTTTTTGACCTCAGGGATGGCGGCGGCGAGTTCCTCGGGCATGGCTTCGCGCTGGGCCTTGTATTCAGGATAGGTGATGTGCCGCGAGGTCGGGGCGGAGGTATCGAAGGCGACGGCGAGGTGCGTGGGCTTCTCTTTTTCGATGATGGTAAGGAGAGTATTCGTGAATCCAAAGATGGCGGAGGTGTTGACGCCTTGGGAATTGGTAATGGGATTGCGGATGAAGGCAAAGTGGGCGCGGTAAATGAGGGCCATGCCATCAAGAAGGAACAATCGGGTCTCTGCCATGGGTGGAGACTTGCGCCGATCTGAAGAAAAGGTCAAATCCTCACTTTGACGGCGTGACAAGTCGTCTTCTCTCTCCTATTTTCCTAACACACTTCCGATCAGCTATGAAATACGTCAAATTTGTTGTTGTTGTCTTCGTTCTCTATTTCTTGGGATATGTCCTAGGCCCTACAATCGCGCCGCATTTGGTGAAGGAGCGAAAGGCTGAAGATGATTCGACCGCGATCGTGGAATACAAAGGGGCTCAATACACCATCAATCTCGCTGAGTATCGGGATGATGCCCTTCCTCAGACCGTTAAAATTACGAAAGCGACCAAAATCCCGACTTTGAGCGGCGAAGGTGCCGTTCTTCTGAAGGAAGGTGATATGGTGACTCTTTTGAATCGGGCTGATGGCGGTTTGATTGTTGAGAAAGCAGCGTCAAACGGAAAGGGGACGATCAAGGCTTCTGACACTGATCTTTTCGCGCAACTAGCGAAGCAAATCTATGACAAGGAAGCTGGGAATGGAGGAGCAGCGGTTGCGGTTGCTCCACCGGTGCCGAATCCAACTCCCGCGCCTGGTCCTTCTCCGACCCCGGCGCCAGGCCCAACACCTGTCGTGACTGCGGATCCTGCTCCGATGCCAACTCCAACTCCAACCCCTGAACCCATGCCGGAGCCTACTCCTGAACCTGAACCTGGGCCAACTGCCGGTGCTGCTCTGAGTGATGAAGAAATCGTGGCGCTGATGCAGGAAAGCATCAAAGGTGGTGCCGTGAAGGAATTCACCTTCGATCAGGTCAAGGGCTGGAAAGTTAATGGAGAAGAGACCATCGATGGTACTGATTACCAGACCGGTCTTGCGGCCTATGAAGCGGCGACCATCTTTGGGGTTCGTCCGGTGCAGGCGAAAGCGTTGATTAAAGGTGGGAAGATTGAGCGCTGGGTTTACGCGAAGAGCGGGATGGAGATTCAGTAGATGAAGGTCGGCGATCAGTCGTAAATATCACGGCGATGTCCAGCTTTCACGACTAGGATTTCTAATTCCTGGTCTTCGATCCGGCAGATGATGCGATATTGACTGGTTCGGTATCTCCAAAATTCGCCTAGGTCTCCCTTAAGCCCTTTTCCGAATGAGCGGGGATCGTCGCAGTCGGTGATATTGTTATCGAGGTAAGCGATAATGCGCTTACTACCCTCGGCTCCGAGTTTGCGCAGCTGCTTCAATGCTTCATCACTGATCCTATAATCCCAACTCACGCTTCGCTTCTTCTGGGGTATAACTGCGCTTGCTCTTCTCTAAAGATTGAGCGGCAAGGTAATAATCCTCTAAGTCTTCGAGGTGTTGCTCGATGGCTTGACGAGCGTAAAAGGTCTTGGTCCGCCCAGTTTTCTCCGCCAATTTGGTGAGGCGTTCCTCCATTTCGGGTTTGAGGCGAATCGCTAACATGTCTGAACTTAGACTCGCTATACATGTATAGCAAGACGGTAGTTTATTTTGTTGGATCTGATTCTGCGCTCACGAATTACCTACCGTTGATTTGTTGTAATTCGAAACAGTGAGTCATTTGAACGTAAAACATGCTCGAGTAAATTCGCCGATAAGGACTGAAGTGGTAAGCAGTGGCGTCAGTTAATTCCATTTTGGATTGGAGACTGGAATGTTGAGATTCCTAAATAGTGATGCCAGCTTGCCCAAGTTGAATATTTGGGCAAATCCAACTGGTTCTTTTCGGTAGTTGGAGCACCTGAAGCAAATATCGATGTGACCGACAATGTTTTCTTGATCGTCGTAAAATACAAAAGCGTGATGAGGATTAAAGCATCCAGCGGCTGGATGATCCGGATGGCTGCCGGTTACGGCCTCTCGTAACAGGGAGATTTGGTCTAGATTCAAGTTGATTCCATTTTTTGGAATTCTTGAACGGTTGAGTTTGTTCTTCTCCCCAACGAGACCATTTGATGCATCTTCGTCAGTCCAGTTCATGCGGTAAGCCTTTACTTTTGAAAATTGAATGAAGCCCCAATCCTGACGCGTCTGAGTTAGTGAAGTAAGGTTGTCCTGATCGGGCTCTTTTGATGTTGTGCAGCCGCAAAAAGCGGTAACCAATACTGTTCCTAAAAAAATAGTCTGAAGGTAGGGCATGTTACAGTTAAAGTTATCTTTCGCCGGCTGACGGGAAATATAGTTTTTCAGGTTTCGCAAAACTGACGCGACTCCTTTCCAAATCAAGGGGAATCGCTCACAAGTAGTGATGAGACTTGAAAAGTCGGCTTAAGCTGAAAAAGTCCCAATCTCATGTGCGACAATCCAAATATGCGCGAGTTTTCCTCGAAGGTTCTCGATGGTCCAGACCGGGCTCCTAGCCGGGCGATGCTTTATCCTGTCGGTTTTGATAAAGAAGATTTTAAGAAGCCGAAGGTCGGGGTGGCTTCGACTTGGAGTCAGGTGACTCCTTGTAATTTCCACATCGATGCGCTGGCCAAGGATTCCGCGAAGGGAGTCGATGCGGCGGGCGGTAAGTCGGTCATTTTTAATACGATTACGATTTCAGACGGGATCTCGATGGGAACCGAGGGGATGAAGTATTCGCTGGTGAGTCGTGAGGTGATTGCGGATTCGATTGAGACCGTGGTGGGCTGTGAGGGAATGGATGGCTATGTCGCGATTGGTGGTTGTGACAAGAACATGCCGGCTTGCATTATTGCGATGGCGCGGATGAACCGACCTGCGGTCTTTGTTTACGGGGGAACGATCCTCCCAGGATGTGCCACTTTGAAAGGGGAAGAGAAGGATCTCGATATCGTTTCGGTCTTCGAGGCGGTGGGGAAGCACGCCAGTGGTGAGTTTTCGGACGAGGAACTACAGATGGTCGAAGAGAAAGCGATCCCAGGACCAGGTTCTTGCGGCGGAATGTACACCGCGAATACGATGGCGAGTGCGATCGAGGCTCTCGGGATGAGCTTGCCCAATAGCTCGGCTCAAGCGGCGATCAGCGATGATAAAAAGCGCGATAGCTTTGATGCGGGCGCGGCGGTTTTGCATCTTCTCGAGAAAGGAATCAAGCCTCGCGATATCATGACGCGGAAGGCCTTTGAGAATGCCATCACCGTAGTGATTACGCTCGGGGGATCGACCAATGCGGTTCTTCACCTTCTTGCGATGGCTCATGCGGCAGACGTTGAGCTGCACATCGATGACTTTACAGAAATTGGCAAAAGAGTGCCGGTTCTCGCGGATCTCAAGCCAAGTGGGAAATACGTGATGGCTGAACTGGTCAAAATTGGGGGTCTTATTCCGCTGATGAAACTTCTCCTGAAGGAAGGTCTCATTCACGGCGACTGCCTGACTGTTACCGGGAAAACGATTGCGGAAAATTTGGCCAATTCACCTCTGGAGTTTCCGGAAGGGCAGGATGTGGTTCGGCCGATTGATAACCCAGTGAAGAAAGATAGCCACTTGCGCATTCTTTATGGGAACCTTGCTCCGACTGGATCGGTGGCGAAGATTTCAGGTAAAGAGGGGCTTTCGTTCACGGGCCGTGCTCGCGTTTTTGATTCTGAAGAAGATGGAATGACGGCGATCCTGAGTGGAAAGATCGAAGCAGGGGATGTCATCGTCATTCGTCGAGAAGGACCCAAGGGTGGTCCGGGAATGCGGGAGATGCTTGGGCCGACTGCGGCGGTGATGGGGCGTGGACTAGGCGACAAGGTGGCCTTGATCACGGATGGTCGATTCTCCGGAGGAAGCCACGGTTTCGTGGTGGGACATATTACCCCCGAGGCTCACGAAGGTGGCCCGATTGGACTTCTTGAGGAAGGTGATACCATCACGATCGATGCTGAGAACAACGCGATTTCGACCGATGCCGATTTGGAATCTCGTCGCGCCTCTTGGGTGCAGCCTGAGCCGCGTTATACGCGCGGAGTTCTGGCAAAGTATGCTAAGCTTGTCACCAGCGCCAGTGAGGGTGCGGTGACGGATAAGTAGCGAAACAATTATAATTTGCTCTGAGAGGCGCTTGGACAGCCAGATGAACAAAAAGTTCATTGGAGTCGATCTTTCTGGAGAACGACCGGCCACTTCGGTGGCTCTGCGGGTTCGATTCCCGCTCAGAGCACCCTTTTGAAGAGAGCTACTACTCTTCCTCTTTCTTCGGAAGAGGAGGGGCTCCGTCCTTGATGTCGTTGAAGAGGGAGATGTCTCCCTTGCGTCCGGCATTCTCTTGCTTGTTCGCGTAGCTGTTATTCATGCCTGCGTATAAGGCTAAGACTCCACAAACAAGAAGCCCGACAGTGTAAAGGAAGCCATTGTCTTCGCTGCTGGAAGCGAGAACGGGTTGGGCCGCTGCGACGGGGCGAGCGGGGGTTGTGACGACATTCGCCTTGGGCTTTTTCTTTGGCTTGGGCTTTTTGTCAACTTCGGGCTCATCGCTCACTTCAGAGGCCTTTTTGGCATGAGGGACGAACTCCTCTTCGTCGAGATCGTCCAATTCCTCATCGCTTAAGGTGTAAGCGAACTCAACATCACCAACGCGGATCTCGCTATCATTGCGAAGATCGATGATGGCCATTTCGTCCTCGTCCAAGGTGATGCCATTGGTCGAATTCCGATCTCGCAGGATGTAGCCGCCTTCGACGCGCTCCATGGTGCAGTGAGTCGAAGAAATAGAAGGGCAATCGATAATGATATCGTTATCTGAGCTCCGTCCAATGCTCACTTTCTTGCGATCGAGTTGGAAACGGTAGGGCTGAGAGTTCTTTCCGGGAATGGTGATGCTTACGCGTGGCATAAAAAGAGAAGTTTGTTTCCAAAACTTGACCATAGCTGGGCTTCCTTGGCGATGAGAAAACACAATTCTGTTGGGCTTGCCTTTTTTTCAGGAAAATCAAGCATGTAGCGGTATGGAAGAAATTCGGGCCGATGGGATCACCAAGAGATTTGGCGAGGTGACCGCTCTTAAGAACGTCTCTTTGAAAATTGCGAGCGGGGAGCTCTTTTTCCTCCTTGGTGGGAGTGGTTGTGGAAAGACGACTCTCCTGCGCTGCATCGCCGGCTTAGAAACGCCGACCGAAGGGCGGGTCTTTTTTGGAGATCGTGATGTCACCGAATTGCCGACTCACAAGCGCGAGGCCGCGATGGTTTTCCAATCCTATGCGCTTTGGCCGCACATGACGGTGGGACAGAACATCGCCTTTGGCTTGGAAGAGCGGAAAGTGGAGAAGAAGGAGATTAAGAGGCGGGTTGAGGAGGCGCTCGCGATGGTGAAGTTGGAAGGATACGCGAAGCGTGGGATTGATCAGATGTCGGGTGGTCAGCAGCAGCGGGTTTCTTTGGCGCGTGCTCTGGTGGTGCGACCAAAATGCCTTTTGCTCGATGAGCCGCTTTCTAATCTCGACGCGCAGCTTCGGCTGGAGATGCGCGCGGAGATTCGTCGCATCGTGAAAGAGAATAACCTCACCGGAGTTTACGTGACGCACGATCAAGCCGAGGCGCTCTCGATGGCCGATCGAATGGCTGTGATGGATGCGGGTGAAATTGTCCAAGTCGGGCCGCCGGAGGAAATTTACCGCCAACCGTGTTCGAGTTATGTGGCCGGATTTATCGGCGAAACAAATCTCATTAAAGGAACGGCGGGCGAGGGGAATCTCGTGGAGACCGCGGTAGCTTCGCTGCGAGGGACTCCCGGTGTGGAGAGTTTTCAAGCCGTCAATGGCTCGCCGGTGGTGTTGTCGATTCGTCCTGAGGCGATTGATATCGTGAATCCAGCGGGCGTCGCTTTGACCGGCAAGATCATCGATCGGATTTATCTCGGGAGCATCATTCAATATACCGTGGAGTTGGCGGATGGCTCGGTGATGCAGGTGACGGAGCAGAATCCAAAAATCATCCGCTCGCCGGGGGAGGAGTTAGTCGGTCTGCAAGTGGCTCCTGAAGACGTGACCCTTTTAGAACGATGAAGGGAGCTTGGAAAAAATACTTGGGCGTCTTTGGGCCGATGGCTCTGGTGATTGCCGCGCCGATGATCCTGCGTGACGATGAAGCGGCGGCGATCAGCAAGGCGGAGCTGCGACTCGATATCATCACGCCGCACAACGAGTTGATCCGGCGTGAATTTGGTGAGGCTTTTTCGGAGTGGTATAAGGCGGAGAAAGGGGAGGACGTTTATGTCAATTGGCGCACGCCCGGAGGAACGAGCGAGATCAAGCGGGTGCTCGATAGCGCCTTTGGCTCGGCTGCAGATAACAATAAGGAAGGGATTGGGCTGGATCTCTTTTTTGGTGGGGGAGTTTTTGATTTTCAACTGCAGGCCAAGGAAGGTCGCTTTCAACGGCTTGCGATTTTCGAGACGGCTCCTGAGCTCTTTGCGGAGGATGTTATTCCGGAGAGCCAGAGCGGAGAGACCTACTATCCTGAAGAACGCGATTGGTTAGGGGTCTGTCTCTCGTCCTTCGGGATTTGCTACAATACCGATAGTCTCGCGCGTCTTAAGATTCCTGCTCCTTCGACTTGGGATGAGTTGGGGAATCCTGAATACAATCGTGGGATTGCTTTGGCAGATCCGACGAAGAGCGGATCGGTCGCCAAGGCCTTCGAGATGCTGGTGCAGCAAAAAATCCATGTTCATCTCAAAGCGGGAATGGCACGAGAGGAGGCTTGTGCCAAGGGCTGGGTCGAGGGACTCAATTTGATTCAGCGCATCGGGGCGAACGCGCGTTACTTTACCGATAGTGCTTCTAAGGTTCCTCACGATGTGGCGCAGGGAAATGCAATCGCGGGAATGTGCATCGATTTCTACGGGCGATCCTTCAATGAAACGCTGAAGAAGGAAGATGGTTCTTCGCGCATCACCTTTATTTCTCCAGTGGGAGGGACTTCGATGAGTGTCGATCCGGTCGCGATTTTAAGAGGCGCGCCGCATCCTGAGTTGGCGCAGGACTTTGTCCGTTTCCTCTACACCAAGCATGGGCAGATGCTTTGGAATGCGAGGCCCGGGAGTGAAATGGGACCAAAGATGCGCGGCTTGCGGCGTCTCCCGATTCGTCGTGATCTGTATCAAGAACCTTATCTCTCGGAGATGGTCGATGCCGATGTCATGCCCTATGAAACGGCGAATGACTTCATCTACGAATATGACCTTACTGGACGTCACTTCACTCCGCTGCGGAATATCATCCGGGCGATGTGTATCGATTCTCATAACGAAATGAAGGCGGCTTGGGCGGCTTTGATCGAGGCCGACTTTCCTCCCGAAGCGAGTGCCAAGTTTTTCGATGTCACGCCGGTGGGTTATGAATTGGCCCTCACTGAGATTAAGAAGACGCTCAAGTCTGACGATAAGGTCGATTCGGTTCGCATGATGAATCGTCTCGGCAAGCACTTCCGCGATAACTACCGCGCTGCCGAAACCCTCGCTCAAGAAGCCCGATGAATACCAAGCTCGCTTACTCGCTGACTGCCTTTGTGGGACTGTTCTTTGCGGTCTTCTTTCTCTATCCCGCCGTGGTGGTCTTAAAGGAGGCCTTTTACGTGGAAGGGGAGGGCTTCACCTTTTCTTTCGTCGGAGAGGTTTTCAAAAACCCCGTTTACACTGAGGGTCTTTGGAATGCCTTTGCGCTTGGGGTCACGAGCACCCTAGCCTCCATCGTGATTGCCTTGCCGCTTGCGATCATTGGGCATCGCTATCTCTTTCCTTTTAAGAAGTCGCTCTCGGCTCTCATTCTTATTCCTTTGGTCCTTCCTCCCTTCGTGGGAGCGGTTGGGGTGAAGCAAATTCTCGGGATTCAAGGCGCGCTCAATGCGGTCCTCGCGGAGTTTGGGTTGATCGACCCCGCGATGCCGATCGACTGGCTAGGTGATGGTCGATTCTGGGGGGTGGTCATCATGAATGCCCTCCATCTCTATCCCATTCTTTACATGAACATTGCGGCCTCGCTGTCCAATATCGATCCTGCGATGGAGCAAGCCGCTCAGAATCTTGGTTGCCCGCCTTGGCGTCGTTTCTTGCGGATCACGCTTCCGCTCACCACCCCGGGGATCTTCGCGGGAGGAGCGATTGTCTTTATTTGGTCCTTCACCGAGTTGGGCGTTCCCTTGGTCTTCGACTACACCCGCGTCGCGCCGGTGCAGGTTTATGACGGGATCAAAGACCTTGGCTCCAATCCTTTCCCTTACGCGCTGGTGGCGATCATGCTGGTGGTTTCAACCTTGGTCTTTCTCCTCTCAAAAGCGGTGCTGGGACGATCAAAACTGGGCACCGCTCCTCGTCCGAAAGGGAAGAATGTCGAGGTCCGTCCCAAGGGCGGAAAGGCTTGGCTCTGCACCTTCTTTTTTGTCGGAGTCTTCTTCATCGCTTCGCTTCCCCATGCCGGAGTGGTGATTCTTTCGCTCGCGCACGATTGGTATGCTTCGATTCTCCCGGAAGCTTGGACGACTGCGCACTATGAGGAGGCCTTGAGTCATCCGCTGGTTGTTCCTTCGATCCAAAACAGTCTCTTCTATGCCTCGATGGCCACGTTGGTGGATCTCATTTTAGGAGTGGCGATTGCTTGGGTGATCGTCCGCAGCAGCATTCGTGGTCGTGCTTTCCTGGATGCTCTGGTGATGCTTCCTCTGGCGGTGCCGGGCTTGGTGATGGCCTTTGGCTATCTCGCGCTTTCGCAAGATGGCGAGGCCTTCCGCTTCCTCGTGCAGGGAGCGAAGGAGAATCCCACGTGGCTCCTCGTCGTCGCTTATGCGGTGAGACGATTGCCTTACGTCGTGCGCTCGGCGGTGGCGGGTTTGCAGCAGAGCAATATCGCACTGGAAGAAGCGGCCCGCTCGCTCGGCGCAACGCCTGCGCGGACTTTGAGACGGGTTTCCTTGCCTCTCTTGGGGGCCAACTTGATCGCGGGAGGAATCTTAGCCTTCGCCTTCGCAATGCTGGAGGTGAGCGATAGCTTAATCCTCGCCCAGCAGTCGGAACACTTCCCAATCACGAAAGCGATTTACTCGCTCATCAGCATGCTCGGAAACGGCTACGAACTGGCCTCCGCCCTCGGGGTTTGGGCCATGGTGTTCTTGGGGATTTCCATCATCGGGGCGGTGGTGCTAGGAGGGAAAAAGGGCGGGCTTTTCAGGATGTAAAAGTGCGATTTCCTTGCTGCTCTACTTACTTGTTTCTGGAATCTTTTTTTAGCCCAAGTAGGAAGCCCAAGATAAACCCGATGATCGCCCCAGCCGGAAGTAAGATGATGACAATGATCGAGACGCTTGCAGCACTTGGGTCTGAGGGGGTTCTAAAAACATGAATCGCGGTCAATGTGTAGGCGGCGGCAGCGCTAAGGCCCGCTCCCACTAGGGAGAGTCCAAAGGCCCACGAGATGATTTTTAGGAAGCGCATCTAGATTTCACAGAAAGATTACAGATTCTCAGAGCCATTTTTGGAATTCGCTGCCGATACTGAAAGAGATGTCCAAGACAGATGGTGGTTTTCCGGATCAGAGATATAGGGTTTAGCTAGGTCAAGCCAAGGATGTATTGAGCCATGACGCGTTATCTCCGCTCCAAATTCGGTGCTCATGAATGCTTGATCAGGTGAAACGCCAGCCCGTCCGATGTCGAGCCGGTTTGTCTTATCCTGTTTGCCCAGTCAGATTAACTCATTTTGATTTAACCTTGGCTGTATTCTTCTTACGTTTCAGAGAGAGAAGGTGCGCAAGATCTGCCCAAATGCTGGATGTCGGTTCGTGCGGTGCTTCATACTCAGAAATACGACGCTTGTAATGGGCGCAAGCTACATTCTTTTTCTTCACTTCTTTCTTGAGGGTTTTGATTATTTTTCGCTGAGGAATCACCTGGTCGTAGCAACGCTGCGCATTGCGTTGAAGTGAAGATGCCCATGCGAGCCACTCTTCTCTGCTAGCTCCATCAGGAGGAGTCTGATCAATTAACTGTTGCATATTGATTAGGGTTTGTGGTGACCGCAGTTTCAAGTTTTCTATTTATTTAACAAGTGTTAGGGAGGAAGCGAGACGGAGTGAAGAGTAAAACTGTGAATTCAAATACAAATTTCTGAAGCGAAAGTCGTCTATATCCAGCGATTTGTTAATCCTTGTGGCATGCTTGGATTAGCTGTGATCCGAAGTCAGATACATCAAATTTTTTGCGTTTTAAAAATGGTTTCATAATCCCTCCTATATTTGCAGCTTCGATAGCCATCTTGACTAAATCACTGCTTTCAAGTTCCTCATACAACGGTGCATTGAGCGTGTGGTCTCCAGCAAACTGGATGACGCCCAACCGCTCAAGATTATCAATATAGGCGGGTGTGTTCTCTGGGTGTGCACATTTCGCTTTAAGCCCGCAAAGCGAAAGATTTCTGCTGGAAACAGCAAAAGAAGATGGATTGGTGACTTCCGCTGGCACCACAGCACCTTCTGGGAGCTTTGATTCAAGTGCTTCAATATCTAAACGTGAACGGACATCGACGATAGGCCACGTCTCCCTCTTCTTAAAGTGCTTTATCAAGCGGGCTTCGTCTGAGCAAAGACTCTTAATAATGCCTACGAATCCAGGATGCGCTGTATGGGCAATCTCCTTAGTCATTGAAGTTGCAAGAAGACTAGCAAAGAGGTCGGATAAGTCATCTTCGTCTCCACAGTACCGGACGGCCTCGATTGCAGGCACTGCTACAGAAAGCTTTGGTGCCACTATCTGATCTTCGGGTATGCCTTCCAGCCTCGTTGCAACTTTTTCCTCGAGCCAGTTTTGAAATTGCTCGTAGCCCCAGACTAAACCTGTCAGCGGGCTTAGCACGGCATTGACGGTGCGACCAACTGTCCCTAACGCTTTTCCTGCCTCCTTGGCAACGGGACTAAGGGCGTCATCATATACAGTTTTAGCAACTTCAACTCCTGCTTTGAAAAGTTCACTTTTGGCATTTGAATCTTGGGTTTCATCTGGCATGGCTTTTGGACTGAAGGTTTATTGGAGGGACACCGTCTTTCGGGGATTTTGTGTTTGGAGTTGGTTTCGCGACTAGATGGATTTCTCCTTTCCTCGATCTTTGGGAGACAAACAATTTCTAGTTTTGGGGACAAGTTCAAAGCTGGAATGATTTCCTTCGTTTCAGGGCTAAATAGATAGGAGCTTACTTTTAGAGATGAACCTAGAAAGATCCACTCAGTCCAATGGAGAATATGTCGACGCTTCCTTCGATTTCTCCGAGGAAGGCTTCGGTGTTTCCGCCTGCGGATTTTGGGGCGAGGGAGAGGTCATCGGCGAAGACGTGAGTGTAGCCGAGGTCGAGGGTGTAGGTGTCGTTGAGGACGTAAGAGGCGCCGAGGGAAAGCCAGGTGCGGTCGGCATCTGGGATGCGGAGGGTGGCGTTGCTGGAATCGACGGGGCTTTCATCGTAGGCGACACCGGCACGGAGGGTGAGTCGGTCGTTGTGTTTGTAGGTGGTTCCGACGGAGAAGCGGAAGGCGTCTTTCCAGTTTTGCTCTTTGGAAAAGGCGGCATCGATCGCTGGGTTGACCTTGGGGTCGAGGCTTTGGAATTTACTCCAGTTGGTCCAGAGGACGTCAGCGTGAATGGCCCATTGTGGGTTGAGCTCGTGGTAGGCGCTGAATTCGAGGGTGTCCGGGAGTTCGACTTCGAGGAAGGCATCGTTGTAAGTGCCTGCGAAAGGTCCGAAGGCGGTTCCGACTTCGGCTTTGCCTTCGAGCTTTAAGTCGATGCTGGAACGATAGTGGAGACCAAAGCGGGTGCCTTCATTGAGTTCGAAGAGAACGCCAAGATTGTAGCCGAAGCCCCAATCATCGCCCTCGAGGTCGAAGAGGTTTGCGCCCCCGGCTTGAAGTGAGGTGAGATTGCCGTCGGTATAGAGGGCATCGAAACCGGCTCCGAGAGACCACTGCTCGTTCACTTTATAGGAAAGGGCAGGGTTGAAGTTGACGGTGAGGAGGTCGCTGTAATTTGAGACGGCGGCGCTGGAGAAGTTGGTGGTGTAGTCAGACTTTAAACCGTAGGTGGTGTAGCTTCCGAAACCGATGGTGACTTGCTCGTTGAGCTTTTTGGTGAGGTAGGCGTAGGGGACGACGGCATCAAGAATCACGTCGCGGTTGCTAATGGCTCGGCCAGCAGGTGGGTTGTCGGCAAAGCCGCGGCCATTGGCATCGACATGAGGGAGGACGATGTTTGCTCCGACCGAGAATGACCAGTCGTCGAGCAAGCTCATGCCCGCGGGGTTCGAGCCGAGGATGGAGGCGTCATCACCGATGGCGGCTTCACCAGAGAAGGCGCGTCCGAGGCCGTTGCCGGAGCGCTCGGCGAGTTGATAGCCCGCGCCGTGAGCGGTCGAGGTGAGAAGGAGGGCTGAGAGGGAGAGTTTGAGCAGAGGCATGAGAAGTCAATTGTGTGTGTGGTGTCGTGTGAGAACACCTTCCGACGAGACTGACTTCTTGCGCGGTTCCGTCAAGTTTTCAAGGAACCGGAACCCGGCCCATCAGGCGGACAATGATTTCATCCGTGGTGACATTCTCCGCTTCGGCTTCGTAGGAAAGGAGGATGCGGTGGCGGAGGATCTCGGGCGCGAGTGATTTGACGTCGGCTGGGGTGACGAAGGCGCGGCCTTCGAGGAAGGCACGGGCGCGGGCGGCGCGGGCGAAGTTGATGGTGGCTCGCGGGGAGGCTCCGGCCATGATGAGATTTTTTAAAGAGCCTTCATACTCGCCGGGAGTGCGGGTGGCTTGCACGAGGTCGACGATGTATCCGCGAACCGCGGAGTCGATGTAGATTTGATCAACGAGCAGTCGGCTGTGCGCGATCGCTTCCGGGCTGGTGACGGCGCTGGTGGCCTCATTGGCTTGAGAGGAAGACATGCGGTCGAGGATATCGAGCTCTTCCTCGCGGCTGGGGTAATCGACGGTGACCTTGAGAAGGAAGCGGTCGAGCTGGGCCTCTGGGAGCGAGTAAGTTCCTTCTTGGTCGATGGGGTTCATGGTCGCCAGAACGAGGAAGGGGCGGGGAAGGGCGTAGGTTTTATCGCCAATCGTGACTTGGCGTTCCTGCATCGCTTCGAGAAGGGCGGATTGGACCTTGGCGGGGGCGCGGTTGACTTCGTCAGCGAGGACGAGGTTGGCAAAGATGGGGCCGAGCTTGGGGGCGAAGGTCTTTTCATCCGGATGATAGATCATGGTGCCGAGAAGGTCGGCAGGGAGGAGATCGGGAGTGAACTGGATGCGGGCGAATTGGGCTTGCAGGGAACCGGCGAGGGCTTTGACGGCGAGGGTTTTTGCAAGCCCGGGGACACCTTCGAGGAGAATGTGGCCATGACTCAGGAGGCCGATGAGGAGCTTATCGATGAGGTTTTCTTGCCCCACGATGACGCGGCTCATTTCTGAGCGGATGTTGCCAACCCAGGCGCTGGACTCGGAGATTTGTTTTTGAAGTTCCTGTGGATCCATCAGTGCGGGGATGCTGGCAAATTCGGGAGGGCTTGAGAAAGAAAAATGAATTTAACTCTCGGGGAAAAGGATCTTGGTCACGCTCTGGGCTTTTCCTTCCTTCGATTGCACGGTGAGGGTGACGGCGGGCGTCTTCTTGCCCCAGTCGATGTCGACTAAGCCGTAGTTTGTCGAGCGGGTGAAGGTGCCGGGGAGGCGGAGTGGGCCGGGGTCATCGGGTGCGCCGGCGTGGGTCATGCCGCTGGAGGTCATTTCGTAGAGGTCGTAGGAGAGTCCGCTTTGTTTTTTTTCCATCTTACTGACTTCAGCAAGGTGACGGTCACCGCTGAGGAGAATCGTGGGGCCGGAGTTTGTGTCCTTGAGGAGCTTGAAGAAGCGCGCGCGCTCATCGGGCATGTTGGCCCATTTTTCGAAGCGGTGAGCGGTGGCGAGAATTTGGATCGAGCTGACAATGACGCGGAGATCAGCCGGTTTTTTGAGTTCGGCGGCGAGCCATGCCCACTGAGCTTTGCCGAGCATGGTGGCTTCGGGGCCGTGTTGAGGGACGTAGACTTTGCGACGACCTTCTTTGACTTGGGGAAGGACGCTGCGGAAGCTGCGGGTGTCGAGATTGATGATTTGAAGGCGCTTTCCATCGGGACCCATCATTTTGGAGTGATAAATGCCGGGTGTCTTGCGGGCCTCGTGATCGGCGGGGAAGTCGAAGGCCTCGAAGAAAAGCTTGGCGGAGGTTTCCTTGAAGGGGAACTCGCGGCCGGCATCGTTGAGGCCGTAGTCGTGATCATCCCAAGTGGCGAGGATGGGGACGTTTTTCTTAAAAGCGGCGTAGTCGGGCTGGGCGTTGAGGCGACGGTATTTTTCGGCCATCACTTTTTCGTCATCGGTGTCGCCGTAGATGTTGTCGCCCATGAAGAGGAAGAGCTGAGGCTGATCGGCGGCGATGACTTTGAAGAGTCCTTTATCGCGTTCCGGTTTGTAGCACGAGCCGCAGGCGAGGCGGGTAATGGGCTGCTCGGCGAGAAGCGGGGTGATGAGCAGGAGTGCGAGAAGGCGTTTCATGCCTTTTGTTCTAACGGCGTTTCTGGAGAATACTAGGAGCAGTTTTCTGGATGAATCGCGAATTCGTGCGAATTTGGGGTGAGGAGAAAATCTCGGATTTTTAGATTTAGAAATTCGGGTTTCTCTCGGAACGAGGGTCAATGGATGACCATGGATTGGCAATGATCGAGAACGTCTTGGAAGTCGTGGTCTTGGAAGAGGGCGTAGGCGTCGTGAGAGGTGAGGCGTTGTTTGCGGCGGGCGCCTTCGGGGAGATACCAGAGGTAGGTGGTGGCGGGGGAGGTCATGCCGCAGAGGAAGCGCGCAAGTTGGCGAGGGGTGCGGAGGCCAGAGTGTTTTTCGTCAATGAGCTGGCGGACGAGGGTGAGGTCTTCTTGGGTGATTTCGGGGATGGGTGAGGAGGGAAGAGTTTCGGGAGGAGTGTCGCCGAGGCAGCGGGAGCAATGGCCGCATTTTTCCATGGGCTCGCCAAAATGGCTGAGAAGGGAGGCGTAGAGGCAGGAGGGGGCGAGGGCGTGATCGACGACTTGTTGAAGGCGCTGGAGGTCGGAGGCTTCTCGGCGTTGAAAGAGTTCGATGAGTCGCGTGGTGAGGGCGCTGAGATCATCGGGCTTTTTGAGGAGGCGATAGCCTTGTCGGACGCCGGAGGGTTTGACGCTGATGTCGCCGAGGTCTTCGAGGTAGCCGAGGGCTTTGATGATTTTGTCTTTTGATTCGCCGATGGCGGCGGCGCTTTCTTCGGGGTTGATCTCGTGCCACTTCCAACTGGATTTGGCAGAGTCGAAGAGCTTGCGGAGGAAGGTCTGGCGCTTGGCATCGAAGCCATTGAGGAGGTGATCGAGATCGCGGGCGAAGGCGACTTTGTAAGTGGAGTAAAAGGGGGAGGTTGCTTTGAGGAAGCCCTCGAGTTCGAGATAAGTGAGGAGGGTGTTGATGACGAGGGGGCGAATGTCGTGGAAGCGGGAGAGTTCGTAGGTTGAGATGTCAAACTCGCCGGGCTGATCGAGGAGGATGCGAAGGATGGCGCTGAGGGCATCGGGCTGCGGGGTGTCGCCGTAGGTGAAGTTGGCCAAAGTACGAAGGTCATCGGAGCAAGCGAGGAGTTCGCAGTGAGCCTTTTCGCCATCGCGTCCGGCGCGGCCGATTTCTTGGGTATAGTTTTCGAGAGATTTCGGGAGGTTGTAGTGGTAGATGGCGCGGATGTCGGATTTGTCGATGCCCATGCCGAAGGCGATGGTGGCGCAGATGATGGGGATCTCTCCAGCCATGAAGGCTTCTTGAATTTCGGAGCGGGCTTCGGGTCGTAGTCCGGCGTGATAAGGACGCGCCGAGAGTCCGTTTTTCTTTAAGAAGGAAGCGAGGGATTCGGCTCCATATTGCAGGGTGGTGTAGATGATGGTGCCTTGCGTGGGGGCGGCTTGCAGGCGTTTGAGGAGATGCTCCTGTCGTTCGTGACCGGCGAGTGGGGTGACGACGAGATCGAGATTTGGTCGATAAAAGGTGAGTTGGTGGTGGTCCGCTTTGTTGATTTTGAAGTAGCGGCAAATGTCTTTGGCAACTTCGGGCGTGGCGGTGGCGGTGAGGCAGAGGACACGCGGGATTTTGAGCTCTTTGGCGAAGCGGGTGAGCTTGAGGTAGTCGGGCCGGAAGTTGTGGCCCCATTCGGAGATACAATGGGCCTCGTCGATGGCGAGGAGGGAGAGATTGACCTTTTTGAGACGGGCGCGGAATTTCTCGTTGGCGAGGCGTTCGGGAGCGACGTAGAGGAGCTTGAGTTCGTTGTTTTCGAGCTGTCGATAGAGCTGAGCGGTTTCGTCTTGGCTCAGGCTGGAGTCGAGTCGCGCGGCGGCGATGTTTTTTTGAACCAAGGTATCGACCTGATCCTTCATCAGGGCGATGAGAGGGGAGACGACGAGGGTGAGGCCATCGAGAAGGAGGGCTGGGAGTTGGTAGCAGAGTGACTTGCCGCCGCCGGTCGGGAAGATGGCGAGGGCGGAGCGATCGGCGAGAATGGAATCGATCACTCCTTGCTGACCTTCTCGAAGAGAGGAGTGGCCGAAGTTTTCTTGCAGGGGCTTTTGGAGGTCCATCCAAGAAAGGGTATGCTATGGATTGCGAGTTACAAAGACGCGATAGTAGTTCTCTTTCTGACTTCGGATGAAGGATGCTTCCATTTCGAGCGAAGTGGCGGTGACTCTCACAGGAGGAAGTGCGACGGGTGACCAGTTGATGAGGTCGGGAGATTTTTGCAGGGTGACTTGGGCGTCATTGCGATCAAGGGGAAGAGAGAGGGAAAGCTCGACCGAAGTGTTCCTGAGAGTGAAGCCGAAGCCGGGAGCTGGATCGAAGGAATCTGGATCTAGGCCGAGGGCGTATTCGATGAGGTTGGAGAGACCGTCGCCATCTTCATCGCCGGACTCGCTGAGGCCGTTGGCCCAGTCGTCGAAGGTGTTGCTGACGGCGGCGGTTCCAGGCGAGGGGGCGAGAGCGGTCCAGTTGGCTGCGTCATTGCCATAGCTGTGTTCACTGACCTTAAGGAGCGCGAGGCCAGTGCCATCGGCATCGCTGGTCCAAGGAACCTCAGTCCCGTAGTTGACTCGGTCGATGCGGATAAATTTGGTTTCCATGAGGTCGTCGAGAAGGCCCGGCATTTCGAGTTGAATGGTTTCGCCAGAGTTGGAAAGGGCGCCATCCGTCCAAGTGAAGATCTGAGTTCCGGCGGGAGTCGAAAATTGGTTGCTGAAAGCCGTGGCATCGCGAGTGACAATGATCCTTTCGCGTGGAGCGATGGAGGAACCGATGGGGAATTCAAAGCCGATGCCCTGATCGAGCTTCCAGCCACGATTGAAGGAGTTGTCGAAAAGCGAGACGGTGGAATTAGTGATGTTCAGGAGTTCGAGGTATTCGGCGTTTTCATCTCCATCGACGTTATACATGATCTCAGAAATAACGACGGGGCCGCTGATGGGAGGAGCGTTTTGAGATCCCATCGTAGGCGTTTCGAGGCGAACGAAGTTGTAGGTTCCGGTGCTGGGCTTGAAATAGAAGCCGATGGTTTCGCCGACTTGCGAAGCTCCGAAGTCTTCGGAGAAGCGATAGCCGGTGAGGTTGTTATCGACCGCTGAGCTGAGGTGGAGGGTTTCGCCAGTGTTGCTGAGTGCGAATGGCGTTACGATATTAGGATCGACACTTGAGGGGCCAAAATTGAGGTCTTCAAAAAATACGTGGTATCCTCCGGCGGCGATGATGGTGCCATCGGGAATACGGTATTTACTGAGGTCTGATCCATCATCGCTGAGGAACCAACCGCCGATGTCAATGTCGGCGTTGGTGCGGTTGTGGAGCTCGATCCAGTCTTCATCATTTCCGGAGTTGGCGAGGATTTCATTGATGACGACGGTATTAGAATTTTGAAAGGGGAAGTCGAGAGGTGAGAAGGTATAGGCAGCTCCCATATCGACCGTGGATCCGTCAGGATCGAAGGGGTGGTTAGGATCGCCTGTGTCGATGCCGGGGGAATCTGGCAAAAGACCGAAGTCGAGATTCAGGGGGTCGAGGAACCTGGGGTCGGTGTTGAGATTCGCGGTGCCGAAGAGGGGGAGGGTATCGCTTAGGCTATATGAAGTGGTGACAGTCGAGAGAGAGTCGACGGTGACAGGCTGATCACATCCCGAGAAAATAGTATTTGAAATCACCGCAGTGCCCCCGCCGGCTCCGAAATTTTTCTCAAAGACTGCGACGCCTTCAGCGCAATCGATAAAAGTATTTTGATCGACGAGCACCGAAGAACTTTCATCCTTAATGCCGACCCCTTGTAACGAACCTACGATAAGGTTTCGTCTCATTACCACGCTTGAACCTTGGCCCACTGAGACGCCTTTGTCAGAGTTATAAAAGAGAGTGTTGCCCTCAAGCAGGACATTGACACATTGTTCGCCAGTATCGATACCATCACTATTGAATCCGCGGAAATTGTAGATTCGACAATCGCGAATGATCCCGTTGATGACGCCGTCATAATCGATGGCATCAGTATCCGGTGCGTTATTTCCAGTGAAGGTGCATCGGATTGTTTCTGCGGCACCTTGCTTCACATTAATACCATCTCCGGTGAGAGGGATATCGATCATCGAGTCACGGAGGCTTAGGGAACCACCTCGGAAAAAGAGAGGGCCACGTGAGCCTCCGATGTCGAGAAATTCTAAGTCGAGAGTGGCATTCAATCCCGAGATCGCTGAGGGGTAAACGACAGGATCATCACCCTGCGTCGCGTCACGAACAATGACATGAGAAAGGGAAGAGGTGGTTGTGGGGTTTTCAAAGGAAAGTCCACCCCAAGTATGTCCCAAGCGACCTTGGATTGTCACTTCATTGCCTTCTACGCCATTCACGATGAGTGTGCCCATGACGCGTATGTCCAAGTTTCTTTGCATCTCAAGGATGACTCCTTCTGGGATAGTGAGAGTGATGCCAGAAGGAATGATGAGGTCCTCTTCAATGGCGTAAATGGTGTCCGCTAAGAGCGTCGTATCTTCTCCAAGTTCTCCGCCGAGAGCTGGGGCATTTGTGGGGACGAACTTGGCAATGATGCCTCCAGATTGACTCAGATTAAAGGTTGTCTCTTGCGGTCCCTCAACGCCAACCCAGCAATCGAAACGATAGCCTGGAGCGGGTAGGGCTTCGATCGTTGTTTCGATGTTTGGGAATACCGAGAGCTGGCCGTCGGGAACCTCCACTCCTTGAATCCGGAAGGAACCTGCGCCTGTTGTGGCGAGGGTAAGTAGGATTGGGGAGTCTTGATCGAGCTGATTCATGACTTCTGCGAGAAGGTTTCCTTCGCGTGAGCTGGCGTAGCTCTTCATACTCTCTAATGAGGAGAGGTACGTTGATTCAGAAGGAGCGCCACCCCAACGAGCACTTGTGCGATTCATTTCCTGACGAGGAACGGCACCGAGTTCGTCGATGATACTGTGAATTCTTTCGGATTTGAAGGTTGAGGCGTTGTGTGCTGCGAAGCGCTGAGCAAGTTTCCCTTTAAAGGAGTCGTTGGCGATGAGAAAGCGGAGAGTCTGCTCACGATTCATCATTGAGGAAAGAGTGCCACCACTTGCATTAGCAAAGGTGCGATCCATATCAGGAACAAACCACCGCCACTTTGAACCAGCACGGTGAGGTTTCCAAATTTCACGATTTCCGGTCCAACTCGAATTATTGCTCCAGCTCTCCGTGATCACGAAGTCCATGAAACTTTCGAGATCAATTCGAGATTCGACAAAGGCCCAGATTCCGGGATCGTTGAGGTCATTTGTCTGAATAAAGCTATGGAAATTTAACCACTCGTCCAAGCTGCCGTTTTCAAGAGTGGGAGTGCCACTTGTGCTTTCAAATCTCATATGGTCATACTCACCATCGCTAACTCCGTAGTGTTGAAAGAACCAGTTATCGTCCCAGCGATCTCGGATGTTGTAGTGTCCCCAATATTCTCCGTTGATGAAGACGGTTGCAGCTCTCAGTTTGTTCGTTTCGACTTCTAGTCTATCCTTCGCGATCTCGTCGAAGATGGGGTCGGTGAGCCGAGCTCCGGTATAGTTGTCTCCACCTTCACGGATGGTGAGTGCCGTGAAAATTGGGATCTTAGAGCCAGGGAAAAGGTCATATTTTAATTCGTCATCCCCATACTTACCGCGAGTGACGAAGTTCATCGCTCGTTGAAAATGGGCTGCCCAGTTGTTCTCTCCTCCCATGCGGATCCCACCATTCACTGAGAATCCCTCGCTTCCGTCATTGGGAAAAAATTCAAGATGTCCGGGAGCGTCTTTGCCTTTGTAAACTGCTGGACCTACTCCCACATTTGGCTCGTGTTGATTGAGGTAGATTCCAATGTCATCTCCGAAGAGCGTCTCGGGTTCGGCAGTGATCGAAAGCACTGGCATGCCATTGAACTCTTCACCAATTAGATAGGTCTGAGTGATGATCTTACCTGGAACTTTCCCACTCTCGAAAACCCGGGCACGAATGACGGTGGGCGAATCGATCGTGAGAGAGTCGGTATAAAGGAGATCATTTGATTGTGGTTCTCGGCCATCGAGGGTGTAGCGGATCTGGCCAGCGCTCGTGCCCAAGGAAACTTCTTGGGCATCGGGATAGAGACCACCTTTTGGGGAAATCTCGACCACTGTGCTCGTGGCTCTGAGATCATTGACCGCGTTCCCTTCGTTTGCAGCTCCGGGGGTGCTTCGGTCGAGTTGAACCCAGACAGAGGGATCATCTGGTGACCGAGCTAGTGGCACATCGGTGATTTGCTGAGTGTAGGTGACTGAGTCGAGAGTAGAGACTTCGGTGAACTGAATTCCTTTCAGGCTGAGATCGAGACGCATATCCACTGAGGTTTGACTAATCTGGTGGACCTCTACCGCGAGAACATTGGTGCCCGAGATCAAAAAATCTGGGGGAAGATTGTAGTCGTTGAAGTAGGTCTCTTCTGGCTGAGCGGTGGCAACGAGAGCTTCCGTGGATGAGCTTAATTCACCCTCGGGAAGGTTTCTCCGGACGATTTCGTTCCCGTTGAGGTAAATAACGGCGGAATCATCGACTTGAAGGCTAAGAAGGAGCGAGTCGAAGATGGCAGGATCTCCGACAGTGAAGTGGTGTCGGAAGTAGGAGGTTATGTGGCGGTTATCGTCATCACTACCGTAGGAGATTTCAGTCACTTCCTCATCGCCGTAGCCGAGGGGCGCGGGACCAGAGGACCACAGGCTATCGTCGAAAAGTCGATCCCGCCATAGTGTAGATTGGGACGAGCCGTCGTCGAGATAGCTCCAAACACTTCCGAGATCGATGAGATCCGTAGTTTCGGTTGCTGTGACTGAGGTTAGGACCACTGATTCTCCGGCTGAAGAGAGGGAAAAGTTGCTATGGTATTTTTCGGTCGAGAAGTCTCTAGAGGGCCAGTAATCTCTTCGGTGAATTTCCCCAATGGCTGCATCATAACCATCCGCCATGATTAAGAGATATCCGCCTGCCGGTATTGTGGCACCTGAGGGGATCGACCACTTGTAAGGTCTGGCAGGATTGTCACTTAAAAAGAAGCCGCCTATCGGGGCATCACTTGAATCAGAGTTATGAAGTTCAATCCAGTCTGGGTAATCCTCGAAGTCGGTAATGTCGGCAAAAGACCGCGTATTAGATGCCATCAACTCGTTGATACGAACTTCAGCGAAGGTCGGTAATGAGGAGATGAGAAGGAAGGAAGCAAAAGAGACACGCAGCACATAGTGAAAGAACACGAATGGGACATCCCCGTCAAATAAGGATTTAGCGGTCTTAAAAGGAGCTTATTGGCCATTTTTGAGACCTGCTATTGAAGTTTGGCAGTGTTCCGATCTAGACTCTTTCGGGAAGAAGGATATTCATGAGTGAAAAGAACGAAAATTTAGGAGCAAAGGACTCTGCTTTCGAAAAGAAAGAGACTCGTAAAGAGCAATCCGGTCGAAATGGTGGCTCGCTGTCAGGTCGGCCTTTTTCGAAAATTTTGATGGATGATGCGGCCTTAGAGCGAGAGATCCTGAATGATGATTTAGGCGATTTGGATGCCTTTGATCAGATCGGAGATGGAGACTTTAGCTTTGTGCCAAAGGAGGATTCGACAGAGCAAGCGCACGCGGCGAGCAAAGCTTCCCAAGAGCCCCGAAAAGGGAGTGAAGTTTCTGGTGATGTTCCTTTTGGAGAAGCAGGTCCTTCTTCCCAGCGAGCGGTGCCTCAAGAAGTGGTAGGAGCTGGTTCAAAAGTGGTGTTTCGAGCTCCCAAAGTTCAAGTGACTCGAATTGATTCTTCTAAGGTCTATCCGAAATCTCTTACAGAAACCGATGGTGGTTCTTCTTCAAAAAAGGCTCAGCCTGTCGTGGAGGAAAAAGTTTCTTCCAATTCAGATTCTTCCTCGAAAGATGTCGAAGAAATGGAAGTGTTATCGGATGAAGAGAATGGGGCAACAGCGCTCGCTAAATCGTCTGAGCCAACAAAGGCGGTGAGCAAGTGGGCTTTTTGGAAGAGACCTTCTCGTCGTGACGAACAATTGGCCCGGATCTCTGATGGCTATATCGAGATGGTTGATTTGGTGCGAGCGATCCGTGGGCAGTTGGAGTCGCAGAATGAGAACAATATGATTCTCCGTGATTCTCTTGCGCATCTTCCGCAGGCGATGGACGGGCTCGATAAGTTTAGCAAGTCCCAGGAAGTGGTGGGCGAGGCCTTGGAGAAAATTAATGGGCAGCTGGAGCGCACGAGTCAGAAGGATAATAGGCTAGTCGATTCGATGGATGGCTTCAATGCAACCTTGCAAGGAATGGATGTCACGAATCGGGCCACGATGAAGACCTTTGATCGGGTTCAAGATCGCATGGGAGATTCCGACAAAAGGATGGAGACTCTTTTCGAGAATGTTCAAGAGACAGAGGAAAAAGTGAGCGAGTCGATGATTCGACTACAACGCAACATGGTCTTCATGCAGGCGATTTTCTTGTTCTGTCTTTTTGTTGTGATTGGCGTGCTCATTTTCTTCGTCACGAAGAGTTTGGATAAGCCAAAAACGAGTCCGCAGGAGCCTCCTGCGAAAACGCAAAGCGCGGTCGAAGCTCTTTCTCCAACTGAAGAGGCTCCTCGGGAAGCCCGAGACGTAGTGATTCCTCTCACGGATGATTAACGAATCAGCCGCCTGCGGCGATCGTGATGATCTCGAGTTGGTCGTGGTTCTTGAGCTGACGACTTAGGAATTCCGAGGGGGCAAGGGCTTCTTTGTTCAGCTCGACGACGACGGGCTTTTGATCGAGTCCAAGTTCTTGAAGCAATTCGGCGAGAGAAAGGGGCTCGCCGAAGTCTCGCTTTTCTCCATTGATTGTTAAAGTCATGAGTTAGCTAGAATTGCGGGATCCCAGTCCTTCCACACTGGATCGAATCCCTGTTTTTGGATGAGACGGGCGATTTCGGCGACGGGACGTTTGTCATCGATTTCAAATTGTCCGGTCGCGCGGTCGCAGGATGCGTTTTCATCGAGTTCCACCCGGCGACCTTTGACGGTGAGGTGAAGGTCCTCCGTGCCTGCTCCGGTGTAGCCGCCGGGGTCGGTTTGCGATCCCGCCGAGATGTGAGTGATGCCCAGACCAAAGAGAGAATCGCGAAGAGGGGCGGGCTCTCGGGTAGAAAGGACGATGCTGACCTGAGGGAAACAGATTCGGAAGGCGGCGATCAATTGAACGAGATGACGATCGTCTAAAGAAAGTGCGGGATCGGGGGTGTATTGATAATTTCCAGCATGTGGTCTCATTCGTGGAAAGGCGATGGAGAAGCTGGCCTTCCAGCAATGTCTCATTAGGTAGTCCAAATGAGTGGCGAGAGCGGTGGCTTCATGTTGCCAATCAGCGAGGCCGAAAAGGGCTCCGATTCCGATGCGGCGAAAACCTCCGGCATAGGCTCGCTCGGGGCAGTCGAGTCGCCAGTGAAATTTCTTCTTAGGTCCAGCGGTGTGGAGAACTTCGTAAGTTTCCTGATGGTAAGTCTCTTGATAGACGATGAGGCCTTCGGCTCCGTGATCGACGAGTTCGCCGTATTGATCGTCTTCCATCGGTCCCACTTCGATCCCGATGGTGGGGATCAGGGCCTTGAGGGCATCGATGCATTCCTGCAGGTAGCCGTCTGAGACGAACTTAGGGTGCTCTCCCGCAACCAGGAGGATATTGCGGAAACCAAGGTCGTGGAGGTGTTTTGCCTCCGCAACCACTTGAGGGACGGTGAGAGTGGTTCGCAGGATGGGGTTGTCTCGGGAAAAGCCGCAATATTGGCAGTTGTTCACACATTCGTTAGAAAGGTAGAGCGGCGCGAAGAGCCTCATTGTTTTTCCGAAGTGCCGGCGGGTGATTCGCTGGCTTTGTTGAGCCATCGTTTCTAGCTGCCCGTCCGATTTGGGGGCGATCAAATTCCGAAATCGACGCATGAGAGGAGTGGGCTCCTTCATGAGTTGATCAAACTGGCTGGCAAAACTCACGAGGCAGAAGTTCACTGGGAGCGCGGCTTTGTCAAAAGCTTTCCCAAGAATGGCATTGCCAGCCCTTAAAAAAGCTGCTCAGATCCCGCCAACATTATGGCCAACGCAACAAACGTGCTCACTCAAGGGATCGAAATCAATGGATCGATCAAGTTTTCCAATGACATGATCATCGATGGGAAGATCGACGGGGAAATCGTTTCCGAAAAGGGCAAAGTGACCATCGCCGAGAATGCCAACATCAAGGGAGATGTGAAAGCGGGTGAAGTGAAGCTTTACGGAAGGGTCGAAGGCACCATTTCTTCTGAGCGCTGCGAGCTGAAAGAGAAGTCCTTCCTCAAGGGCGACATCAAAACAAAGACTCTCAGCATGGAAGAGGGCGCGACTCTTCAGGGAAGCACTCAAATCGGAAGCTAAGCTGCTGCTCCAATATTTTTCTGAAGCCGTGCTCCTCGGAGCGCGGCTTTTTTGGTTTTCAGAAGGGCGGGCTTGATTGACTGCATGCATTTTCGTGTTAAAGTGCATGCATGACACAGGTGACGGTGCGACGAATTGATGAATCTTGGGTGGCTAAGGCAAAGGCTGAAGCTGCGGAGAAAGGGGTGTCGATGAATCAGGTTTTGTTGGATGCGATTGGGCGTGGTTTGGGGGTCAGGCCGGCTCCGAAAAAAAATGGTTTGGAGAAATTTGCAGGCTGCATGCCGTTTGAATCGGAAGAAGAGCGGAAGCAGTGGGATGAACACATGAAAGATTGCGAACAGATTGATCCTGTTGATTGGAAATGATTGTGGTGCTGGATACGAATGCCTACTCGCAGTGGATACGAGAGGGACTTTGGTCGGAAGTGATCGAAGTCGCTACCTTGGTGGTCATTCCTGCTCCGGTTTTGGGTGAATTGCGGGAAGGGTTTTTGAAAGGGACCCGCGCAGTCGTGAATGAAAAGTCACTTAGGGAAGTTCTAGAAAGCAGTGTGGTCTCGGTCGCGAATGTGGGAGAGGAGACGAGCCATCACTATGCGAAATTAAAAAATGAGCTACGCAAAAAGGGGAGCCCCATTCCTATCAATGATGTTTGGATCGCTGCTATCGCTCAAGAAGTCGGCGGAACATTGCTCACGAGCGATGGACATTTTCGCGAGATTTCTGGTTTGAAGGTGATCTTTCCAGAGACCGATTGAATGCGCTCGATATCCTTGGTGGCGCCAACAATGGCGTTGCGATTGATAATGTTTTCTATGGACCGTGGGTCGCTGGGACGGGCTGAAGAATTGGGTCGAGGCGGAACTGTGTGACCCGGCCTTCTGATTAGGGCGGCATGGCTTACCTTTCGAGGAGGTCAACGGCGAGGCGTTGGAAGGTGGCCGCGTCGAGAAGGAAGTAGTTGGGATTCTGGCTGGTGCGTCCGTAGAAGAGGCCGTTGGTTTTTCCAGCGACGATCTCGGAAAGTTGAAGGTCGCGGCGGATCTTTCCGCGTTCGATTCCGTCGTCGTCAACATCTTCGACGAGCACCGAAATTTCTAGGCTTGGGGTATCGAGGCGGAAAGCTGCTTCATCGGCGATGGGGCCGATCCAGTGTTGCACTTCGATGTTGGTGAGTTTCTTGAGAAGTTTTTCGGCCTTGTTTGGGTTGAGCAAAGCGGTGACATCCTTCCCTTGCTGGGTGGCGGACCAAACTTGCGTGTAAAAGTTGTAAGAGAGTTCAAGTGGGGGCTCGTTTCCTTTTTTGATGACGAGTCCGTTGATTTCGAAGCGGTTCACGTTCCAGAGGCGGACGCTGCGCCAGTGGTAGGCTTCCAGAGGCATTTTGTTGAGGCTCTCGGATGGGATCTCGACAACGTGGGGCGTGTGTTTGCCATCTTTATCGAGTTGGTTGACGAAGAAGGAACGGGTGCTGACCCGGCCGAGGTGGATTTCAAGGTCGTCGACAGTGACGACTTGGGGCTTGTCGAGGCCGAGGAGATCGAGACCACTGGGAGCGGGGCTATTTTCGGCAGGGGGTTGAGTGACGATGCTTAGCTCTCGGTTTGGGATTCCTTTGAGGGCGGCTTGGTAAGCTTCTTCTGATATTTCCAAGGGGCGGCCTCGATCAGCGCGTCGGGCGTAGAAGCGGGGGCGGAGTTTTTCGCCAATCACGAAGTTGGCGATGCCGCCATCGGTGAGTTGGACTTTGATGCGTCGGATGGGTTGGTCTAGCCCGTAGATTTTAGGGTCGGTGGAGGCATCGTTCGTGAAGCCTTGAACTTCATCTTTGAAGAGGGCTTCAAACAGACGGGTGACCTGAAATTCGTTGGCGGGACCTCGGTAGGAACTGTTCGGGTTTCGGTCATCTTCGAGCCCCTTGACTTGGACTTGCCAACGTCTGGCACGTTCGTGGGGATCGCGTTCGAGGGAAAGGTTGACACTTCTTCCCATGAAGTCGCTGATGGCAAGTTTTTGAACCTGCTTCACTTGGAGCGAGGTCATGGTGCGGCTGCGAAGGTCGTTGACCGAGCGTGGGAGTCCGGAAAGGAGTGAGCCGGTTCCTTGAGGGACCATCAGGATTGCGGAGCGCTTTTTATCGATTCCTTCGGAAATGATGACGGGGGCGACGGTGGCTTCCTCGTTCTCGGGAGGATAGAAGATCGCGGTGACGGGTGGGGTCAGCGTGCCGTCGGGCATGAAGTAACGAATGCTGATGGAGTGATCGATATTCTCGGGGAGTGGCTCCGGGAGGTTGATGGCGTTTTCGTCGAGAACCTGAACTGCCGCGATTTGAGAGAGACCTCCGAGGAGTTGTTTGAGGGTGTCAGGGTTTGCGGCGAGTTCGAAGGGTTTTGAAATGACCCATTCAGCGTCCTTTTCAAGGGATGGACGTTGAAGGGTGATTTCGGAGTTCTTTTCCGTGAGGGTGATCTCGGCAGCGGCTGCTGGTGACAAGTAGAAGAGCTGGTGGTCGCGGAAGCTGCGGAGCCCGTCTTTAAAGAATTCGCGGATGGGATCGGTTCGGAGGGCTGGGTTCGCAAAATCTGAGCAGATGTAAAGGTGGTCTCTTTTGTCATCCTCGACGGGGCGGATAACGAGGGTTGGAAAGCTAGGGGGCTTTTGAGTCGGGTCCTCAAGTTCGATCGTGGGGTCAAAGCCACGCCAAGCGGTGTAGCGCCCCATCTTGAAATGGCAGAGATCAGCGCCTGATTTGTCAAAGAGCTGGATCTCGATTCGAGAGCTTCGAAGACCAAATTCCTCAAGCTCTTCGACCTCATCTCGCTTAATAACATCTTCGATCTGCAGGCGGGAGGCGAACTCGATGACGGAGCGGATGAGGCGAGCGTCGGCGTAGTCTTGCCATGGTTCTTCGATGACCCATGCGACGCCTTTCTTAACAATGGTCGCTCGCGTGCCATCATAGTTAAGAATATGAATGCGCCCGACTTCCGTGGGATCAATGTCATAAACGACGTCGCCAATTTCGAGGGGCGGAGAACCGAAGATGAAGTCGAGATTTCCTCGCACCTGTTGCATGACCACGAGTGCCACTAGGCCAATCGCGAGAATGGAGAAGAGGAAAGTGGGAATGACACGCATCGGATCTGAAAAGAGAACTTAACGATTAGGCTCGGCGCATGTTCCAAACGATCATGGCAATGAGGAAGAATCCGGCCGGGATGAAGAAGACGACGATATTATGCAAGAAGCTGACTTCTGATTTGATGAGATTGAGCTTTCGTCGCTCGACGCCTCGGGGCCCAATTCCGATGAGTTCTTCGCGTCCGAGGAGCCAGTGCGTGGAGTTTTTGACGAAGTCGAGTTGCTCGTTCCCAAGACGCTTGGGATCGAGGAAGTCGCTGGTGGAAAGAACGATCATCTTGGAGATATTCTCCGCGGTTTTATCGTCGTTTGAGTTTCCGCGAATGACGGCAGCTCCGATGGCGAGAACTCCAAATTCGTCGGCGTCTTCGTCGTATTCGGGGTTGGGCTTTTTGTAGTCAGTTTCGCCCCAGAATCCGGGAGCGGCTTCGATGAGCGAGTAGCATTGGATGCCATTGCTAACTAGATCTTCGGCGCCTTCTCGGACTTCGAGGCTGCTGACGCGGCCCTCGAAGGGGACTGATTTTGATTCGAGGGTGCCATTGATGCCGAGGCCGGCGGTGAAGGTGGCGAGGACTTGGCTCTCGGTGCGTCCGTTGCGGGTTCGCATGATGCGGTCATCGCGCGGCGTGACCCCATTTTTCCGAAGGAAGGCGCGGAGGTTGACGGGGCGAGTGTTGGGGGCGAGGTAGGCAATGATCGCGGAGGAAGGCCGGTTCCAATAGTTGGTGAGAATTTCGATTTCGTTTTCCTCGAAATCATATTCTGGAGCGACAATGACTAGGCCTTCGGCATTGTCGGGGATTTTATCGACCTGAGAGATCTTTATGGTTCTGAGTATGATGTTTTGTTTTTCGAGTGCTTCAGTGAGCACGAGCCATGGGGAGTTGGCGGCGCCGACCTCGAGGTCGCTTTTATCTTCGACGAGATACATAATGCGCGACTGGCCTTCGATTGCGGACTGAATCGCGGAGCTGATCATATCTTCGTCTTGGTAACCGATGATGCGTCGCTGTTTGTTTACGTCGGTGGCTTTGACGAGGAGGTCACTGACACGGAGGTAGCGAAGATGGCTGGCGATGGCGCTGTTCTTTTCCTCTGGAGTGGCAGCACTTCCTTGGCGGGCATCGATGATGAAGAGGTCTTCTTCAAAGAGCTTGTCAGCTAAGACATCGCCATAGTTGTTCATCACCTCGAGGGCGCGGTCGCCATCGCGGATGGGGTCGAGGAAATCGACCTTCACCTGACCATTGGATAGGCGTTCGTATTCATCGATGATGGGCTTGAGACGTTTGTAATGGGGGGAGCTTTTACGAATAGCGGCGATGACTTTCACCGGTTCTTCACGCTCCTGAACTGCAGAGGAAGAAAGGAGTTTCTGAGTTGCCTCAGAGAGAGTGAAAGTGCCACGCTCGGTGAGGTCCTTGCGCTCGAAGTATTTTCCAGCGAGGTAGAAAATACTGATGAGCGAGAGGAAGGCCAAGATGAGTTGGAGAACTGAGCGCAGGCCAAGGCCAAACCGCTTGATGGGGCGGGGTGGTGGTGCCATTTCGAAGTTGGAATCAGATTCGGCCATGGGAAATTAGGATCAGGGCTTCCAGCGACGGTAGTCCAGGAGGTGATGGGTGAGAAAGAGAACGAAGGTAGTGGAGCTGAGATAGTAGGCGATGGCGCGGGTATCGAGAAGCCCACGGGAGAAGTCTCGGAGATGGTTTTGTGAGGACACAAACTCGAAGAGAGGGGCGGCGGCAATTTGATCGCCGAAGAATGTGGTGACGAGCCCCAGAAGGAAGTGAACGAAGAGGATGCCCACGCAGACCACTCCCGCGATGATTTGGCTGGAGGTCAGAGCGGAGGCCAAGCAACCAAAAGAGGTGAAAAGCGCGCCCATGAGCATAATGATGATCATGGCTCCATAGAGTTCGCCATTCGCGAAGGGTGGTGGGATGTCGGTGATGGTGGTGAAGAGCTTAAAGTGAATCATGGCCGGAATCCAAAGCATCGCAAAGGCGGTGTAGCCGGCGCAGAATTTTGAAAGAACGACCTGCCAGGTGCGGACGGGCGCGGTGAGGAGCCCTTCTAAAGTGCCAGAGCGATTTTCCTCAGAGAAAAGGCGCATCGTGAGCACTGGAAAGAGGAAAAGGAAATAGAACCAGAAAAAGGGCGAGGTGAAATTCAGGTGAACGAGGCTCTCGGACTGAGCCTGATTTTCGAAGGCCTCAAGGGTGGTGGAGAGAATCAGTCCCTGCATGAGGGCCGCGAAGGCGAGGATCAACCACCCAAAAGGGGTGAGGAAGTAGGTCTTCAACTCTTTGAAGTAGAGGATTCGGAAAATACGCATGACGCTGGGTGTTTAGTCTTTGCGGGTGAGTTCTACGAAGACCTCTTCCAAGGTCCCGACGCGGCGGCTGAGAGAGCGGAGTGGCCAATGTTTCTGATGAGCAAGATTTCCAAGCTTCACTCGGGTGTCGGTATTGGGTGCGACAAAAACGGTGAAGCGATTCCAGCCGTCTTGGAGGGACTCGCTGGTGACCTTGGTCACTTCTTCAAAACTTGTGATCGCGAGTTCCGCATCAGGGATAGGGGCCTGCATTTCGACGGTGACTCGGCCGGCCCGTCTCATGGAATTGACAAGGTTTTGGGGGGTGTCGGCCGCTTTGACCTTGCCTCCATCGATGATGACGACCTTGTTACAGGTCATTTCGACCTCGCTGAGGATGTGGGTGGAAAGGAGAATGGTGTGCTTTTCGCCAAGGTTCTGAATGAGCTTTCGAATGGCGCGGATTTGGTTCGGATCCAGGCCGTTGGTGGGCTCGTCGAGGATGAGGAGGTCAGGCTCGTGAATCAGGGCATCTGCAAGGCCCACGCGCTGGCGATATCCTTTTGAAAGGGTTTTGATCATCTTGCGGCGAACATCGCTCAGGCCACAGGTTTCTAGGACCTCGCCCATCCGTTTGCGAAGCTGGCCTCCAGATAGGCCACGCAAGGCACCGCGAAAGCGAAGGTACTCTTTGACCCGCATCTCGGTATATAAAGGAACGTTTTCGGGCATGTAGCCAATCCGTTTGCGGACTTCGAGCGATTCGCGAAAAATATCCTTCCCCGCAATCCGGGCTGCTCCCGAGCTAGGAGGTAGAAAACCAGTCAACATTCTCAGCGTTGTTGTCTTACCGGCACCATTGGGGCCCAAGAATCCGACGATCTCGCCTCGGGCGACTTCGAAAGAAATTTGGTCGACCGCTTTGTGGCGGCCATAATTTTTGCTGAGACTAGAAATCTCGATCATGCGAATTTTTATGTGGAATCAAAGGTGCGCGATTGACTCGCGGAGGTGTGGGCATTAGCTAAATGCATAGTTCGTGTTCTTCCAAGCTCGAATCTCACTCATCCGCGAATAACGCCCTGCATCGACACCTATGTCCTCCCATATCTCTTCACGGTTTAATGCCGCTCTTTTGGACGAAAAATTTGAGCAATGGAGCAATGACCCTCAGTCGGTTGAGGCAAATTGGGCGGCTTTCTTCGAGGGCTTTGAGCTAGGCTCGACTCTTCCAAAGAAAGGCGGTCCCAATGGCACTCCGGCCGTTGCGGCGGGTTCCACCGCTCCCGATATGAGGCTTTCGGAGGAGCAACTCTCTTTTCGGGGTAAAGTGGTCAGCCTCATTTACAATTATCGGACTCTGGGTCACACGCAGGCTCATATTAATCCGCTCGAGGAATCGGGGCCGGTAAATCCACGTCTTCAATTGGAGAGCTTTGGCCTCACCGAGGCGGATTTGGATCGTGAGGCCGCGACGCAATTCTTCCGCAAGGGGGAGCCCACTAAACTTCGTGATCTAGAGGCAGCGCTCAAAGAGACCTACTCAGGCCGCACCGGCTTTGAGTATATGCACATCCATAATACGGAGGTGCGGAACTGGATTCGCCGTCGGGTTGAAGAGCGAGCTGGTCAACCTCCCATTAGCTCGGACGATCAGAAACAGGCATTGCGCTGGTTGATGGAGGCGGAGCTCTTTGAAAGCTTCCTCGGCAAAAAGTTTTTGGGAGAAAAGCGTTTTTCTCTCGAAGGAGGAGAGGGCTTGATGATTCTTCTTAATCGCATCCTTGAAGGCTGTCCTGCCAAAGGGGTGCAGGAGATTGAGATGGGAATGCCGCATCGTGGACGTCTTAACGTTCTGGCGCACTTCGTGAAGAAGTCGATCTCGACCCTTCTTTACGAATTCACTCCGAACTATGTTCCCGATCTTGTCGCAGGGGATGGTGATGTGAAATACCACCTTGGCTACGAGAAGGTTCGTAAGTTTCCTGACGGGGACGTCCGAGTGAGTCTGGCCGCCAACCCAAGTCACCTTGAAGCGGTGAATGCGGTGGTGGAAGGAAAAGCCCGCGCTCGCCAACGGCTGATTGGAGATGACGAGGTGAAGACGAACCGGAAGGTGGTTTTACCTCTCTTACTTCATGGTGATGCCGCATTTGCGGGGCAGGGACCGGTTGCCGAGGTTCTTAATCTGTCACAACTTGGGGGCTATCGCACCGGAGGGACGATTCATGTCATCGTGAATAACCAAATTGGTTTCACGACGATGCCTTCAGATGCTCGCTCATCAGCTTATGCCACGGATGTTGCGAAGATGATCGAAGCACCGATTCTCCATGTGAATGGCGAGCGTCCAGAGGAGTTGATTTGGGCTGCTGAGTTTGCTCTCGATTTCCGTCAAGTTTGGGGCCGCGATGTTGTCATCGATATGTATTGCTACCGTCGACAGGGCCATAATGAGAACGATCAGGCGGCGTTCACTCAGCCGCATATCTATCGCAAGATTGAGGGGCGTAAGACGGCAGGTCAGCTTTTCCGCGATGAACTAGTGGCTTCAGGGGTGATCACGGTTGGTGAAGGACAAGAACTGCATGATGAGATTTGGAATGGTCTCGATGCGGGCCTCGAAGCAATGCGCAAGCACGAGGAAGATGGAAACTTTGACGAATATACCGGCTCAACGGCAGAGGCTCAGCCGCCTTATTCGCATGATGCGGTCACCACCGGAATTGATCTCGATACGCTTCAGCATATTGGGAAAGTGCTGACCACCATTCCCGAAGGCTTCCGCCTACATCCCACCTTGGCAAAGCGCTTTGTGCCACGTCGGGCAGAAGCACTTCAAAATGGAGGGCCTTTTGACTGGGCCTTTGCGGAGGCTCTCGCCTTTGGCTCACTTTTGATTGAGGGATACCCCGTGCGTCTTTCCGGTCAGGATTGTCGCCGTGGAACCTTTAGCCAACGTCACGCCGTCTTCTACGATTACGAAACGCGTGAGCGCTATATTCCGCTGCGTGAGATTAGTGATAATCAGGAACGTTTTTGCGTTTATAATAGTCTTCTTTCCGAAGCGGCGGTTCTTGGTTTTGACTACGGATACTCCTTGGGTTGCCCGAATATGCTCATCCTTTGGGAGGCTCAGTTTGGTGATTTTGTCAATGGAGCTCAGGTCATCATCGATCAGTTTATTTCATCGGCAGAATCGAAGTGGCAAACGCCAAGCTCAATGGTGCTTCTCCTGCCTCACGGATACGAGGGGATGGGGCCAGAGCACTCGAGCGCTCGCCTGGAACGTTTCCTTCAGCTTTGTGCGGAGAAGAATATGATTGTGGGAAATTTCACAACTCCGGCTCAGTATTTCCACGCCTTACGCCGTCAAAAACTTTCGCCGACTCGTAAGCCTTTGATCTTAATGACGCCAAAGAGTCTTCTCACTCACCCGCGGGCCGTTTCTCATATTGAAGACTTTTTGGACGAATCCAGCTTCCGTGAAATCTTGCCTGACCACTTTGAGTTCGAAAAGCCAGAGAACGTCACGCGCGTGATTTTCTGCTCAGGTAAGGTTTACTACGATCTCCTCACTTACCGTGAAGAAAACGATATTAAGAATGCCGCGATCGTGCGCGTTGAGCAGATTTATCCACTTCACACCGAGGAGATTAAACAGGTGATTAGCCCTTACCGCTCGGCCAAAAAGTTCGTTTGGTGTCAGGAGGAGCCGCTCAATATGGGAGCTTGGTTCTTCATGCAGCCTCGTCTTGAAAATCTCACGCGCAGTCGCGTCCGTTACGCCGGTCGTGAGCGCGCCTCCAGTCCTTCCACCGGCTCCAAGGCCGTTCACAAACGCGAGCAAAAGATGCTCTGCGAAAAAGCTTTCTCAGTTTAATTGACCATGTCCCAAGATATTATCATTCCCTCCGTCGGAGAATCGATCACTTCAGTTCTCGTCTCCCGTTGGCATCACGCTGATGGAGCGAGCGTTCAGAAAGGAGAGGTCGTTGCGACCCTCGAAACGGATAAGGTTTCGCCTGAAATCGAAGCCGCGGTTTCGGGAACCCTTTCAATCTCAGTTCCCGAAGGAGAAGAGGTTGCGATTGGCGCGGTCATCGGCGCAATCGCGGAAGGTGAAGTCGCCTCGAGTGCGGCTCCAGCAGCGGCAAGTCCAAGTCCGGAAGCAGCATCTCCGTCACCGAGTGGAGAAGTGGTCGATATCGTCATGCCAGCCGCTGGTGACTCGATCACCTCTGGAACCATCGCTGCGTGGGCGGTGGCTGATCAAGGTTTCGTGAAAAAAGGTGAGACCGTTTTGACCGTGGATACCGATAAAGTGTCGCAGGAAATCGAGGCCCAAAGCAGTGGGCTTGTCACCATTGAGGTTGCGGAGGGAAGCGAAGTAGAGATTGGGCAAAAGCTCGGGAGTATCGCGGTGTCAGAAGCGCCAGCGGAAGCCTCGACCCCTGCACCAGCTCCGTTTGCTGAGACTCCCAAGCAAGAGGCGACTTCTGCTCCTCAGGCAACTCCGGCTGCTCCCGTACCTGCGGCTAAGGCTCCCGTCAATGATGAGGGGCGTGTCACGCGTAAAAAGATGAGTCCGCTGCGTCGTAAGATTGCGCAGCATCTCGTTAACGCCCAACAGACGGCGGCGATTCTCACGACCTTTAACGAAGTCGATATGACGGCCGTGATGGAGCTTCGGAAAGCGGTCCAAGAAGACTTTGTCGCAAAGCACGGGGTGAAACTCGGTTTCATGTCCCTCTTTACCAAGGCGGTGGTGCAGGCGCTCAAAGATGTTCCTTCAATCAATGCCAGCATTGAAGAAAACGAGATCGTTCAAAATCATTTCTACGATGTCGGAATCGCGATCGGAACCGAGAAGGGACTCATCGTTCCCGTCGTTCGTGATTGTGATCAAAAGTCTTTTGCCCAGATCGAGAAAGACATCATCGGATACGCGACCAAGGCGAAGGAAGGAAAGATCGAATTGGCTGACCTCATGGGTGGTGTCTTTACCATCTCGAATGGTGGTGTTTATGGCTCGCTCCTTAGCACCCCGATTTTGAATCCGCCGCAAAGTGGAATCCTTGGGATGCACACCATTCAACAACGTCCGATGGCGGTGAATGGTGAGGTGAAGATTCGCCCGATGATGTATCTCGCGATGAGCTACGATCACCGACTGGTGGACGGCAAAGAGGCGGTGACTTTCCTGATTAAGATCAAGGACTGCCTTGAGAATCCGACTCGGATGATGCTCGAAATGTAGTCTAGGCCAAGATCGGCTTCACGACCTTGCCGTGCACATCGGTGAGGCGGAAGTGGCGGCCTTGGAACTTGTAAGTGAGGGCGGTGTGGTCGATTCCCAAGAGGTGGAGAATGGTGGCCTGAAGATCATGAACGTGGACTGCGTTTTCATCGTAGGCATGTTTGTCCGGTGAAATCGTCATTCCGTTTTGATCGACGAGATTGTAGCCATAATCATCGGTCTGGCCGAAGGACATCCCGGCTTTGATCCCGCCTCCAGCCATCCAGATCGAGAAACAGCGAGGATGGTGATCACGACCAAAGCCTCCGGGCGTGAGCTTGCCCTGCGAGTAGTTGGTCCTTCCAAATTCTCCTCCCCAGATGACGAGGGTATCATCGAGCATGCCTCTCCGTTTGAGATCAGAGACGAGGGCGGCGGAAGCTTGGTCGGTTTCCTTACATTGACGAGAAATGCCGCCCTTAAGTCCTCCGTGTTGATCCCATCCTTGGTGGTAGAGTTGGATGAACTTGACGCCGCGTTCGGCGAGTCGACGAGCCATCAAACAGTTTGCGGCGAAGGTTCCGGGGTTGCGGGAATCCTTTCCATAGAGTTCGTAAGTCTCGTCGGTTTCCTCGCTCAGGTCGGCGACTTCAGGGACGCTCGACTGCATGTTGAAGGCCATCTCGTATTGCTTGATGCGGTCTTGAATCGCGACATCGGGGCTCAGAGCATGTTGGTGAGAGTGTAGTTCAGCGAGGCGATCGAGAAGAAGGCGTCGGGACTTTTCCGAAACTCCATCGGGGTTGCTGAGATAAAGGACGGGATCTTTTCCAGAGCGAAAGCGCACTCCTTGGTATTCGGTGGGCAGAAAGCCAGACCCCCAAAAGCGGGAGAGAAGCGGCTGTCCGCCTTTTCCCTTGGTGTTGAGGACGACGAAGGAAGGGAGGTCATTGTTCGAAGTGCCGAGGCCGTATTGAAGCCACGCGCCGATGGAGGGACGGCCGGAAATTTGAGAGCCAGTTTGGAGGTAGGTGACTGCGGGGCCGTGGTTAATGGCCTCGGTGTACATGTTTTTTACGACACAGATATCGTCCGCAATCTTGGCGGTATACGGGAGGATTTCGGAGAACGATTGGCCGGAGTCGCCGTGCTGGGAAAATTCGAAAGGTGAGCCTGCCAGTGGGATCGAGGATTGGTTGCCTGACATACTCGAGAGGCGCTGGTTTCCTCGGATCTCATCAGGAAGTTGCTCGCCATGTTTTTTCTGAAGCAAGGGTTTCGGGTCGAAGAGGTCGATTTGCGAAGGACCTCCCGATTGGCAGAGGAAGATAACCCGTTTTGCTTTCGCGGGGATTTTTGACTTCCGGGAAAGGGGGCCATTTTCGGCATTTAGGAGATCGGCCAAAGCGAGGCCACCAAATCCGAGAGCAGAATTTCGGAGAACATCGCGGCGGTTGAGGAAAGGAGAAGTCATAGAATGCTATTGCTTGGTGTTGACCTCGTTGAGGTTAAGGACGGCTTGAGCGAGGCTGGTCAGGGCGGCAAGTTCGGGAGTGGCGGATTTTGATTTACGATGGCCTTGGTCCATGAAGCTTTGAGCTTCTTTAGGGTGGGTTTGGAAGTGAGTGAGTTGCTCGGTGTAAATTTTCTCAAGAATCCCCATCTCGGTTTCATCCGGATTTCGAGAAGTTAGTCGGAGGTAGACGTCGGTGATCGTGGCCTTGAGGTCATCCGGATGTTTTTGGGAGGCACTCTCGGCGAGGTGACGAGAAGCTTCGACGAATTGAACACCGTTGAGTAATACGAGGGCTTGAAGAGGGGTGGAAGTGGAGTCTCGTTTTGCCGAGCAGACATCACGTTTCACCGCGTCAAAGGCCATCATGACTGGAGATGGTCCGGTTCGTCTCCAATAGGTGTAAAGTGAGCGGCGGTAGAGGCCTTCACCTAAAGTGGGTTTGCTGGGTTTGAAAGATTCGGCGAGATCGTAAGGATGGACGGAAGGACCACCAATCTTGGGGACGAGAAGTCCCGAAGCGGCGAGAGCCTGGTCTCGGATTGCCTCGGCTGGCAGGCGATGTCTCGGGCCTCGGGCGAGAAATTTGTTGTCGGGATCTTGTTCGATCTCGAGCGAGTTGGCTGAGGAATCTTGTTGGTAGGTTTTTGAAGAAACGATCTCTTTGACGAGTGCTTTGACATCCCATCCGGAAGCGATGAATCGGGCGGAGAGTTCGTCGAGAAGTTCGCGATGTTCGGGTCGTTCGCCTTGGATGCCAAAGTCTTCAGAGGTGTTGACAAGGCCGCGTCCGAAAAAGGCCTGCCAGAGTCGATTGACGGTCACTCGCGCGGTGAGTGGGTGCTTGGGGTGAGTGAGCCATTTCGCGAGTTCAAGACGATTGGTGGCCTTCATCCCGAAGTCTGGCAGGAAAGCGGGAAGGGCGGCTTCGACAGGTTCTCCTCGCGAATCGTAAGCTCCACGGTTGAGGATGAAGGCCTGCTTTGGCTCGTCGAGCTCTGCCATGACCATGATCTCAGGAATGGAGTTCTGAAGCTTGTTGTGATCGGCGCGGGCCTTTTTGAGATTGGCGAGAGCTTCTTGGTACGAGGGATCTCGTAAAAGAGCGCTTTGCGGATCTAGAGGAGGATCGACTTGCGGAGAGTGAAGCTGTGCGATTTCGAGTGGGCTGAGTTCACGATCGAAGACGTAGAATTCATCGACCAAGCCGTTCTTAAACCCGCGATCACGCATTCTTTCTCCAATATGAATGTGCGGGTTACCTCCACCTTTGATGGGGCGGGTGAGTTTGTCGCGAACGATGCTCGTTTTCGCTTCTTGGCCGTTGATGAAAATTTTGAGGCCTTCGGCGCGAGATGAGCCATCGTTGCTGACGGTGACATGAACCCACTCGCCGGGTTTGATCGCTTCATTGGTCTTGATTGAGATCGCATTGCCCGGCCAGAAGTGGATGAGCGACCATTGGAGCTGGTTCTCGAGAAGGAGGAGTTCGTAGCCCCGCGAAGCGGCATCATGCCAAGCTTTGGAGCGCGAGAAGACGACGGCGCGATCTTTGACGTCAGGGCTTTGGAGCCAGAGTGAAACGGTAAAGGGATGTTCCCGTGGAAAGTCTCCGACTTTGGTGGTGACGGCGTCATCCCCGGTGAGTCTCAGAGCTTTACCGATCTTTCCGGGTTCGGGTTTATTTGCGCCATCGGGCTTGCTGTCCTCGAAGGTGAGATGAAGGAGTTGCTCGCTCAATGGGAGGAGCTTTTGACTCGGATCGACTTCGATCTCGCCGAGTGTTGTCAACTTTTGAAGAGCCTCGGCGCTTGCGAACTCTTTGTCTTTCAATTGCTGCTTCTGAGCCTCGCTGGGAAGCGAGATGGCGGGAGTGGGAGTGGCTTCAGGATTAAAATAGGAATAGAGGCCGGATTCATCGATGTCATCGAAGAAGGCGAAGAGCGAGTAGTAGTCTTTCGCGGTGGTGGGATCGTATTTGTGATCGTGACAGCGAGAGCACTCCATGGTTAGGCCGAGAAAAGTGGTGCCGAAGGTGTGAACTCGGTCGGCAATGTATTCGACGCGGAATTCCTCAGGGACGGAGCCGCCTTCAACTTTTTGTTGGTGAAGCCGCGAGAAGGCGGTGGCGATACGGGTCTCTTCGTTGGCATCGGGAAGCATGTCGCCTGCGACCTGTTCGTGAATGAAGCGATCGAAGGGCTTATTGGCGTTGAAGGAATTGATGACGTAGTCGCGATAGGGCCAGACGCGACGGTCTTTATCCTGTTGGAATCCGTAACTATCGGCGTAGCGAGCGACATCGAGCCAAGGGGTCGCCATGTGTTCTCCGTAAGCAGGTGAGGTGAGGAGTTGATCGATGAAAGGGCTCAGGTTTTCTTCATCGAAAGATGAAATTTGTTTAAGGGTCGGCGGGAGACCGGTCAGATCAAAAGTGAGGCGGCGAAGCAGTTGGTGAGGCTTGGTAGCTGGCTTTAACTTAAGGTCTCTTTTTGCGAGTTGAGTGGAAACGAGCTCGTCGATTGACTTTCCGTTTGAATCAGGAAGGGGGGTGAAAGCCCAGTGATCGGTGTATTCTGCTCCTTCCTGAATCCAGCGGGCGAGGAGGTCCTTTTGTTCCTGACTGAGTTTGCGGTGGGAGTCGGGCGGCGGCATGAGGTCCTCCGGATCCTTTGAGTGGATACGAGCGATCATTTCAGACTTCTCGGGTTTCCCTTCCACGATTGCTCCGGCGTCGAGAGCATCCTCGCGGAGATCGAGGCGGAGGTCTCCTTCCCGGTGCGAGGGGTCCGTCCCGTGACAATAGTAGCAGTTTTCAGAGAGAATCGGCTGAATGTCTCGGTCGAAGGAGATCTTTTCCTCCCCAAAAGTGGAAAGGCTCAAGATCAGAAAAAGCAAAGAGGAAAGGGCTTTAGACATCGGAAAGAAGAGGAAAGGCTGACCGTGATTTAAAAATTTGTATGACACGAGCTATCGTCATTCTACTCGATTTGAACCGTCAGGCTGTCACAAAAAAACAATCTGAGAGGACTTCGTTTGAATCTTGTAGAAGAAAGACTCTCTCTAAAATCTCACTTTATCCTCGAAAGTCGGGGGTGATTAGCCGCGTAATCCTCTTCATGTCCAAGGATCTTCCCCCTGAGATCGAATCCGGTCTCGTATCGCTTCGCCGTCGTATTCGGCGGATTCAGCTCTTTCGTGGGCTTTTGAGAACGGCAGGGGTGCTTTTAGGCGGGCTTCTTTTGATCATCGCGCTGGACTACTTTTTGGCTCCTTTGCCTTCCTTGGCTCGAACCGCTCTTTTCTTCCTTTGGCTCGCCGCGATTCTTCTGGCGGCGGTGCTTTTTATCCTCCGTCCCTTGCTAGGGAAGTTACCTTTGGTCCGACTTGCTCGATGGCTGGAGGCCCGGCACCCGGAGACGGAGGAACGGATTAGTACCGCCTTGGAGCTGGCAAATCATCCTGAGGGAGTTTCGCCAGAGCTTCTCGCAGAGCTTTCGAAGGAAGCGGCCTCCGATATCAACATGCTTGATCCCAATGAAGAGGTTCAGACCAAACGCATTCGCCGGTCGATGCTTCCAGTGGGCGCGGCCTTGGTGGCTTTGATTGCTTTGGTGGCAGTTTGGCCTCGTGAAATGGGGCGTTTGCTCACGCGTGCGGTGTCACCCTTTTCGGAGTTGGGAAATGCTGGGGCTTTTCGTTTTGAGATTCAGCCCGGGGATGTTGAGCTTTTAGAAGGCGATGAATTTGCCATCGATCTCACTTACACAGGTTCCTTGAATAAGGCGCTAGAGCTCGTGATCGAAAAGGATGGCAAGACGCTCACGGAGACGCTTCAGCCGACCAGCTCGGAAGGCGAAACTCATACTTATTCTTACAAAGTCCATTCGGCAGATCAGAGCTTTAAATATTTGGCAAGGGTTGCCGGGAGCGAAAGTGATCGCTTTGAGGCAAAGGTCTTTCCACTTCCTCGTTTGCTCGAGCCCGTGGTGACCTTGCAATATCCTCCTTATACCTCATGGCCTGATCGTGAAGTCTCATTGGGTAACGGAGTACAGGCACTCGCGGGAACGGAAGTGACGATTGAGGGCCGCTTTGATACTCCGCTTGAGAGCGCGGAGGTAGTGATGGATTCCAGTGCCTTTGGCGAAGCGAGCCTCGAAGCTTCAGCACGCGGAACGACGATGTCTTGGTCTGGGACTTTCAAGCCTGGGGTCGATGCGGCGGCAACCGTGAAGGTGAAGCATCGTTTGGGGCAGGAGTTGGATGCGGCGAAATTTCAACTTAAAGCAACGGAAGACCCAGCTCCCGTGGTGAAGATTTTGACTCCGGTTCAGCGTGAGTTTCGAGTGAAGCCAGATGAGCAAGTGATCATCACTTATGAAGTGAACGAGGCGATTGGCTTGGCGAAAGCCGAGATCGAGCTAGAGGTAAATGGGAAGCCGGTTGAAGCACTCTTAGAACTTTTACCCGAGCGGGTAGATGGCGAAGCGGGTCGACTTTGGGAAGGCGAAGCGATGGTCTTTTTAGGAAGCCTTGTGAACCAATACAAAGGCGCGCGCGAGTTTCGGATGCGCCTGGCTCTGAGCGATAATCGTCCCGCGGAGCTAGATGGACCGGGAGTGGGGCATTCCGAGTGGTTGGAGTTCAAACTCGATCGAAATGCCGAATCGCTCGTTCGTCAGGAACTTCGTAAGCAGGACAGTGATATTCGCGAGACGGTGGATAAGGCGATTCGTGATATTGAGAAGGCGAAGCAGAAAATGCATCAGGCTAAAGGGCAGCTTCATAAAGAAGAAGTCAGTGAGTCGGCTGAAAAGGCGCTCGCCGAATCGAGAGAAAAGCTCAATGAGGCTCAGAAGGAACTCAGCGAACTCAGTGAGCGGATGAAGCAGGGAGTTCAGGAGCATCGCCGAGATGAGGTCGATGCGGTTGTCGCAAAACTTGAGGAGGCTAAGAAGTCTGTCGAAAACACGGCCCTCCAAGATACACCTGAATCTCGTCATTCCGAAATGGATCATGCTCTTCGTGAGAGCCAAGAAGCGGTGGAAGACCTTCGGGCTTTGCAGCAAGAGATTCAGAAGGATCAACCAAAGACCGATGACCTCGCTCGCCTGCAGGAGATGGCGCAGAAGCAAGAAGAATTGGCCCGTCAGGCCGCTGAGAAAGATCCTGATCAGGATTGGAAGAATAAGCAGCGCCAGATGCAGGAAGAGATTCGTCAAAAGGTGCAAGAGTCACCTGAGGCCAAAGCCGCGGCGATGAAGTCGCAAAGTGAGCGGGCTCTCGATCTCGCCAAAGAAGCTGAGGCTCTGCAAGAATCTCAAGAAGAATTGGCAAAGCTCGCTGAGCAGTCTGAGCCCGCGAGCCCAAAGATGGATGAGAACCAGCTTAAGAATGCGATCGCTCAAGAACAGCAAGATGTCGCGCGGGCTGCTCGCGAGGAATTGGCAGATGCTCGTCAGGATAAGGACGAAGCTCGGATGGAGGAATTGCCAAAAGCGATTGCTGAGGCGGAAAAAGCGGTGAATGAAACGCGTCAGTCGAAGCCCGAAGAAGCGGCCAAATCGGCGCAAAAATCTGCCGAAGAATTGGCGAAAAGCGCAGACGAAAATCCTTCTCAAAAAGCGGTCCAAGAGAAGCAGGAGAAGTTAGCGGAAGCTCTAGAGGCGCTCGCCGAGGGCAACAATGAAGAAGCAGAGGCAGCGCTCGAAGAAGCGCAAGCAATGCTCGACCCTCGTGAAATCGCGCAAGCTCTCGCCAAAGAACAAGAGGAGGCTCTGAATCAGGCAAAGGAAGAATTGTCAGAGGCCCAAAAAGGAAAAGAGTCCCGAGCTGAAGATTTAGCGAAAGCCGTCGAGCAAGCGCAAGAGGCCATGAATGCCGCGAGGCAAAATAAGCCCGAGCAAGCTGCCAAAGCGGGGCAAGAAGCCGCTGATGAATTGGCGAAAGAGGCTGGTGAATCGCCCTCGCAAAAATCACTGCAGAAAAAGCAGGAGAAAATTGCTGAAGCCTTTGAAGCTCTTGCGGAAGGAAAGACGGAAGAGGCTCAAGCGGCCTTAGAAGAAGCGCAAGGAATCCCTGATGCCAATGAAGTTGCGGAGGCTCTCGCGGAAGCTCAAAAGGAAGTCTTAGAGGCGACGAAGGATGAATTGAGTGATGCGCAGAACGGGGAAGAGGCTCGTGCCGAAGATTTAGCCAAGGCAGTGCAAGAGGCCAGTCAGGCGATGAATGCCGCGAATCAAAAGAAGCCAGAAATCGCGGCAAAGGAAGCTCAACAAGCCTCAGAAGAACTCGCAAAAGCAGCGGGCGAATCACCTTCACAAGAAGCCCTTCAAAAACAGCAGGAAGCACTTGCAGGAGCCTTTGAAGCACTCGCAGAAGGTGATGCCGAAGGAGCTCAGGCGGCTTTGGAGAAAATGCAATCGGAGCGAATTTCGGATGCTTTGGAGCAAGCTTTGGCTCGTGAGCAAGAAGCAGTTGTTGAGGGCGCGAAGGCTGAGTTAAGTGAAGCACGCGCGGCTCAAGAGGCCCGAGCCAATGATCTTCCGGAAGCTCTCGCGCAAGCTGAGGAAGCTCTCGAAGGAGCGCAAGAAGGTGACGCGCAAGCGGCGGCGGAAGCGGCTCAACAAGCGGCTCGTGAACTGAGCAAGGGCGCCGAAGTTTCCGCTTCGCAAATGGCTCTTCAAGAGAAACAGCAGGAGATTGCCGAAGCTTTACAAGATTTGGCCGAAGGTCGTCCGGAGGATGCTCTCGCTGCGCTCGAAGAAATGCAGGCGGCTCGCTCGGCTGAGTTGGCCCAAGACATTCAAAGCATTCCTGAGGTTGAAGGAAATGCTCTGGGCCAAGCTCAACAGCAGGCCACGCAAGGGGCGCAAATGGCAAGCCAAGCTTCAAAAGCTCAACAATCGGGACAGGCCTCGCAAGCCTCACAGCAGCACGAACAAGCGGCTCAAAAATTTGAGCAGGCAAGTCAGTCCCTTGCGCAAGCCTCGAAGCAACTTGCCCAACGGGCCGAGCAAGCGGCTCAGCAAGCTGAGAATTCAAGAAATGCTCCCGCACCGGGGAAGGAAATGGCCGAGGCTTTGGAGAAAAGTTCTCAAGCGGCGAATGCGAGTGAAGCACAACAAGCAGCTGCCAGTGCGAAGGCTGCTGCGGAGGCTTTGCGGAAGGCGGCCAACGAGGCGAAGTCCAGTATGAAGCAAGGGGGCAAGCCGGGCGAAGAAATGGCGCAGGCCGATAAGGATGGTGAGCCTGGGCAGGGAGAACAAGCGAGTGACGAAGCGAAGGAAGGAATGCGTCAGGCGCAGGCCGATAAGGGGGTTCCTGCTGAGTTGGCAAAGTTGGGCATTAGCGCGTCTGATTGGGAAAAGATTCAAGCGACGATGAAAACTGATGTCAGTGGATCACGTCGATCCGTAGTCCCGGAAGATTACCGTGGGCTCGTCAAAAAATACTTCGAGCAAGTGACTAAAAAACGATGAAAGTTCTCTCTTTTCTCCTTCTCCTTTGTCTTTTCTCTTCTGCCCAAGAAGTTGCTCCGACCGTCTTTGCGAAGTGGAAGGAGAAGGTAGATCCTTCGGTGGATCGAGGCTTGCAGTACCTTGCTCGTGTTCAAAAGCAGGATGGAAGCTACTCGGGAAGCTATGGGGATTCTTGCGGTATTCCTGCTCTCGCTGGAATGGCCTTTCTCTCGCGCGGTCACATGGCAACCGAAGGACCTTACGCCAATTCCTTGAACAAGATCATCGATTTCTTGATCGGTCGACAAGATCGCGAGGGACTTTATACCGGTGGACAATATGGCAGTGGCCCGATGTATGGTCATAATATCGCGACTCTCTTTCTCTCGGAGGTTTCAGGAATGGTCGATCCTGACCGTCAGAAGAAGATTAACGAAAGCCTTCCGCGTGCCCTTGCTCTTATTTTACGGGCCCAGGCTGTGAAGAAAAGTGACCGTCATCAAGGCGGCTGGCGTTACCATGCCAATTCCCGCGACTCCGATACCTCGTGTAGCGGCTGGGCTCTCATGGCCTTGCGCTCAGCAAAGTTAAACGGAGCGGAGGTTCCTGATAAAGCAATCGAAGATGCGGTGAAGTATCTCTACGGGAATTTTTCTCAGAAGAATGGCCACTTCGGCTACTCCAGCCCCCATAATCAAAAAAATTCTCTCACCGGAATGGGACTTCTTTGTCTCGAACTCTGCGGAGAACACGGGAAGCCATCGACGATCAAAGCCGCCGATTTTATCCTCCAAACTTTCCGATCATTGGAAGGAGCGCAATTTGAATTCTACGGCAACTACTACAACGCGCAGGCCATGTTCCAGATCGGCGGAAAATATTGGGAAACCTATGCGGATTGGATGTACGCCACTTACTTGAAAAAGCAGAAGGAAGATGGCTCCTGGTATAGTAAGGAGGCGGGGCAGGTTTATGGCACGGCTATGATGACACTCGCCTTTACCGTCCCATATCGTCAGCTCCCGATCTATCAGCGTGACGAAACGGTGGACGAAGAGTAGCCTCGGCGCATGTCCGAGATTGAGGAACTGTATGAGGCCCTAGAAGAAGCCCGCGAGGCTGACCAAGTCGCGAGCGCCTGCCTCATTTATGAGGAAATTCTCACCCAAGAGGATGTTGAGAACGTGCTCTCAACTCTTCTTTATGCGACCGACCTCATCGACTTTGGGAATTTTTCGCAAGCCGAGGCGACGCTCGAACGAATGGGCGAACTCTGTGACGATGACGAAGCGAAGGAACTTCTCCTATTCAACAAAGCGACTCTCTATGAAAAGACGGGCCGCTTTGCCGAAGCGGAAAAATGCTACCGCGAAGCCCACGAAAAGAACACGGTCCGCGGAGAACTTCTCGTGATGGCCGCGAACATGGCCTTCCATCGTGGTGAGCCCGCAAAGGCAGAATACTTAGTTCGTGAAGCGCTCAAATACCAATGCGAGAAGGATGAGGTTTACGCAAATCTCGGCGGCTACCTCGCTAGTCAGCGGCGGTTTTCAGAAGCCCGCGAGGCCTTCCAAGAAGTCCTCAAAATCGATCCCGAAAACGAGCACGCGGCGGAGTGGATCGAGGATTTGGAGCAGGTCATTTAGAGAGTGATCCCCAGTTGTCAGCACTGAGCGGGAGTTCGTTGAGCTCAGCGCGGGCTTCTTGCCATTGTGGGTGGTTTTTCTGGAGAAGGTCGATGAAGCGTTTGCTGTGGGTGGGTTCGATGAGGTGGATCATTTCGTGAATGATGACATACTCGAGGAGTTCTTTGGGCTTTTTCACAAGCTCTGTGTTGAGTCGGATATTTCCAGATTGGTGGTTACAGCTGCCCCACTTAGTCTTCATGCGTTGCAGGAAATAAGCGGAAACTTTCACTTTGAGTTTCTTCTCCCATTGCGCGATGAGCGGAGGGATGGTCTTGTGAAGGAGGCTTTTGTGCCATTCGTGAATGACTTGCTCGCGTTTTGCTTGAGATGAGCCGGGGCGGACTGTCAGGTTGATTCGTTTGTGGTCGAGCTTGACGGAAGGTTTTGAGTTCTTCTGGGTGACGGTCATAAGGTAGCGCTTTCCCCAGAGGTGGTGACTTTCGCGTTCGATGAATCTGCGAGGCGTTTCCCGCGCTTGCTTCACGAAGTTTTCCTGCCGTTGACGAATCCAAGTGAGCTTGGAAATGGCGTAGGCGCGGGCGACATCGAGGCGAGTTTCGAGCGGAGCGGAAAGGGTGACCCGGCCATCGGGTGGATGCACCGTGAGGTGGACATTTTTAATATCCTTTCGGGTGACTGTGATCGTGGTCTCTCCGAGCTTTAGGGATTCACTCATCAGTAGTCGGGTTGATTTTTGATGATTTCGAAGATGTCGTATACAGCCTCGCGATCGTTTTTGAGGAGAGGGGCGATGGCGTTGATAACGGTGGCCTCGCGGGTTTGATCGCCTTTCCAGCCAGCTGGGGCTTTTTCGACTACAGCTCGATGAATTTTATTGGCCATGACCAGCTTTGGGTCGGCGAAGTTCGTGGTATCTGCGGCGAGGATGCCTGAATCGCTTGGTTCTGGTTCAAATAATCTCTCTGGGAGGTTGCGGTAAATGGCCGTCGCGCCGGGTTTTCCTTGCAGGGCTGCTGGGAGGTCATCGGCGGCTTGTCCGCTACCCATTCGCTTGATGAGGTCTTCTGCTCGCTTGAGGAAGTCCTCGTAGGAAACGGTTTCGGCGGCTTTTTTTGCGATGAGATCTTCCAAGAGTTGAGACATTTCGGTGTAGAAACGAGGGTCGGTGAGTTGGTCTCGGATGATGGTCTTGCGGATATTATTGATGATGCCGTCTGCGATGGAATCTTTAGAAAGATTCCTTTTTGCGTTTAGTTTCTGGGCGATGGCATCGTGAATGCCAGTTTGGATGATGAGTTCGGAGAGCGAGTGGGAGTCTAGGTTCCCTAAGTCTTCGGCATGATCTGCTTGAATGTAGGTGTTGATGAGGTAGCGCATGTCCGCCTCGTAGGGCTTAATGTCTAGCTCTTCGCCAGCGTGTTTTTTGATGGCATTTCGGAAGTCGGCAAAGGCGGCGGTCTCGTTTTTGAGATCTGCGATTTCTCCGGCGGTGTAGCCTGCTTCGATCAGATCGGAGGCCATGGTGGCGTAGGCTCTGAGGAAGGTGACGACCGCTTTGTAGAATGAGACGCGGAGTTGTTCAGTTTCATCGAGGGCATTGGGGTCTTGGGAATCGCCGCAAAAGTAGTGCAGGTATTGCTCAATCTCTCGTGGCTCGTCAACGGGTTCGCAGAGGTAACGGAGGGCTTCGCGGGCGGCATCGAGTTTCTTTTTCCCTTCCTCGAGCCAGTCTTTGACGGTGATGTTTCCGTCAGTGCCGTCACTATCATCGATGTCGAGGTCGTCAGAAGTGTAGATTGCGATGGCCTCCTGGACATTACTGAAGAGTTCTTTGAAGTCGACGATGTAACCGTAGTCTTTGTCGTCACCGTCGAGGCGGTTGGTGCGGCAGATCGCTTGGAAGAGGTTGTGATCGTGGATTTCATGATCGAGGTAGATGTAGGTGCACGAGGGCGCGTCGAAACCGGTCAGGAGTTTGCTGACGACGATGAGGAGTTTGCAGTTTGCGGGTTCCTTGATGAAGCGCTCTTTTGTTTTGTCCTCGTAGTCTTTGGTTGTTTGGTCTTTTTCGAGAACGTGCTCGGTGTAGGTGTCGAATTTGTAGCGCTCATCGCTGTCAGTTGGTTTGCGTGAGATGGCATTGTGGTTGGGTTCAAAAGAGGTGATGATCCCGCAATGTTTGCCGAAGCTTGTGTTTTGAAAGAGACGGAAGTAGTGGCAGGCGTCGTAGATTGAAGCGGCGACGAGAATGGCGGTGCCGCGGTCGTTGTTGAGGCGGGAGACGAGCGAAAAATCTTGGATGATGCTTGCGACGATGCGCTGCTTGCGTTCCTCGGCGCTCATGAGTTCTTCGATGGTGGCCCAACGTTTGCGAAGGATGGCTTGTTGGGAGTTGTTGAGGCCGATGGTTTTTTGTTCAAACCAATCATCGATGGCCTGCTTTGAGGTCAGGCGTTGCGGGACTTTGCGAGGGCGGTATTTGAGATCGAGTACGACACCGTCGGCGACGGCTTGGTCAAACTTGTAGGTGTGAATGTATGTGCCGAAGGTGTCGCGGGTGGTTTTCTTATCTTTCTTGAGAAGAGGAGTGCCGGTGAAGCCGATGAAGATGGCATCCTTGAGCCACTTTTTCATCTGCTTGTTCATGTCACCTCCTTGGGTGCGGTGGCATTCATCGACGAAGACGTAGAGGTGGCCATGAACCGGGGGTGCGGGGCTTTTGAGATCGGGATCAAATTTATGAATGAGGGCGCAGAGGAGGCGGGGAGTTGGGGTGGAGAGTTTGGTGACAAAATCGGAGCGTGAAGTGATGCGGGGTGAGGGGGAGTTGCCGCCAATGACGCCGGCGTTTTTCATGACACCCTCGATCTGCTTATCGAGTTCATCGCGGTCGGTGATGATGAGGATGCGGCCCTCGGGGTCGTGTTCCAAGATCCACTTGGCGAGGAGAACCATGAGGATGCTTTTGCCGCTTCCTTGAGTGTGCCAGATGACTCCGCCTTCTTTTTTGACAATCCGATTTTGAGCTTCTTTGAGACCGAGGTATTGATGAACGCGGGGGACTTTTTTGGTTCCGGCGTCGAAGATGATGCAGTTTCGGATGAGGTCAAGGAGGCGTGATTTCTCGCACATTTGGGCGAGAGGGCGGTCGAGGAGGAAGTCGGCAGCGGGTGGGGACGCTTCTTCCTCCTTCCAAGAGAGGAAGTATTTTTCGGGCGTATCGGTGGTGCCGTAGCGGAGGCCTTGGGAATCGTTGCCAGCGAAGACGAATTGGACGGTGCTGAAGAAGCCTTTGTTAAAAATTTCCTCTTGGTTGGTGATGAGTTGGCGGATGCCTTCGGCAAGGTCTACGGAGCCGCGTTTGAGTTCGATGACGCCGATGGCTAGGCCATTGAGGTAGAGGATGAGGTCGGGGCGGCGTTGGTGCCCGCCCTTGAGGGTGACCTCCTCGGCTAGGGCGAATTCGTTGTTGTCGGGGGTTTCCCAATCGATGAGATGGACCGTCTCGTGAGCCTGACCGGCGGCGATTTGGACGGGTACGCCATAGCGGAGGAGGTTGTAGGTCCGCAGGTTGGCTTGGTAGAGCGTGTCGCCGGTGGAGTCGGCGGCGACTTCGAGCTTTTGTAGAGCAGCGGAAATGTGGGTGCCTGAGTAGCCGCGTTTGCTCAAGTTTGCCCGGAGCAGGTCGGTTTCGATGCAGCGGTTTTTCTCTCGCTGGTGCCAGTCGCCGAGGTATTGGTAGCCCAAGTAATCGGGGTGGCTCTCGTCAGTGAATAGCTTGATGACCCGGTCCTGGGTCCGGCGTTCGGAGCGTGCTTGTTTGGTCATCGTTAAGAGGAAGGGGGAGGGAGATGGGCGAGACCCTTCTCGGTGATTTGATATTTTTGGTTCCGGCTCGTTGGTTTGTCTGGGATGGTGCGGGTGACCCAGCCTTCTCGGAGGAGAAGGTCGAGGTAGTTTCTTTGGAAAGATTCCCGGTGTCTGATTCCCGCGATTTCCTGAATTTCTTTACTCTTGAGAGGGCTGTTTCGGCAGGCCTCCAGAACCGAGAAAATCCACGGCTCAACTTGTCCGGTATCTTGTCCGGTGACTTGTCCGGTTTTGGTGTCATCTTGTCCGCCATGCTGTCCGGTGACTTGTCCATTAGGCGCTCTAAGTTGTCCGGTTTTCCTAAAGATACGGACCATAAAGCCGTCGTTCAGGAGGAATTCGGGCTCTCGGAGTTCAACTTCAGAGCAGCGGCGGATCATGTCTCGGGTGCCGGTGCCGAGTCTCTCGACGTAGGAGGTGCGTGAAAGCGGGTCAGCGAGGTGAGGATTTGCGGGGACCGAAATGTGGGGGCCGCGGAGGTCTTCAAGGGTCATCGAGGAAGGAAGAGTGCCGGGGTTTGAAATTTCCAGTCGGTCGGGGAAGAGCATGACTTGGACACTGCCATTGCTGGCGTAATTCCGGTGAGCGACCGCATTGATGATGCCTTCGGCAACCACTTCACGGGGGATTTCATATTCGATGGGGGCCGTGACCCCATCGGCGCGGGTGCCGACACTCCGGTTGATCTTCGACATGACGAAGTCAACAGATTGCTCGATGAGATCAAAAACAGTGCCGCGATACTCATGGGCGGAGGGGATGGGTTTGACGACTTCTAGGGTATGGAAGTGGGCACACTTCACGGTGGCGGAAATAAGGAAGCGTTGTGGATCCGTTCCAAAAAGAAGGATGGCGGCGTGGGTGGGAATTTGATCAGAAAGGAGATTGAGATGAGTGAGAACCTCAAGGGGGCTGGTGTCGAGGAGTCGATTTTGAAGAGTGCTTTCGGCGAACTGTTTGATTTTTGTCTCATCAAGATCGCTGAGGGTGGCTCCGGGGCAAGGGGCGGCATCGAAGGGGAGATTTTGGATGAGACCTTGTTCTTCGAGATATTGGACAAGGGCGGCTTCGAGAAGGCGGATGAGTTCCGCTTCCTCAACAAAGCGGCGGCGAATGAGTTGGTCGCTCGCTTCGTGAATGAGACCACGCATCTTTTCTTCACGGAGCTCTTCCTCGTCTCCTTTGACAAAGATGAAGCGTTGTTTGTGGCGACGGGTGGCTTCTCTGAATTCTCGGTGAGTGGGAGAAAGTCCTTCTTCATCTTCCCAGCCGTATTCGTAGCCGAAGAGGCCGAGGTAGAGATCACACTCGGCAACTTGATCGAGATAAAGTTCATCGGCACGGATATCGGAAGCGGGGACTTCTTCAAAGAGGAAGACCTCAAAGTAGCGGCTGAGGAGGCTGCTGCCCCGAACGTAATCGCGAACGCGAGCGCGCTCGACGGCGAGCTCTTTTTGGACGCTGCTGATGAAAATACGAATCATGAGATCAGGCGGATGTTTCCGGTGAGGAGTTCTTGCATCATGCCCTGCTTCACCTGTCGGGCTTTGGCGAGCTTGGTTTCGAGGGCGGCGATCTCCGCGTCCATGTCGCTGAGGATGGTGGCGATGGCGGTTTGTTCGTCGGGTTGTGGAGCGAGGATTTCTAAGCTTTCGATCGTCGCCGCGTTGAGACTGGGAACGCCTGATGCCTCATTGTGTTGCCTCCAAGGGATGAGGCAGAACCGGTAGAATAGAAATTTCGCGTCATTTGGTTCATGAATAATCGAGTAGAAAAGCGTATCGACCGACCAAAATGGGGTGTCCATGTATTGGGGGCGATCAATGGTTCCCTTGCGCCCGATGAGGACAGTTGGCCGATCGTACAAATATTTGTTCGCCCGTCCGATCTGGCCACCTGTGGCGAGAATGGGATAGTCGCCAGATGAATCTTCAACTGCGTGTTGGCTCCGGCCATGTCCGATTGTCAGGAGTGCCCCCAGCGTTTTCACCTCCCACTCCCCGCTGAAGCCGGGGAGGCGTTTTTTGCCGGTGAGGAGTTCCTGCATGGCGCCTTGTTTGATCTGACGCTTTTTGGCGATGAGTTGCTCCAGGGATTCGATGAGGGCATCCGCATCGCTCAAGGCCTCCGCGATCGCTTCTTGCTCGGCTTTGGTGGGGGGGAGTGGGATCGAGAACTTGCGAATACGAGTTAATGCCAGTTTCGGCTGGGCGCCAACGGTCTGGATCGAATCGATTACGTCCTGCACCAACGGCGACATCAAAACGTAGAGAAGGAAGTCTCGGGAGCAGGTAATATCAGAAATCCGGTCAGCATTTTCTGTCAGATTTGCCCCGTCTATTTCTGCCGGAACTTTGCCGACCATTCCTAAAGATCCTGCTACTGAGATATAGATATCTTCTTTGTAGATCCGGTATTGCTTTATCGAAGGGAACACGTCTGCTGGGACAAATCTGATCTCATCGAGGTCCACAGTTCCTCTACCCATGTCGGTCACGCGAATGTATGGGTGCGCTGTCTCCTGATCGGTTAGCGAACGACCGAGAGGTAACCTCTTTCCGCTAGTGATCGAGGAGACCGAATCAAGTTGGCTCAATTCCCAATCCTTCGGAATCACCCCCACCTCGCTCTGCTTGTATCCCTCCTTCAGTTCCATGCGAATCCCATGCGTTCGAGGTGAGCGTTGACCTTTTCCTCCAGCTCGGTGACGCGGTCGGTCATTTGTGGGAGGGGCGTTTCGTAGCGGTCGGCGAGTTCCTTGACCCGCTGGGTGAGCGCCTGACTGATGCGATCCATCTCGCCGTGGATGGCGGTTTCCAGGGTGGTGAGCCATTTGTCATCGACGACGAGTGTCTTGACCTCGTCCTCACTGAGTCCGGGGTATTTGTCGTGGGCGAGTTGGTCGAGCTTTTCAATGAGTCCAGGGACCCGTTTTTTGTTTACCGTCTTACCGTTCAAGATTGTTTTGATCTCGGTCTCTTGGTCAAGGAGTTCGAGGTAGCGAGTGACGGCTTGGAGGTCGCGGAGGTTTTCGGGGAGCGGGTCTTCGTCGAGGCGGGCGACGAAGGCGGCCTCGACGGCGGCGAGTTGCTCCTTGGCTTCTTTGGCGGCGTCCTTCTGGGCTTTGTCGGTATCGAGGTAGCGGGTGAGGGTGTCGTGTTCCTCGCCTTCGCCGCTTTCTGAGAGGGCGGCGGCGCGGTCTTTGACGGCCTTGAGGGTGAGCTTGCCCTTGGCGTTCTTCAGCGGGGTGAGGTGATCGTGCTCGCTAAGTTCGCGGAGGCGGGCGGCGTGGTCTTTGGCCGATTCGGTGAGGGCGAGGTAGGCGGCGCAGGCGGGTTTGTCCTCGTCGTTCCAGAGGGCGACGATGGTCTGGGTTTGGGCGGTCTGGGCGTCGCTCTTGGTGGTGACATCCTTAAGCGCGCCTTCTTCGCCACCGTGTTCTTCTTCGAGCTCGGTCTTGGTGGTGACGACGGTTTCCAGTTCGGCCTGTTGGGCGTCGATGGCGGCTTGTTCCTCGGCGAAGTAGCGGGCAACCAATAAGGCTTTGGGAATTAAGTCTGATTTGAAGCGTCGCTTTCCTAGAAGAATATCATGGCTTTCGGGCCAAACCATCATGCCCTTTTTATTTTTGATCTGAAGAATCTCGCGAATCTTGTTTCCAGCTAACCAGCCGTCGGCGGCGATGAGATAGCAGTCGTCCTGCATGGTCGCGGCCCAGTAATCCATGAGGTGCTGGTAAACGGCGTAGGGGTCGATGAGGTCGCGGGCTTCCTCCAGTTCGTAGTGGGCGAGAAGGGACTCGGAGTGATCGTGGATGATATGCTTAGGCAGGCAGTCCACTTGCAGGTCGCGCAGGCCAGTGGCGGCGGTGTCTCGCCACTGGGTGAAGTGGGTGTTCATGCCTTCGATGAAGTCGGCGAACTGGGGGTGCTGGTGAATGGCGTTCTTAAGCTCGGTCTTTTCAACTGTGAGATCGGCATAGCCGGGGCGCTGATCGCTGAAGAGGCTGCTGCGGAGGTCAGGGCAGACCTGCCAGTAGTCGTCGAGGGCCTCAATGTCGCGGCTGGGGATGCCGCCGCGCAGGTGGCCGTCGATGTCCTGCTTGTCCTCGGCCTCGCGGGTGTCGATGTAGCGGGGGAGGTTGAGGTTGAAGTCGTTCTTCGGGTCGGCGATTTCGTCGTGCGGGACGAGGCGCGAGAAGCCGGAGTGTTCCTCAGCGTTGGTGAAGACATCGACAATTTTGTGAAGGTCGCGCTCGCGCAGACGGTTCTTGTTGCCGTCCTTCATGAAGCCCTTGCTGGCATCGATCATGAAGATGCCCTTGCGGGCGGTGGCGTTCTCCTTATCGAGGACGAGGATGCAGGCTGGGATGCCGGTGCCGTAAAAGAGGTTGGCAGGGAGGCCGATAATCCCCTTGAGGTAACCGGAGCGGACGAGCTTCTTGCGGATGACGGCCTCGGCATTGCCCCGGAAGAGGACGCCGTGCGGGAGAATGCAGGCGCCTTTGCCCTCGCTCTTCATCGAGCGGATGAGGTGGAGGAGGTAGGCGTAGTCGCCCTGTTTGCCCGGAGGCTCGCCCCACTGGAAGCGCTGGTAGGGATCAGATGACGGGGTGAGGCCGGTGCTCCAGGTCTTGTCGGAGAAGGGAGGGTTGGCGACGACGTAATCGTAAGTGCGGAGTTGCTCGCCATCCTTGAACTTAGGATTGGAGAGAGTGTTTCCCGAGAGCACGTTGGCCGTCGGGAAGTCGTGCAGGATCATATTCATGCGGGCGAGACCGGCGGTGGTGACGTCCATTTCCTGCCCTTCGAGGGTGATGTGGGTGCCGGCTTCGGCGGCGACCTTTAGGAGGAGCGAGCCGGAGCCGCAGGTGGGGTCGTAGGCGGTGGTGGAAGCGATGGCATTGTCGGGCGAGATGCCGATAACCTTAGCCATGATGCGGCTGACCTCGGACGGGGTGTAGAACTGGCCCTTGGACTTGCCGGATTCCGTGGCGAAGTGTCGCATGAGATACTCGTAAGCATCGCCGAGGAGGTCGTCGTTGTCGGCACGATGCTGGGAGAAATCGAGTTCTGGTTTTTCGAAGATGCCAACGAGGTTGGTGAGGCGGTCGACCATGGCCTTGCCTTCGCCGAGCTTGTTGGGGTCGTTGAAGTCGGGGAAGTCGCTGCGGGCGAGGCGTGAGTTGGCTTCGATGAGCGGCTGAATGACCTGGGTGTTGATCTTATCTCCGATGTCACTCTTGCCCTTTAGGGCGATCATGTCCTTGAAGCTGGCTCCCTCCGGAATCGTTACAGGTGGCGCGAAGTCATCGGAGTCGCCGTATTTATCGGAGACGTATTTGATGAAGAGCATGAAGAGGACGTAGTCCTTGTATTGGCTGGCATCCATGCCGCCGCGGAGTTCGTCGCAAGAGGCCCAGAGGGAGGAGTAGAGTTCGGATTTCTTGATGGCCATAAATCTTCTGAAGGAGAGATATCATTTGCCAAGGAGGGCGTCGAACCCGGAAGAGGGTGGTTTTTCTATTTTCCAGCTTTATCTAGAAACTGGATCAAGAAGTCGATGCGCTTTCGGACCTCGGGTGTTTCTAGGAGGCGTTGTCGGTCGTTGGGGGCGTGGATGAATTGTTGGGCGATGGCGTCGGAGCAGGTTGCGGCGTCCCTCAGCTGTTTCAAGTGCTCCGAGGAAATGAACATTATCTCCAAAGAGTTCATTATGAAGTTGCCAACGCTCTAAGTAGTCGATGGGTGAAGCTTGTGGCTCTTCGTCCTGCCGATGAATGACCTTCATCCCGAAATGATCGGGCCAAGTGGCCTTAAGAAAAGTGGCGCGCTCTTCGATGAATCAGACTTGGTGCTCGTTTCCCTCAGCAGTGGGAGCCAGCGCTAGCTCTGGGAGCGGCGAAGCGAGAAAGAGATCGTTTTCTTTGGAGTAGTTTCTGAAGAGTGCGACTTCTTCTGCGTGATAGGTTGTGCCTCCATAAAAACGCGCACTTGCTTCGCTGCTTTTTCGGAGCTGCGTAGCAAGTGTTTCGAGCGAGATTCTCGCAGTTTTTGGACGTCGATCACACAAAGAACTTAGGCGGTTTGGAGTTTATTTAAAGGGTAAAGATGCCGTGGGTTCGCTTCAGTCTTGCTGGCCGGCTTTCTTGAGAAACTGGAGGAGGAAATCGATGCGTTTTCGAACCTCGGGTGTTTCGAGGAGGCGTTGGCGGTCGTTGGGGTCGTGGATGAATTGTTGGGCGACGGCATCGGAGCAGGTGGCGGAGTCGCCGGCTTTATCGAGGGTGGCATTGACCTGTTCGTTGACCTCAGAGGGGAAGTTGGAGAGGGCGCGGTTGATGGCGCGGCGGAGGCGGTCGAGGCTCTCTTTTTCTTCGGCTGCGGGGAGGGTGGTGTCGAGGACGGGGCGAATGCTGGCGTAGGGGTAGGGTTTGTCATCATGCCATTCGTCGAAGTAAACGCGGAAGATGCCGTGGAGAAGGAGGTTGGAGGTGCCTTCCTCTGATTCACGCGATGCGCGGATGAGTCCGATGGTCCCGACGGGAGCGGCGCAGCGGTCGGGATCGTTGCTGTCGTCGCCGATGAGGTTGCCGATGCAGAACATGCAAGTTCCCTCGAGGGCGTCTTCGAGCATCTGGCGGTAGCGAGGCTCGAAGATATGAAGGGGCATGCCTCCGTGAGGGAAGAGGACGGTGTCAGGTAGGAGCATGACGCCGCACTTTTCAGGGATTTCGAGCGAGTTCACTAGTTTGGTGTCGGGAGTAGGTTGGTGGTTGTGAGACCTAGCGGTTGGCTTTTAGCTTTTGGCTCGGGGGCTAAGAGCTAAAGGCTAAGCGCTAATTGCTAAGTGGTTCGGAGGCCCTTCGACTGTGCAGCTTAAGAAAGGGCTTGGTCGAGGTCGGCTAGGATGTCGTCGATGTGCTCGATGCCGACGGAGAGGCGGACGAGTTCGGGACGGATGCCACCGGCAAGTTGTTGTTCTGCGGAGAGTTGGGAATGGGTCGTGGTGGCTGGGTGAATGGCCAAGGACTTGGCGTCACCGAGGTTGGCGACGTGGGAGAACATCTTGAGATTATTGATGAACTTGGCTCCCGCTTCAGCTCCACCTTTGATGCCGAAGACGACGACGGAGCCGCCTTTGCCGCGAAGGTATTTTTGGTTCTTGGCGTATTCGGGGTCGTCTTCGAGGCCGGGGAAGCGGACCCACTCGACACTGGGGTGGCTTTTAAGATGTTTGGCGACGGCGAGGGAGTTTTCGCAGTGGCGATCCATGCGGAGCGGGAGGGTTTCGATTCCTTGGAGGAACTGCCAGGAGTTATCGGGTGAGATGCAGGCTCCGAGGTTGCGAAGAGGGACGGTGCGCATTCTCAAGATGTAGGCGAGGGGCGCGAGCATGTCGGGAAGGTCGTGTCCCCAGCGGAGGCCGTGGTATGAATTGTCGGGATTATCAAAGAGGGGGTGCTTTCCGCCAGCCCAGTTGAAGCGGCCGGAGTCGATTACGATGCCGCCAAGTCCGGTGCCGTGTCCGCCGAGCCATTTGGTGAGGGAGTGGACGACGATGTCTGCTCCATGGTTGAGTGGATTGGTGAGGTAAGGGGTGGAACAAGTGGCATCGACAATGAGAGGAAGGCCATTCCCTTTGGCGATCGCGCCGACGGCGTCGAGGTCGGTGATTTCGAGCGCGGGATTGGAAACTGTTTCGCAGAAGAGGGCGCGGGTTTTGTCGTCGATCGCGTTGGCGAATTGCTGTGGGTCTTGGGAATCGACAAAGCGGACCTCGATACCAAGAGCGGGGAGGATGTCGTTGAACTGAGTGTATGAGCCACCGTAGAGGTTGCGGGCGGAGACGATGTTGTCGCCGGCTTGGGCGAGGTTGATGATGGAGTTGAAAATGGCAGCGGTGCCGGATGAGTGGGCGAGGCCTGCGAGTTCGTGCGCGCCTTCGAGGAGGCAGATGCGCTTTTCAAGAACGTCCGTAGTGGGGTTCATGAGGCGGGTGTAAATATTCCCGAGTTCTTTGAGGGCAAAGAGGTTGGCGGCGTGCTCAGTGTCGTTGAAAGTGAAAGCGGTCGACTTATAGATGGGGACGGCGCGGGAGTTGGTGTCGGAGTCTGGCTGATGACCACCGTGGAGGCAGAGTGTTTCGTGTTTCATTTTTAGATTTGGTTTCGGAAGTAGGAAGGAGGTTGGAAGACCTAGCGATTGGCTAAAAGCTAAAGGCCAAGCGCTAACTGCGAGGTGGTTCGTTGGCTTTTTAAGGTGTGAGAGTTGTTTGAGGAAGGTTTTGGGTTTCGGGGTATTTTTTACGCCAGAGTTGGGCGGCGGGGAGGATCTGTTCGGTTTTACGAGTGGGGGAAAGTTCCCAGGTGAAGGGCATCTCGGGGCGGAAATGTTTGAGGAGGTCATCGTAGGGGAGCTCGCCGGTAAAGGGGACGCGGTGGTCTCGTTTTGGCCATTGGACGTCGTGGAGGTGAGCGCCGATGAGGTAGGGGGCCATTTTGCCTAGCCATTCGTCGTGATCGAGAAGGCCGAGGTTGTGTTTGAGTCCGACGTGGCCGAAGTCATGCCAGTAGCCGATCTGGGGGCAGTCGGCGAAGTGTTCCTGAAGGGCGACCATTTCGCGTTCATCGGGGACGTCTTCGTATTTCGAGCGGGACTCGACGGCGAGGACAACGCCCGCTTTTTTGGCGGGTTCGATGAGGGCTTCGAGAGTTTCGATGGCTCGTTGATAGTGCTTGGGGCCGGTTTTTTCGCGGCGTTTCACGCAGGCGAGTTTGTCGTCGGCGTATTCGTCAGTGAGTTGTTCGCCTGCGGCCAATTTTTTCGTGAGGAGTCCGGTCCATTTTTTATGAGGCATGGCGGTGACCGAGCCCATGTGAAGAACGACGTAGCTGGCGCCGAATTCCTCGGCCATTTCGAGGGTTTTTAAGGTTTCTTTGAAAGCCTTGTTTCGCTCGTTAGGATTGTCGGAGGAGAATTCGTAGGCGTCTGGGGCATCGATCATCACTTCCGTGGGCGAGGGGAAGTAGTTATGGACGCCAACGCATTTGAATTTGTTGGCGGCGAAGGCGCGTTGAATTCCGGGGAGCTTGGCGATGGTCATGCCGTGGGAGAGTTCGAGAGTGTCGAATCCGAGTTCGAGGATTTCATCGACGATATCTTCACCATCATCGTGGCGTGAGTTGTTCCAACAGGTGGAGAAAGCAAGCATGGCTGACGGATGTTATGGGGGATTTCGATTTTTAACAGGGGGTTTTCTCTTAGGGGTAAAAAAATGGCTCCTTTCGCACGAGGGAAAGGAGCCAGAAGATATTTTTTGCGGAAGGTAATCTAGCGCTTGCGGCGGGAGAAGAGGAAGCCTGAGCCGAGAATTAGGAGGAGTGAGGAGGTGGGTTCAGGAACTTTGTCGATAACAACGTCTCCGCTGTATTCGAATTGGGCATTGTTGATCCACATCCATGCGGCTGAGCCTACGATGTCAATTTTGGTAGCTCCGTTGACCCCTGATTCGGTTGTGGTGGTTCCGCTTCCACCTCCTGGAGATGTTACGGTGCCTGACAACATGGTGTCGGTCGTCCAAGCGGCCGCGGGAGAGTTATTACCATTATCGACGAGGTCGAAGCTGGTGAAAGAGACTGCGACGTTTGAGCTGACCAAGGTGGAGCCAGCCGGAGCGGCGGCGCTGGGAGTGGCGGTGACGACACCAAGCTCAAAGGACATGGTCTCGGCGGGAGCAGGGGTGGTCTGGAAGGAATCATTTGTGTTTCCAGAATCACCAAAGCCGCGGGTATCAAAGTGAACGGGTCCAGTGCCAACTGAAACGGTCACATCGAAAGAGATATCAGCACAGCCGACAGTCTCGGTAATCGTTACGGTGTAAACGGCTCCGCTGTGGTCTCCAGTATTGCCTGGAGTGACGAGGGCTCCGGTTCCGCTGAAGGATTCGGTGACCATGACAGCTGAGAAGGCGGACGGGGCTAAGGTAGTGGCAGCACAAACTGCGAGGAGTTGATGTTTCATTTGTGTGGGGAGGACGTGTTTGATCAGGTTTTCCCTAAAGTGTTTAGAGAATTTAGATTTAAATAACGAATAGGCCGTAAAGCCGTGCAAGTCTTAATCCGTCTATTTTTTGCTGACTCTGCAGTAGTAGGCCCCGATTTCGCCTTTGTCGTGTAAGAAGACGGGGGCGAGTTGGTGAGAACCTTTTTTGAGTTCGACGGTGAAGGTGATGTGGGTGTCTTTTTCGCCAACGGGTTTTGTTTCAAGGTCTTTGCCGTTGATTCGGAGAGATGCTTTGGTGATGGGAATGGCCAAACCTAGCTCTTCGCGAAAGGCTTTGCTGGCTCCTGGGACGGCTTGACCGGAGGGAAGTCCAGCTGAGATCGGATGTTTTGCTTCATCGGGCCAACGGAGGGCCGTGATCTCGTAGGTCCCGTCTTCGATGACTTTGATGGCCCAGTAGCCTTTGTGTTTTTGTTGAGTGAGGGCTTTCTTTTTATCGTAAGCATCTCCTCGGCGGATGTGACCTTGGTTCCATGGGGGGCCGGTATTGAGCCAATCGTGCGCGGTGAGGGTGGTGGCCATGGCATCGGGGTGGCCGACATAGATTTCGGTGGTCTGGGAGAACGTGGGCTCGAGCTCAGTCCACCATGCCTCGTAGAAAGCGCGCATTTTTTCAAGCTGCTCGGGGTTTTCTTTTGAGATGTCTTTTTCCTGACCGGGATCGGCCTTGATGTCGTAAAGTTCCTTTCCGTTGATGAGGCGGTATTGCTGAGACATGACTGAGGATTGACGCCATTTCTTAGGATCGATGATGCGTTGGGAGTCGGTGATGATGAAACGGTCTTTCATGACATAGTCGCCTATGGGAGAGAGGAGACCTGCGAGAGAAAGACCATCGAATTTGACTCCGGCAGTGTTCTCGACCTTACAGACTTCGAGGATGGTGGGGACGAAGTCGATGGCGTGGCTGAGGGTGTCAATTTTGCGATGCTTGTTTAAGCCAGCGGCGGGCCAGTGGATGAACATGGGGACGCGGTGGCCACCGTCGTAGGCGGATCCTTTTTTCCCCTTCATGCCGGCATTGAAAACATTGGCGCCGCTGGCTGTTCCGTTGTCAGTGGTGAAGATGAAGATGGTGTTATCGGCGATCCCGAGGTCGGCAAGGAGCTTGCGAGTCGTTCCGACGTTGTCATCGATGTTAGTGATCATGCCAAAGAAGGCCGCGATCTTATTGTTCTGGTCTTTGTAGAGATCGAGATACTTCTGAGGGGCGTGGAGAGGTCCGTGGGGAGCATTGAGGGAGATGTAAGCGAAGAAGGGCTCGTCTTTCTTGGCTGCGTCTTTGATGAACTTGTTCGCTTGCTCGAAAAAGACATCGGTGCAGAAGCCCTTGGCGGGGACGATTTCTTGGTTATGGAAATAGGCGCCGTCGAAGTACGAGTTATCCCAGACATCGGGTGTTTGGCCAACGCCACCGCCGCCGTGGCGGTAGACTTCTTCGAAGCCGCGATCTTCAGGACGGTAAGGGTAGTTATCACCAAGGTGCCATTTGCCGAACATGGCCGTGGCGTAGTCTTTCTCGAGGTGCTGTGCGATGGTGACTTCGTTTTCACGAATCATGGAACGCCCCATGATGGTGTGCCAAACTCCGGTGCGATTGGTCCAGTGTCCGGTGAGGAGAGCGGCGCGGGTGGGTGAACAAGTGGGGGCGACGTGGTAGTCGGTGAGGACGGTGGACTCGGCGTAAAGCTGGTCGAGATGAGGGGTCTTGATGATGGGGTTTCCGTGACAAGCGAGGTCGCCGTATCCTTGGTCATCGGTGATGACCATGACGATGTTTGGCCTGTCTTGAGCGGAGACCGCAGCGGAAAGGAGGAGGGTAGCGAGGAGTGATTTCATAAAATTTAATGAAGGGGGAGGATCGAATCAAAAATTGCGACTAGAATGATGATGGAGATTGCGATGAAGTTAGAAAGCTTGGAAAAGCGAAAATTTGGGAAGATGACCTGAACTAAAATGAGCAGGAGGAGGGTGAAGCCGGGGATGCGAATCTGGTCTGGATTTCCGGAGCCAGGGCTGATGACAAGAAAGCTGAGGGTGTAGATGAAAAGTCCCCAGTAGAGGAAGTTGTTCTTAAAGCGTGAGCGATTTGGGTCTTCCATGAGGGTTCTTGTTCAAATGTGAGATTTCAAAATTGAAAGTTAAGAGCTCGCGGGGGATATTCGCGGCAAGATGAACTTGAGTAAAGAAATGCTGATTGCGGTTTTGATGGGTGGTCCTGGTGCTGAGAGAGAAGTTTCCCTCGCTTCGGGGAAGGCTGTTTTAAAAGCTTTAAAGGAACAAGGCTACAACGCGGTGGCGGTTGAGGTTTCGGATACAGAGCCCGTGATCCCAGAGGGAACGGGGTTGGCTTTCAATGTCATTCACGGAACTTTTGGGGAAGATGGTGGCTTGCAGCGGTATTTGGAGGCTTTGGGAATTCCATACACCGGAGCGGGAGTGGTGAGTAGTGAGGTGGCTTTTGATAAGAATCTGAGTAAGGACAACTTCGTAGAACATGGCGTGCCGACGCCTGCCTCTGAGGTGGTGGATTGCTCGAAGGAGGTGACTTTGCCTAGAATGTCGGCTCCTTTTGTGGTGAAACCACCGCGTGAGGGGTCCAGCGTGGGGATTCGAGTGGTGAAAGAGCAATCCGAAGCCGCCGATGCGATGGAGCATGCTTCAAAGTTCGGGTCTGACCTTTTGATCGAGGAATTTGTAGAAGGGCGCGAATTAACGGTAGGTATCATGGATGGGGAGGTTTTTCCAATCGTGGAAATCGCGCCTCCAGAGGGCGATTGGTATGATATGGAGACAAAATACCCGTGGTTAAGCGGAAAAGAAGTGGGGAGTCAGTATACCTGTCCTGCGGAATTATCCGCTGAGGAAGAGGCGGTGGTGAAGGCTGCGGCGAAAAAAGCTTACGATGCACTAGGAATAGAGGTTTACTCTCGGGTCGATGTGTTGTTGAATTCGTTAGGAAGTCCTTACGTTTTAGAAGCCAATACTATTCCTGGAATGACCGAGACCAGCCTTCTCCCGATGGGGGCGGCGGAAGCGGGCTATTCATTTGGTGATTTATGCGTGAGGATTGCCGAATTGTCATTGGCCGCCCGGCCATAAAAATTATCCCTTATGTCCTCACGTCGAACATCCCGCCGCACGCGCAAATCGCGCGAAAGGATGCTGGCTTTGAAAGTCAGTTCTCCAAAGATCCTGATGTTCGATTGTTTGAAGTTCGGTCGTCGTTTTCTGAAGCTCGGCATCGCTATGATCGTGATGGTGTTCGTGGGCTTTGGACTGAGCTACGGATGGCAGAAGCTCTTTGTCGAAAATGACGAGTTTTTGGTCCAGGAGGTTTCTTTGAAAACGATGTCTGGAGAGGATACCCTCTTTCTAAATCATGAGCGCTTGATTGAACAAACGGCTTTGGATCCTGCGACGACAATTTTCACGGTTGATACGGATCAGTTGCGGGAAGCTCTTTTGGAGCTTCCGGAAATTACGGATGCGAGAGTGAGACGTCGACTTCCGGGGCTTTTAAAAATTGAAGTGACCGAGCGTCATCCGGTGGCTTGGGTCGCTTGTCGATCACTTGGGATTCGCGAGCGGGATCGTGACTTAGGTTTATTGGTCGATGTCGATGGGGTGGTTTTCCCCTGCGCTTCAGATGCTTTGTGGGACTATGCTGATAAGCTGCCCGTCATCATGATCAAGGCGGCTGAGCGTAGCGAGATTATGGAGGGGCAAGCGATCACGCAAAAAGGCTTAAAGCATGCCCTGGAGTTAGTGAATCGCGCGGCTGAAAAGTTGCAAGGAGTGGAGAGTCTCGCTTGGGTGGTGGTGACGGATGAGATCATGTTGGAGATCAAGACGCTCGGTGGCGTGAAGGCGACTTTGTCTTATTATGAACAAGATCGGCAGCTCGATAATCTTTCTCGCCTGATTTCCCATGCTGACGAGCAGGGAAGAAGTCTGGCCCAAGTCAATTTGATCCCCCGTCGCTATGTGCCGGTTCTCTTTCGTTAAAGTTTCCCCCCTACTTTTTATTTAAAATGGCTCGCTCTAATATTCATGTCGGTCTCGAAATTGGTTCCACCAAAACAGTGATGGTGGTGGCTGAAATCAAACCTGATGAGTCCGCGAAGATTCTTGGCATGGGTGAGACTCGTTCAGCTGGGGTAAGGAAAGGAGAGATTGCCGATTACAAACAGGTGCGAGCTTGTGTGAAGTCGGCTTTGTTGGAAGCCGAGGATGTGAGTGATGTGGTGATTAAGAGTGTCTTCTTGTCGGTTACGGGAGCTCACATTAAAGGCGTGAACAATACGGGGACGTTTCGACTTCCGGAAGGTGATCAGGAAGTGGATCGGAATCATTTGGAAGAGGTCAAAGAGATCGCGCGAGATATCGCGATTCCGAGTGAGCATGTTTATCTTCATCACTTGGCTCGTCATTTCACTTTGGATGGTCAGGCGCATTCTACCGTTCCCTACGGCTTGTTGGGGCGGACTTTGGAAGCGGATTATCACATCGTGCATGGGGTCCGGACACGGATTCAAAATAGCATCAAGTGCGTGAGGGAGATTCCGCTGGATGTGGACGATGTTGTTTTTGCACCCATTGCTTCGGCTCAGATTTGTTTGAATCGGGAGCGGAAAGAAGATGGTGCTTTGGTCATCGATATCGGAGGAGAGACGACTGATTATGTGCTCTACCTTGATGGGGCGATTTCCGCCTCGGGTTGTGTTCCGGTGGGAGGAAATCACGTTTCAAATGACATTCACCTTGTGACTCACATTCCATTTGCGAAGGCCGAGAAGGTGAAAATTTCTGAGGGAAATGCTTCGGCAGATCCGGCGAGTTCGGTGGGGATCGTGAAGGTCGAAGATGAGAAAGGCTTTCCGCCGATTGAGATTAATCGTCAGGTGCTGAATGATGTGATTCGAGGGCGTTTGGAAGAAGCCTTTGAGTTAGTGATCGACGGCTTGCCTGCTGGAGGGCTGGAGCAAATTGGCACGGGAGTATTTTTGACGGGGGGAAGTAGTCAGATGCGTGGGATAGGCGAGCTAGCCTGTGAGGTTTTTGGTCTTAATATTTACAAACCCGAGCAGCCGGATGTGAGTGGTGTACATGCCTATTTCAAAGACCCGCAGTATGCGACGGCGCTGGGTTTGATTCGCTATGCGCAGATTCTCGATGAAGAACGAAGCAACGCAGGAATCGGGAAAGTGAAGAGCCTAATTAAGAATTTTTGGCCCTTTGGGTCTTAGGGTGTCCCAGTCACGGAGCGGCGGGACGCCACCCCTCCTTGTGGCTTAGTAGCTGCGGCCCCAGATGGCGCGGGACTTGGTTGGCTGGCCGGTCATGAAGCACTTAGCTTCGGGTTCGTCTTGCTTGTCGATGGGGAGGCAGCGGATGGTGATCTTGAGGCGTTTTGAAATTTCTTCCTCTTCCTCGCGGCTTCCTGCCCATGGCGTGATGAGCCAGCCAGGATTCTCGTTTGAGTCGTCCCAGTGTTTTTCGAAGGCGGCGAGGTCGCTGCATTCGCTGATGTTTTCATCACGGAAAGTGCGGGATCTTTCGAGAAGAGATTGGTGAACTTCGTCGAGAGTTTCGACGACGTCGCGGAGGAATTCTTCTTTTTCGATGAAGGATTTTTCGTTGGCGGCTTGGTCACGGCGTTGGAGGCAGACTTTGCGCTCTTCGAGGTCGCGAGGGCCGATTTCGACGCGGAGAGGGACTCCTTTTTTGACCCATTCCCATTTTTTGACACCGCCACCGAGGTCGCGAGTGTCGACATGAACGCGAATGTTTTCTTTGCCGTAAGTTTGTTCACGCAGGCGGGTGGCGAGTGCTTCACAAGCTTCGATGATGGCATCTCGTGAATCCTCTTTGGGAGTGACGGGGATGATGACGATTTGCTGAGGAGCGACGCGAGGAGGTAGGACCAGTCCGTCATCGTCCGAGTGCGCCATGATGAGGGTGCCGACGAGGCGGGTCGAGACTCCCCAAGAAGTGGTGTGGACGTGTTGTTCCTTATTGTCGCGATCGACGAAGGTGATGTTTTGGGCCTTGGCGAAATTCTGTCCGAGGTAATGAGAGGTTCCGGCTTGGATCGCTTTTTTGTCCTGAACCATGGCCTCGACGGTGAGGGTGGATTCAGCACCGGGGAAGCGTTCGGCTTCGGTCTTTTCTCCCATGATGACGGGAATGGCGAGGAGGTCGCGAAGGGCATCGGCGTAGAGCTGATGAATCATGTGCGTTTCCTCGAGCGCTTCTTCTTTGGTTTCGTGAGCAGTGTGACCTTCTTGCCAGAGGAATTCGGCAGTGCGCAGGAAGAGGCGGGGACGCATTTCCCAGCGCATGACGTTGGCCCACTGGTTGATGAGGAGAGGGAGGTCACGGTAGGACTCGGTCCAGCGTGAGAAGGCGGCACCGATGATGGTCTCGGAAGTGGGGCGGATAACGTAGGGTTCGGTGAGCTTACCACGGGGGACCATTTTGGTTTTCCCGGTTACGGGATCCTTTTCGGCTTCGAGTCGGTGATGAGTGACGACGGCGCATTCGGTTGCGAAGCCTTCGGCGTGCTCGGCCTCTTTTTCGAGGTAGGAAAGTGGGATGAGGAGGGGGAAGTAGGCGTTCTGGTGTCCGGTTGCTTTGAAGCGACCATCGAGATCACGCTGGATCGCTTCCCAAATCGCAAAGCCCCAGGGCTTAATGACCATGCATCCACGAGTTTCGGAATTTTCAGCAAGGTCGGCCGCGCGGACGACTTGTTGATACCACTCAGGAAAGTTCTCGGAGCGGGTGGGAGTGATTGCAGATTTTGGCTTCGCCATGACAGCGCGAAGGATCAATCATTATTTGGCTTTGTTAAAGGAAAATCGGATAGAGCTGGCGACAATAAGATGGTGCGCGAATGACCTAGAAAATGGCTTTTCGCTTTTAGCGCTTAGCCTTTAAGGGAAGAGGATCGCTCCGCAGTTATCGCAGTGGGAGATGGCGGCGCCGGATTGGGCGAGGGCGTAGGTGGCAGGGGTGACTTGAACGTGGCAGGATTTGCAGCTTTTTTGGTCGGTGACTTGAACGATGGCGCTTCCTTCGCGCTTGTTGAAAAGGCGGGTGTAGGTGTCCATGAGTTCTTCGTCATTGATGTCGGCGACTTTGCCTTCGCGAGTTGCTTTGGCCTCGGCGAGATCGGCCTTTCGTTCGGTAGCGCGGGCTTCGAGGTCTACGATTTCTTGGTCGACGAAGCTTTGGGTCTTGGCGAGAGCGGCTTCGGCATCGGCCATTTTTTGGCGGCGGTCGTCGGCGATTTCCATGAGCTCGAGTTCGCGGGTTTCGAGTTCATCGATCTGTCCTTCGTAGCGGACGACTTCCTCACCAAGCTTGGTGTATTCTTCGTTTTTCTTAGTCTCGAACTGTTGGTTCTTGAGACGGTCAACGGAGTTTTTGCGCGTGCCGATGTCGAGTTCGACGTTTTTAATTTCGACTTCGTTGGCTTGGAAGTCGGCTTTGGCCTGAGCGACGGCGGCGGTGTCGTTGGCGAGCTGCTCTTTGGCCGCCTCTTGAAGTTGAGGGATCTTTATGAGCTCGGCTTCGAGGCTTTGGATCGATTGATCAGTTTCTTGGAGGCTGAGGAGCTTCTTAACATCGTCGCGCATGACCAAGAACTAGCGATTTGAAGGGGCGGGGGGAAGGGGAAACGGAAACTGCTATCTCCTTTTCTTCTTCTTACGTTGGGCTTGCTTGCGCGGGGTCTTTTTTGTGGCCTTGAAGGCTGTTTTTTTGGCGGCCTTTTTTTGAGGATTCTTCTTGGGTGGGGTTTCCTTCTTTTCTTCCTTAGGTTTCTCAGGCTGCTCTTTAGCTTTTTCTTTCTCTTCTAAAGGGGCGGCTTTTTTGGGAGAGGGCTTTGGGAGGATGGTGAAGGTGACCAAAATGAGGGCAAGAGGGGTGCAGGAGAACCAGTGGTTGAGATAGACGGAGGTGAGGAAGATGGCGGCGATTCCGAGGAGGGTCAGCCAGAGGCGGCGTGCTTGGAGAAGGAGGGTGAAGAGAATGAGGGTGGCGATTTCAATCGGGAAGGACCAGCGCTTGTAGGTTTTGAGGGGGGTGGGTTTCTGGGCGAGAGATCTGGTGAGATGAGTTTCGAGAAGGCTGAGAAACTTAGGAGCGTGATCGGGAAGAATGATTTTTGAAGAGGAGGTCTTTTCAGGGTAGATGAGGATTTGAGATGCTGAAATACTGGCGTTGCCGATGTTGGGTAGACTTGCGCGGCCTTGGCTGTCAATTTTGAGAATGGATCCCTCGAGGCCGAGGCGGAGATAGCCGGAGGGGTCGATGATGACTTCTTGAGGGCTGATTTGGTGAGCGGCGATGAGGGCGGCGAGATGGGTGCTAGGAAGGATCGAGTCTGCCCAGCGAACGAGCATGGGAACTTTGAGAGTGGTGGATGTCGTTTCGATGATGAAGCCTTGAACTGTGGAGATGCCGAAGAGAGGGGCTTTGATCGAAGGGGGGAGGGTGAGGAAATCGATGGTGGGGATTTGGAGTAAGTCGGGAGTTTTTGGAGAGATGACGGAGTCTTCTAGGAATGGCGGAAGTTCGGCGGAGGTGTCATTGAATTCGGCATCGAGTCCGATGACGATATCGGGCATTTTGGAGATTTGGTGGCCGAGTGTTTCGAGAGAGAGCTCGCTAGCATCGGCCCATGAGAGGGGGGCGGTGATGACGAGGAGGCCTTCACTGTTTTGCTCTATCGTTTTTAAGAAGTAGGCCCATTTTTCGGGGCTGAGGTCGATGATTTCACGAGTGGCGTCATCGATGAGGTAGCTGTTGAGTGAGCATTCTGCGACCTCGCCAGTGAATTTGAGCGGGGTGACTTTAAAGTCGGGGAGATGACCTCGGTCGGGAAAGATTGTTTCGGTTTCGAAACGTTCGGGGAAGATGAAGAGCTGGTGTTCGGTCTTAGCGAGAGGCTTCCATTGGTCGAGCGCCCAGAGCAAGCCGATCCCCAAAAGGAGTGGCAGGATGACGGGGAGTTTTGGCCGCAGGATGGACATGGCTACGGCGTTTTCTTAACAACGGAAAGAGGACTAGTCGAGGATGGGAGCGAGGGAGTCTTCGAGCGGGGTGTCTGCGATGACCTCCTTTAGGAAAGCGACGGCGGCAGGGATTTTTTCAAGATACCACTCATTGTTCTGATTGTGTCCAAGGTTTCCAAAGGCGCCAAGGGCTTGCATGAGGCGTTGGGCCGCGCAGTCCTTGAGGATGGGCTCGATGGGCTCTTCTTCACAAACTTCTTCCCAGAGTTCGAGGAGCTTTGCTCGGTCCTCGGCGGAGTGGTTCATGTAAGGATCGTAAATGAGCGAGGCGAGATCGTATTCTTGACGGCCCATGCGGAGGCCTTGGAAGTCGATGACGTAGGATTGGCCATTGTGACGCATGAGGTTTTCCGATTGGAAATCGCGGTGGACCATGTGGGGAGCGGTGGAGCCAAGGCGTTTGGCGAGGCTGAGAAGAATGGGGTCTTCGCGGAGATCTGAGCTGTCTTTACCGAGGTGGGTTTCGACGAAGTGCTCGAAGAAATACTCCTGCTCCCAGCGGTAGAGAGGTTCATCGAAGACGGGTTGCAGGTCGAAGTCTTTAGGAGGGCGGGTGTAGAGAAGTTTGTCGAGTTGCTCGAAGGCGGAGCGGTAGTAAGGCTCGCGTTCCTCGAAAGGAGCGTCTTTGAGACTGAGAAGGTCTTGGTCGCCGAGGTCTTCGATGAGGGCGACTTGTCGGCGGGTGTTATCGTAGAGAACGCGGGGGATGTTTAATCCGGCGCTGGTGAGGAATTCTGCGACAGGGAGGAAGTTGGCATTGTCCGAGCGCTCAAGGGTGTAGTGAATGCCGATGTAGCTGGGGTGGTCGTCTGGACGAATACGGATGATGGTTCGTCCCGAAGCCCCTTTTTGAATGGGCTCCATGAGGACCCGATGGGTCGGCGAAAGATCCAAGTGGGCACGGATCGCGGTAAGCAAAGTGTCTGCAGGCATCTGATGAAAGGGTCTTAAAGGTCGGCGTCTTGATGAACGCCGGTCACGGGGGAAGTGCTGTGAACAATGCAGTTTGTCAATTGCGCATCCCGCAAAACCTTGCTGCCGGCCCAGAGAATCGAGTTTTCGACCTCGGCTCCTTCTTCGACAGTGCAATTTGCTCCAATCCAGGAATTGGTGATTTTGGCCGAAGGGGAGACTTGAGCATCCGAGTGGATTTCGGGCGTCATGGAGAAGCTGGCTTCGAGGTAGGACTCGCGGGTGCCGAGATCGAGCCATTGAGGGCTTCCCTTGACGTGGTAGGCTCCGAGTTCGCCCCGTTTGATGAGTTCGAGGAAGGCGGGAATGACGGAGATTTTCTCGTCTGCTGGGATGAGGTCGAGGATTTCGGCATCGATGCAATAGATTCCGGTGAACTGGTGAGTGCCAGTCTGTCCGTTCACCTTGCCGCGAATGTCGGTGATTTTGTGACCATCGAGGGCGAGATGAAGGGCTGGGCCGTGATCTTGAGTTGCAAGGGTGGCGACATTGTTGGAGGCCATGTGGCCGGTCATGAGACGGTCGATGGGGAGATCGGTGATGATGTCACCATTGTAAACGAGGATGGGGTCTCCATCGATCCACTCCGCGATGTTCTTAATGCCTCCTCCGGTTTCGAGAAGAATGGGTTCGTGAAAAAAGGTGAGTTTTGCACCGCGATAAGTTCCATCGGGGAAAGCCTCGCCCCAGGCCTCGTGAAGATGATGGGTGTTGATGGCAAAATCAGTGATCCCGGCGGCGATGCAGTGATCAAGGACATGGGTCATGAGGGGGCGATTGGCAAAGGGGATGAGGGGTTTGGGAAGAGTGTTGGTGAGGGGCTGCAAGCGGGTGCCGAGACCTGCTCCAAGAAGAAAAGCTTTGCGCATGGGCTGAGAATGATTTGAATCTCGCGTGATTGGAAGAATCAATCCTCTCGTCTCTTTATGAAAATCTCACTCGCTTACTTGCTGCTCGCGACACCTGCTCTAGCCCTTCCTGAAGGCTATGAACTTAAGAATTGGGCGGAGCCTTTTGATATTGAATACCCTACAGCGCTGACTGCGGCGGCTGATGGAACAGTTTACGTTTCGGTGGATCAGAATGGGTCGCTGGGAAAGGATAAGAACAGAGGTAAGGTGATCTCGTGTCGTGATACGAATGGAGATGGGAAAGCTGACAAATTTGTCGATTTCGTCCCTGATGTCGATAGTCCGCGCGGGGGGCATTTTGTGAGAGATACCCTTTATCTGATTCACCCTCCTTTTTTGAGCACTTTTCGTGACACGACGGGTGATGGAGTTGCGGATGAGCAGAAGGTTCTGTTGGAAAATATCGGCTTTGGATTGAGGCATCCTCGTGGCTCGGATCATACCACGAACGGATGTCGCATGGGGATCGATGGGTGGCTCTATATCGCGGTGGGAGACTTCGGGATGGAAGCAACCAAGGGGACGGATGGGAAAGTGGTCACGCTGCGAGGTGGCGGAGTTGCGCGGGTGAGACCTGATGGAAGTGATTTAGAGGTCTATTCTTATCATACTCGGAACATCTGCGACATCGCGATTAGTCCGACGATGGATCTGTTCACTCGCGATAATACGAACGATGGCAAAGGCTGGAACATCCGAGTGCATCATCTCACCAACGGTTCTGAGCACGGGTATCCTAGGCTTTACCAGAACTTCGCAGATGAGGCTGTGAAGCCAATGTTAGACCTCGGAGGAGGAAGTGGAACGGGCGCGCTTTATCTGGCGGAGCCCGGGCATGAAGAACTTCTTTTGACCTGTGACTGGACGACGGGGAAGATTTACAATGATGAGATCTCGCCGAAAGGGGCCGATTTTTCACTCAAGGAAAGCGTGTTTTTGAATCTGCCGCGAGCAGTGGATGTCGACGTGGATGGATCATCGAATCTCTACGTCTGCGACTGGCGAGATGGCCGTTTTAAATATGCGGGAAAGGGGAAGAAAGTGGGAATGGTGCAGAAGCTGACTAAGAAGGGGCTGAAGGTGGAGGCTTTCCCGGATTTGACGAAGAAGAGCGATGAGGAACTCGCGATGGAAATATTGAGTGATTCCGCGGTAAGACGTTTAGAGGTGCAGCGTGAAATTATAGAGAGACAGGACGTAAACTCTCTGGATTATCTATTGGACGATTTTCTCAAAAAGAAAGGAGGCGCCGAAGGGCAGATCGCGAGTATTTTTACGATGGCTCAACATAGTGAAGAAGGTTTGAAGCTGGTTCGTGCCTTCGCGCTGAATGACGAACAACAACTTGAATTCTCGCTCCGAGCTTTGGGTGACCAAATTGGGAAATCTGAACTCATTAGGCCGACTGATTTTTCGGTGCGCTTAAATCACGAAAATGAAAGGGTTCAACTTCAGGCTGTGATTGGGTTGATGAGATTTGGTAAGGAGGCTTCAGCACACGCGCAAGAGATTCTCGAACTGGCTCAAAAACCAATGTCTCCTCGGATGAAGAACACGGTTTATCAGGCCTTGGTGAGAATTGGAAATGTGGATGTTTTGATGAATGCCTCAAAACAACGAGTCGCACGTCTCGCGCTTATGCGTCTTCATCAACCTGAGGTGATCTCTGGGGTCGTTACGAAACTTGAACAGTCGGAAGGTGCGGAGAGCTTGGGTCTGATTGAGATCCTAGCCCGCTTGTTCCATCGCGAAGAGGAATGGGATCTGAAAGCTTGGTGGGGAACCCGACCAGATGATCGAGGTCCCTATTTTGCTCCCGAGACTTGGGAGGAATCTAGCCGGATTAAGTCTGCTTTTGAAGCAGTGTTTGAAAAACTCCCCAAGGAAGATCAGGAAAAGATGCTCGTGACCCTTGGTCTCAATCGGCTGCCCATTTCAGACTTTAAATTAGGAGACCAAGATCCTTTCTCTCTTGCTCTCGTCACTCCGAACCTAGATCAAACTCAGATAAAAATTCTGACAGAAGCGGCGACCGGAACTCAGCGTCCATGGATTGATCGAGTGAAAGGCTATCGGGCTCTGAGCCGAGTGATGGATGGGAAGGGAGTGAAGAACCAAGTTGAAATTCTTGGAGCCTGGCTTGATCAAGGTCAGAAGATGGCTGATGTGGAGCGGGAGCTCACTGATTTCATCAATCAGCCCGCGCTCATTCTTTCCCTTAAGCAACTTCGTCAGATTGGAGCTAAGGGAAGTAAGTCCGAGAGCCGTGTTGCTTGGCGTTCTCTTCTGACCTTTTTGCGGAGCCCCTTGATTAAAGAGAATCAAAAGACTCCCATTCAAAAAGCATTGAGTAAGAACCCGCGGGAGGAAGGACTTTTCCTCGCACTCGCGGATCTCCTTATGCCGGGCTTTGATCAGCAGATCGATCATGCGATTGATAGCGATAATGACACCCTGATTGAGGCGGCAAAGCATGCCAGAAAAGTGATTGCGGCAGCGAAGGCGAGTTCCGGAAAGACCCTCGCTGAATTGAAGTCTGAAGAGGTCGCTAAGCTGGCCTTGAGAGGAAAGGGGAATGCCGAAAATGGTAAGAAGCTCTATAGCCAGCAAGGGTGCATCGCTTGTCATGCGGTGGATCAAAAAGCCGTTCAAAAAGGGCCCTATCTCGGATCTTCCGGAAGTAAATTCACGAAAGACTATCTCATCGAATCCATCCTCGACCCGAATGCGGTGGTGGCTCAGGGGTTTCAGACGGAGTTGATCACAATGAAAGATAAGGCGGTGCACCTCGGCTTCGTGACTCGCGAAGAGGATGGCGTTGTCGATGTGCGAAACATTGCGGGAATTGTGACGCAGTTGAAAGAGGCTGAGATTGCAAAACGCGCGCATCAGCCGCAGTCGATGATGCCCGCGGGATTAGCGATGACCCTCACGCTTAAGGAATTCAACGACTTGATTGCTTACCTCACTTCGATGAAGGAATAGAAATCTCAAAAATCACCCTTGCTCTGATTTCTTTGAGGATGATAGTCCCGTCATGAGCGACGACGATAAAGGTGGCCCCAAGGGGCCTAAAGGTCCGGGTTATCCTGATCCTGATGAGATTAGAAAGACTCTCGAAGGAATGTTTGGGAAGATGGGTAAGGGAGGATTCTCCTTTCCAGGAATGACGGATAGCCCCTTCTCGGATGAAGTTGAGTCGGAAGAAGTGGATGAGGTAACAGTCTCAAACGATGATATTTTTCAGTTCGACCTGCTTCCTCGCGATATTAAAGCGCACCTCGATCGTTTTGTGATCAGGCAAGACGAAGCGAAGAAGGCTCTCGCGATCGCAGTGTGTGATCACTACAACCATGTCAAAGTTGCCAAGGCGCATGAAGGGGATGGTGAGCGGCTCGAATTACAAAAGCAGAATGTCATGGTGGTGGGTCCGACGGGGGTTGGGAAGACCTACCTTGTGAAGCACATTGCCGAGCTCATTGGAGTTCCCTTTGTGAAAGCCGACGCGACCAAGTTTTCCGAGACTGGCTATGTCGGTGGAGACGTCGATGACCTTGTTCGCGAGCTCGTGACGAAGGCTGATGGTGATGTTTCACTTGCGGAATACGGAATCATTTACATCGATGAGATCGATAAACTCGCTTCGGGTGGCGGCGGAATGATGGGACGTGATGTGAGCGGGCGCGGCGTGCAGACGACTCTCCTTAAGCTTATGGAAGAGACCGAGGTGCCGGTCCGAAATGCGCAAGATATGCGGGGCCAGATGATGGCCATGATGGATCTTCAGAACGGGAAACAGGGGAAAGATACGATCAACACGAGGCATATTTTGTTCATCGTCAGTGGTGCGTTTTCAGGGCTGGAGAAGATCGTGCGGAAGCGGAGTCAGGCTGCGCAGATTGGTTTCTCAGCGGATCAAGCAGAGCCTGCGATGGACGGAGAGCTTTTTAAGCAAGTGACCTCGCAGGACTACATCGACTTTGGTTTTGAGGCAGAGTTTATCGGCCGTATTCCAGTTCGAGTGGTTTGTGAGCACCTTGAGGCAGCTGATCTAGAGGCGATTCTGAAATACTCTGAAGGAAGTTTACTCCGTCAGTATGAGCGAGAGTTTGAGGCCTACGGAATCGACATTAAATTCAAAGACAGTGGAATCGAACGGATTGCTGAGATGGCAGCGGGGGAGAAGACCGGAGCGCGAGGCTTGATGACGGTGGGCGAGCGAATCCTCCGCGATTTTAAGTATGAGTTACCGGGGACTTCGGTCTCTGAGTTGACGGTTGATGCTGAGTTGATCGAGAACCGAGAAAAGCATCTCGAAGGATACCGCGAGTTAGGCCAAGAGCTGGTTGTGGAAAAGGCGCGTCAAGAAGTGGAGGCCTTTATCCGAGAGTTTAAGGATAAACATGGCGTTCAAATCAAGCTGGCAGACGAGGCGATGTCTTGTCTCGTCAAGATGGCTAGTGAGCAAGCCCGCAGTGTCTTTCAAGTGGCTCGGCAACATTTTCGTGACTACCAATTCGGACTGAAGTTGATTCAAAAGAATACGGGCCAAGCGGAGTTCTTGCTCACGGAAGCAGCGGTGGCAGATCCGGATAAGTTCCTCAGTGAGTTGGTGGTCAAGTCCTACAAAGATGCCGAGTAGGCCTCTTAGATGGTCTCGTCAACTTTGAGCGCCTTAGGTGGTCCTAGAATCTCGGCGAGGAGAAGGGCTTCACGGGCAGCGGTAGGGCTGGAGAGATTTTTCTTCACTCGTGCTTTCGTTGATGAAGTTACTCGTGGTTTTGAACGCCCCGTAAGTTGGAGGTTTTCCAGAGCGGCCACCTCGGCCGCACTGAGCTTTGGGCGAGCGGGCTGAGTGCGCTTAACGACGACGGGGAGAGGTTTCGGCTCGATCGTGAGCGGCGGGGGAACAGCGGGTGTTTGAGGGGCGGGAAGGTTGATTTCTAGCTCGGCCCGTTGGCGCTGGAGCTCCGCTTCATATTCCGCATAGGCGTCGTAGAGTTCTTCCTCCTCTTCTTCGAGAGCTGGTGGCTGAGCTTTCCCGCCTTGCGCTTTTTCAAGCAAGGCTTTGATCGCCGCAAAGATCACCATCGCAAAAACGATGATGACATTGGGTTCGATGGGAAGGTCGGCGAGGACGATCACGACTTAACCTTGTGGGGATTCGGGAGTTTCTTCGCCGATGGAGTCACGCATTTTGGTGTCTGCGATGACGTTCTCATATTTGGCGTAGTCCATCACGCCGAGGTTTCCATTGCGGAAGGCTTCGGCAATTGCCAAAGGTACGGTGGCTTCGGCTTCGACCACCTTAGCGCGCATTTCTTGAGTCCGCGCGGCCATTTCTTGCTCCGAGGCAACCGCTGCAGCGCGGCGCATTTCGGCCTTGGCCTGAGCGACTTGCTTATCGGCTTCCGCTTGTTCGGTCTGGAGGCGAGCTCCTACGTTATCAGCGACATCGACGTCCGCGATATCGATGGAGAGGATTGAGAAGGCGGTGGCTTCATCGACGCCTTTTTCGAGCACAAGCCGGGAGATGGAGTCGGGATTTTCGAGGACCGTCTTATAAGAAGCGGCTGAGCCGACCGAGGTCACGATGCCTTCGCCGACGCGGGCGATGATTGTTTCTTCCGTCGCACCACCGACAAAGCGGTCGAGATTGGTGCGGACCGTGACCCGGGCGCGGACATTCACGCCAATGCCATCTTTTGCGACAGCGGTGATCTTGGTGATGCCGGCGGAGGGGTTCGGGCAGTCAATGACCTTCGGGTTGATCGAGGTGCGGACCGCGTCGAGGACAGTCTTTCCGGTGTCCTTGGTAGCGAGGTCGATCGCGCAAGCTCGGTCAAAAGAGAGAGAAATGCCTGCTTTATCAGCGGCGACGAGCGCGAGGACGACATTGATAATGTCACCACCTGCGAGGTAGTGAGCTTCCAGATCGTCGGTTGCGTAGTCCAAACCTGCTTTGCTCGCAGTAATCTTACTGTTCACGATGGTGCCGGGATGAACCTTTCGGAAGCGCATCAAGACAAGATTTGTAAGACTCACGGGAGCACCGGCGGCACGTGCTTGGATCCAAAGTCCGAAGAAGTTGATGAAGATGACACCTACAACGAGGAGGACAAGAATGCCGACAACGGCCAACACGAGTGGGATGTAAGTATTCGGTAACATAGGGGCATACTAGACGGAAGATCGGATCATGCAATTTGAAGTTTGAACTTTGGGACGTTAAAAATGAAGGTCTTGGGGTGAGCGAGGAGCAAGGGACGATCGGAGTGATTGCAGGAAACGGAATTTATCCGGAAACCTTCATTCAGGCTGCTCGGAAAAGAGGAGCGCGCATCGTGGTGGCCGCTTTCAAAGGGGAGACTCAGGAGGAATTGTCTGAGATGGCCGATGAAATTAAGTGGTTTCGCGTTGGGCAACTAGGAGGGGTGATCAAGTTTTTCCGGAAGCAAGAAGCTGATGAAGCGATTATGGTGGGGCAGATCGCGCCTCGGAATCTTTTTGATCTCTGGCCGGATTTGCGGACACTCAAGGTTTTACACTCCGTGAAGGAGCGAAATGCGGAATCCCTCTTCGGGGCGATTGCGGCGGAGTTGGAGAAGGATGGCATCACCTTGCTACCGGCTACGACTTTTCTAGAAGATCAAATGGCGGGAGAAGGGCATCTTTACGGTCCGGAGCCGAGCGAGCGAGACTGGGAGGATATTCGCTTTGGGCAGAAGATTGTGAAACAGACCAGCGCGCTTGATATTGGTCAAAGTATTGTGGTGAGGCGGGGAACCGTTTTAGCGGTCGAGGCCTTCGAGGGAACCGATGAATGCATCAAACGAGGTGGAAAACTGGGAAAAGGGACGGATGTCACTTTAGTCAAAGTCTCGAAACCAAATCAGGACATGCGCTTTGATGTCCCGGTGATTGGTCCGCGGACGATTGAGAGTTGTCGAGAAGCGGGAGTGGGTACGATCGCGGTGGAGGCTGGGAAGACCCTTTTTCTAGGACTGGAGGAAATTGAAAAGAAGTGCCGGGAAGGGAAAATCTCGATTGTGGGATTTTCGTGATTTCTAGTCACAGGTGGGCTTGACAGCTGGCAGTGAAAAATGAAGACTCCGCCCGCTTTGCAAGAGAAGCAGCCGGCGTGGCGGAATTGGTAGACGCGCGCGATTCAAAATCGCGTTTCTTCGGAAGTATGGGTTCGATTCCCATCGCCGGTATTTCTTCTCTGAGTTCTTGGGAATGCCTTTCGCCCAATTGAATAGATTCTCTGCCTTCTGAGTCTCATGACTATGAAGAAAATTTTACTGAGAGTGATGGGAGCTGCTTTGATCGGAACGATGGGAGTGAGCTGTAGTACGAGCTATGATGCTTACGGGAATCGAAGTCAGTCGATCAGTTCAGGTGGAGCAGTGGTTGGAGCGGTTGCGCTTGGAGCCTTGGCTTATTCGCTCGGCAAGGACGACGGAAAGAGAAAGGAGCGCCGCGCTCATCAGAAGTATGAAAATCGATATGATCGTTATGAAGGATATCGTTATCAGAATAGGGATCGCCGTGACTTTGGTCGTCATGGGGTGGGCTACGAGTCTGATTGTAGCCGCAATGATGGATATTACCGTTAAGAGGCTTAATCGGGTCTGAGGTATTACGATGGCCCGCAAAGATGCTTTTGACTGCTGATATTTTAGAGTGGTCAGTTCATCTGACTCCCGCTAAATCTTGACCGTATGAAATGGTTAAAGGACGCAGGGCGTTTTGCCCTCTTTTCGATGGTGGTTCAAATAACACCTCTTGCAGCAGCAGAACTTCGCACTTGGACGTCGTCGAAAGGGATGACGATTGAAGCTAAATTCCAGAAGATGGATGACAAGGGAGTTCATCTTCTTAAGGCAGATGCGAAGGTCATCACGGTGAAGGCGGAGGACCTCTCTCTCGCGGATCGTCATCACTTGGTGGAGTATGCGGAAGTCGATAAAAAGATTCTCACTGAAGTTGAGCTGACTATTCCTGAAGAAGACATTCGCTTTGATAAGAAGACCCTGAAGTCACTCGAGAAGAAGATGCTCTTTGGCGATCAGACGCATCTTGAATTTGATGTTCTGGAGTCTGAGCATTTCCTAATCGCCTATACGGGAAGGTTCCGCCCTCAGGCCTTGGCTGAAATGGCTGAACGCCTGTGGCATGGAATGGCTTTCCAGCACATGAACTTCCGTAAGGATTGGGGTGATAAGAAAAAGGTGGTGATCGTGACGACTGACGAAGAGGTCTATGAATCTCTCGGAAAGTATTACGCTGATTGGTTACTTAAGAACATTACTGAAGAAGATCGTGCGAGATCAGCTTCTAATCGGATTAGTAATCTGTGGATGAAGGTTGCCGGAACTTCGCTTCGTCTTCCGAAAGAGCAACAGGAAGAGTATAACGCCTTTGAATCGGCTAAGGTTTTCCGAATCCGTGATGGGCGTGATACCTCTTATAAAAAGGTCTTTGGACCCTTCCCGACTCACGGTTTAGCAGGGATGCTGATGAGTCAGCAGATGGGTGGAGTGAGCGAAATTTCACCGAATGGTTACTTTGCCATTACAACTGGGCATAGCTACTTCAAGGAAATCCAACTCGCCGGTAAATCTGAGACTCAATTGCTCGATGTCTCAGATTATGAGGAGGATAATGAATTCACTTCTTCAAGTGGCTTCGAAGATGGTCGCTCGTGGGCCAAGACGCTCCGTAAGCTTGTCCGAAAAGGAGAAGTGAAGCCAAATTTGGAGAAGATGCTCGCTTACACTGCCGACAACTTGACTCCTGAGCAATTGGTGACGATCTACTCTTTCGCCTATTACATGCAGAGTGACTCTGAGCGGATCACGGCTTTTGCTGACATGGTGCGCCGCGTTGAGTCCAATAACCAAGTTCCTGCTCCGATCGAGATGGCGAAAATTTTTGGATTTGAATCGGTTGAAGAGTTCGAGAAGGGCTGGATCGAGTTCGTTAAAAGCACTGATTTTAAATAGACCAATTTCATGAAATTTTCTACCACACCACTTGTCCTTCTCGTCTCTCTTTGGGCGCAGTTTTCCAGTGCCCAGCAGGCTGGAGTTGAGGAGGAATACCGGACCTTTGTTGGAAGCAACGGGGTGAAGCTTGAAGCGGTTCTCTTGAATCGCGATGACGAAGGGAAGTTGGTGCAACTTCTTCTTAAGAACGGGAAACGGGCCAATGTTCCTTTTGATAAGCTGAGCGAAGAAGACTTGGCTTACGCGAAAGCTTGGTCGAAGGAAAAGGCAATCTTCCTGCGCTCTTGCCGTGGTTTGACGATCCGCCAGCTTCTGGAGCTCCGAGGTTATGAACCGATGAAATTTGAGCTTGAGGGCAATGCCATCATGTTGGGAGGCATCTTAAACGGGAAGCCCGTTAAGATGAAGGTTGATACCGGAGCGGGCAGCACCTTGATGCATGCTCCTTCTGTGAAAGACGCCGGATGTGAAATCGGGCCGCTTGAACACAAGATTTGGGGCGTGGCTGGTTTTCAACCTGCCGGGATCGCCAAGGTTCCTAAGTTGGAGATTGGAAGTAGTGTTTTCCTCGATGAGGAAATCATGGCTGCAGACCGGAATTTCAACATGCCCAAGGGCTTTGAGACTAATAACGACATTTTGCTTGGCGCGGAGTATCTCACGAAGCTCGAGACGGTGATTTCCTACAAAGAACGGCTAATTTTCTTCCGTCCCGATAACTCGGACAAGGTGGAAATTAAAAAGGAAGAAGGAGATGACGATTTCAGCTTCCGAATTTTCAAGTTGAAAAACGGGAAATCTCTTCGAGGAAAGATGGTTGGGAAGACTGAGAATAGCGCGAAGATTGAGCTGCAAAATGGCAAGACTCAGTTGGTGGCGTTCTTTACGATGAGTGACAGGGATAAGGAGTATGCTTTTGGTTGGAGTGAACAAAAAGCGATGTTCATGCAGCATTGTCGCTCGCTGACGATCGAAGAGTTACTCGACCTTCGGGCTTATCAGTCGTTTGAGTATATGCGCAAAGGGAACCATATTTTTGTGGACGGAACTTTGAATGACAATGAGGTCGTTTGGATGATCGACACCGGAGCAGATAATAGTCTTCTGCACCTTCACTTGGCTAAAAAGTATGGCTGTGAAATTGGGCCGATGGATAAGAAAGTCTATGGCATTGGTGGATCGGCTCCTGCGGCCGCTACTGATATCGCGAAGATTACGCTTGGTGATGCTACGCTGACAAATCGCACTCTTCTTGCGACCGATTTGAAGCGCGATAGCGAAAATAAGGAGCAGGAGTGGGTCGGTCTTTTCGGAGCCGATTACATGCGTGAGCTTGAAGCGGTAATTACTTATCGAGAAAGCCGGATCTTCCTGAAGCAGTAGGCTAGAAAGAGATTTTTATGACAGAGCAGTGATCTTCCCGAATGGAAGTTTACTGCTCTTTTTTTGTGAAGATCACCAGTTGTTGACGAAGTAGAGGACTTCGCGTTTTTCCAGTGAGACTGCAGTGAATGCTAAGAAGTTGTGGTTCCAATTCTTTTTGATGTCTTCGAGGTCTGATTGAAACAGAAAGATTCTGAATCCGGCGGGAGGCCTAGTGAGGGCATTGAATTGGGTTTTGTCTGGGGAGGCTACCTCCAATTTTGGAAAACAACGAGGGTTAGGAATGCCATCGAAATCAGCGATTTCTTTGCGTCCACTGGCTTCAAGATTCCGTAAAACCTGCTTGATAGAGGCATTGGGTAATCTTTGTCGTAAAGAAATGACGTCACCGCCCTGGATGAGTGCAGGGATATGGAAGAAGGAGGATGACTGCTGCAATGGAAAGCCCGATCCACGTCATTGAGTTTTGCGTGTTCAGGTGGCGGAAGACTTATTCTTCCTTTGTCGGGACGGGGGCTTTTTCCGCTCCTTCGAGAGTCTGGAGGTAGTGCCAGATTGCTTCGAATTGTTGATCGGCGTTGCCTTCGTAGAAGGTTGGGTTGAGTGCCCGTTCTTTGTCGATGGTGTACTTCGGCATGATGGTGAGCGGGTCAAAGCGCTGAGGCCAATGCATCCAGGAATGGTAGAAGCCGGGGCGGAGGCGCTCTCCTGAAAGTTGCAGGTTTGGTCCCTGGCCTTCGAAGGCTCCGAGGGCGGGAGCTTCGCCGAGGGCGTGGCAGGCGATACAGGCATAGCCGCTAGGACTGACTATTTCCTTACCCTTTGCGACGAGTGCTTCATCAGATTCAAAGTCAGGATCCACGGTCTCCATACCGGCGCGGTAGGCTAGGCCCTTGGCAAGCTTGTCAGAGTGGCTGGCGAAGGCGGGCATGCGGGCGTTCATCCATGGTCGGACCTTGAGGCCTTCTCCTTTGAAGAGAGAGTGGAGCCAATCGCTGCGGAGTTTCTCGCCAGCGAGGGAGATGTCGGGGAGTTTATTTTCACCGCTGTGGCAGCTGGCGCACTGGAAGCGTTCAACTGAGCGATTTGCGTATTCGTGAGGGACGAAACGGCGCAGCGCGGCGTAGTTATTGTTTCCGTCGATGTTCTTGAAGGCGAGCAGGGCTTGCTTGTCATCGATGCTGAGCCCGAGTTCGGGTGCGTTGCCTTCTTCTTCGGAAAGGCAGCCATGCTCGAGCCATTCGGTATTCCACATTTCTTTGAGGCCCTTGGCGGGGAATTCATACTTCACTCCTTTTCCTGGCTCGTGGCAGCTGGCGCAGCGCTGGGCTACAATTTCCTTTCCTCGAACGGCATCGCCCTGACTTGCTTGGAAGACTTTGGGTGATTTGGATTCGATGAATGCGGCAATGTCGGCAGCTTCTTGAGGCTTTAGTTTTAGATCAGGGAAGGTGGTGTGGCGGGCATGTTGGGTGGGGCTTAGGAGGTGGTGCTGTAAGCCGGCTTTGGTGTATTTGGAACCTTTGGCAAGCTTGTCGGTCCACGGTGTGAGGTGAAGCTTTTCGACAAGTTTTTCGCCAGCGGCGGGGTCGCCTTTTAAAGTGGTGAGTTCTTTGTCTTTCAGGCTAGCGAGGTAGGCGGCGATGTCTCCGGCTTCATCGGGGGCGACACTGGGGCAGTGGTCTTCGGGTTTTTTAATCCATTGTTCAAGCCAGCCGTGATGCATGCGATTTCCGATGTTTTTGAAATCAGGGAGCGTTTCAAAGAGCTCTGGCATGGCTCCATCTTTGAAGTGGCTTTTTTCGGCGGCGTGGCATTTTACGCAATTGGTTGCGGCGAAGAGTTGGCGACCTTTGCGGGCTTTGTCCTTTGCGGCGAGCATGGAGTTTGAGGAGTAGCGGTAGGCCGAGGGCTTGACGGGTTCCCAGACGAAGTCGGCGCCGCTCCAGAGGAGGCGAATTCGGCTGTTGCCTTTTGGTGCCTTTTTGAAGTGGCAGAAGATGGCTTGAGGGCCAGCTTCGAGATCGAGGGCGGAGCTTTCGAGGGGGAGATCGCCCTCGATGATTTTCGTGCCATTGATTTTGAGACTGGCCCATCCTTTTCCTTCGAGGCGGAAGGCGCGTTTGTCGCGAGCCTCGATGATGATGTCTCCTTCGAAGACGGCTTGATCACTCGGGATGAAGGCGGTGATGGCGCCGGGTTGGTCGAGCGAGAGGGCAAGGCGGTCGACGACGACGGCATCATCGGCGCTGTCTCGTGAAGTGCTGAGAATGAGGCCGGGTTCGCCGAGAGCTTCCTTTTTGATAGCTGGAAGGTTAGCGAGATCGAGGCCGTGTTGCTCGAAGGGTGGGCGGAGGTTGTGGATGGTGTTCCAGATGGTTTCTTTGAAATCTTTCTTGGCGTTGTTGGCGAGATCCATACGAATTTCCATCTGCATGGCAGGGGTCATTTTGGGGATGTAAAGGAAGACGGATTTACCATCTGGGAGGAGCTTGGCGGCGCGGACGGTGACGGAATCGACTTGGTTGACTGAGCCTTTTGAGGGTTCGCTGAGTGCCACGTCGCGGGCGGCGGAATCTGATTCGTCGATGGAGAAGCGGCCGGAGCCGTATTGAGGTCCCCAAATGTAGTCCCATTTGCTGACGGAGAAGCGGCGGGGGTCGTTGGCGATTTCGGGATCGAGCGAGTCGCTGAATTCGACCCGAATACCGTTTGAGAAGGCTTCGAGTTTGAGGGGGACGGGCTTTTCGTCATTCACAAAACGAATGCGTTGGAAACCGGTTCCGCCATTGGTTTGCCATCCTCGGAATCCGATGATGTAGAAGTGACCTGAGTCGGGGTGGAAGCGTCCGCGCATGCCGGCGGTGGTGAGTTCAATGGGGAGGCGGTAGACGCCGCCTTGGACTTGGCCGTCAACTTCGTCAATGAGAGTGCGGTAGATGGAGCTCTTACCATATGAGAAGTGGAGCATGCCACCGGCGTGATTTTTCCATGAACTGTTGGCGGGAACCCATGACTGGCTGCCGCTGGAATTGTCGACGTAGTAGGGAAGCCAGCAAAGTGGACGCTCGTAGTCGGTCGGGGTGTCAGGAAGGGTGCGGACGAATTTCTTCTCGGCCCATTCGCTGGGGATGACGCCGTGGAAGCTGCTGCCATCGGGCTTGCTCCAGGTGATTTTACAACGAGGGACGTAACTGCCCTCGTTTTCGCCAGTGGTCATCTCGCCGTTTGGCCCGAGGCCAAGTCCTCCAGGCGCGCGGAGGCCGCTGGCCATAATGGTGCTGGTTTTTCCGTCGGGACTAATTTTCAGGATGGTGCCAGCGTGCTTGGTGGCTTCTGAGAAACCACGGCCACCCGCTAGGACTGGGGCACCTTTGCTGAAGAAGAAGTTTCCTTTGGCGTCAGTTTGAAGGTCGAAGGAGAATTCATGGAAGCCTTTGGTGATTAGGATGTCGTTGTTGAAGCACTCGTAGAAGTCGGCTTCGCCATCGTTATTAAGATCGTGGAGGCGGGTGATTTGATCGCGACCCTGAGTGTGGATGATGTCGTCCACGATTTTGAGTCCGAGGGTTTGGTAGAGTCCGCTGGCGAAGCGGCGCCAAGTGATTTTGGAGAGGTCGCCTCCGATTCCTTCGACAACCCAGACGTCGCCGTTCCAAGTGGAGCAAGCGGCTCGTTTACCATCGGAGAAGTAGTCGAAAGCTCCGAAGCGGATGTTTGATTCCCAGGGGTTTTCCTTAGGGAGCGGGATGTCATCGACTGCGTAGCCTGATGTTGCTTTTCCGGGACGGCCTTTGACGGTGATGGTTTCTGGGAAGAGCGAGGGACCGCCTTTGGTGAGCGCGGTGAGGTCTTTTTTTGGTGGGGCTGTGGTTTTGGTCCCCTTTGGTCCGTAAGAGAGTTGAAAGGCGCCAGAGCTTCCTTTTTTGAGTTCGATGACGATGCGCCCTGAATCGAGAGTCTTTAGTGAGATTCCATCTGGAGCATCGAGCGAGACGGTGATTTCGCGGCCGTCGCTCAGGGGATCGGAAACGAGAAGTTCAATGTTCTCTTTCATTTCCTCGACCTCGAAGGAGCGGACGAGTGCTTCGCCATTGAGCGAGGAAGTCTCGAGGACTTTTGCTCCGCCAACCGTGTAGCTGAGGACGGTGCTGGATTGATGACGATAGAGGCCGAGGAATTTTGCTTGGGTTCTGGGGAGAGGTCCGTTTTTCGTAGCTCGAGGATCATCCCACTGTCCATTGACCGCAACGCCGGGACCATTTTTCGTGTAAAGGTAGTAGGCTTTTTTATCTGCTGGGAGGAATGAGTTCTCGGCGTGAGTGCCATTCCATGGGGTTCCTGCAAGTGAGACGACTCCCTTAAATCCTGCGACCATGCGAAGGGTCTCGGTGTCAAAGACGACTGATTGATCTTCCTTGGTGCCGAGTTTAATGGCGATGCCTTTTAGGACGGCGACTTCGCCTCTAGGACTGAATTTGAGAAAGGTGTCACTGATAAAGGGGCCTGTGTCCATGGCTTCCCACCATTCAAGTTTGGGGTTTTCAGCAAGGCGGGCCTGGGTGAGTTCGGCTCGGGTTTGAGCAAACACAGTGCTGGTGAAAACGGAAGTCAGGCCAAGAAGAGTGAGCGTTCGGAAGGTGGTCATTCGAGAAGATTGATGCGATTGAGATTACAGAGCTATTAGTTGCGTGCAACTGTTAAGCGAGCTGATCTATTGTTCGATTGAGGGAAAGCGGAAGAAGCTTTCCGCTACCTTGTTCGTCTGATCGGCGAGTTGATTCAGAGAGATCTCCCGCTGTGTGGCAATGGCTTCGGCGGTGTGGCGAGTGAAGGCTGGTTCACAGCGTTTGCCACGGTGGGGAGTGGGTGAGAGGTAGGGGGCGTCGGTTTCGAGCATGAAAGATTCCGCTGGAGCCGCTTTGACGGTGTCGACGACGGCATGGGCGTTTTTAAAAGTGGCAATCCCGGTGAAGGAGATGAGTCCTCCGGCGGCGAAGACGCGGGCTGCGAGCTGGGGTGGGCCGGGGAAGCAGTGGAAGACGGCACGGACGGAGTCGGAGTAGTCGGCGTAGATTTTGAGAGCGTCGTCAAAGCTTCCCGTTCCCGATTTGTCGCGGGTGTGGATGACGATGTTGAGGTCGGCTTCTTTTGCGAGTTCGAAGTGGCGGCGGAGGAAGTCGCGTTGGCGAGCGTGGTAGTCTTCGTTCGTCCAGCCGTCAGGGGCGGGGTGAAAGTAATCGAGACCTGTTTCGCCAATCGCGGCGACCTTGGGATCGGAGAGGTGAGGAGTAAGGAGGGGCTCGAAGTCGTCGCGAGTTTCATGCACATCGCAAGGGTGGATTCCGATGCAGGCTGAGACTTCGGGGTGATCGTGAGCGATCTGAAGGTTGGTCGAAATATCGTCTTCTCCAGTGGCGAGAGTGATCATGCGAGTGACGCCATTTTCCCGAGCACGAGCGATGATGTCAGGGATTTCCTCGGGAGAGAACTTGTGCGACCCGAGGTGACAGTGGGAGTCGGTGATCATCTACGACTGGAGATAGGATTTCTCCTTACTAAAGATCGCGTAAGGCACGAAGAGGATTGCTGCGATGAGCATTAATCCGGTGAAGAACCAGTAGTAAGCTGGGCCCTCCAGCTTGGGTTGGCCACCGGTGTAGGCGGTCTTGCTGATGGGAGAGTCTGAGTCTTCGACTTTTTCACTGACTCCTAGAAACTCTTTTCGTTTTTCCAGCCAAGTCTTTTTCTTCGGCTTTTCGTCAGAAGGAATGAGTTTGTCGGGAGCTTCCATGATGTAGCCGAGATCCCATTTTGTGCCGGGTTCTTTGTCTGGGCCATTGCTAGAAAGACGAGCGATACGAGACGCGAGGCGGGTGTAGGTCAGAGTTGATCCCCAGCGGTCAGTCAGTCCTGAGAGTAACGAATTGGCTTCTTCGGTGGTAGGAAGGGTGAGATCATTTTCTTCTGCCCAATTGGTGATGAGCTTAGCGGCGTGATCTATTTTTTCTTGGTCGGGAAGTTGGCGTTCCGTCGTTTTGCCTTCTTTGCGGGTGATGACGATGTCGTCCTCGTTACCGACTTCGCCATCGAATCCGGGGTGTGAATGTTTTCCGTCATCTAATTCTTCGGCAAAGGTTACGACTGGGTCTTCGACTTGAATGAAAGAATTTACGAGCTCGGTGATTTGATTGCCGAAGGAGACCGAGAGAAGAAAGATCGCCATGATGAGCGACTTCATGTTTCTAGGTGCTTGGGTGTAGGAATACTCGAGGCAAACGATCGAGACCATGACTTCAGCTGCGGTAATGATGAGGTAGGCTAAAAACTGCCAACCAATGTTTGGAGTGTTTCCTTCTGAGATCGAAACTTGAATAAGGGCGATGGTGGCGAAGGAAAGGACTGTGATAAAAAGTCCGGCTCCAATTTTGCGAAGAGGAGTCAATTGGATCACCTTCCCTAAAGCTGGGTAGATGACAAAAGTGAAGAGAGGGACGAGAGTAAGAATGAGAACCGAATTAATCGATTGGATTTGGGAGGGGAGCCAATCAATGACGAGGTGTCGGTCCATGTCTTGAGACTGGAAGATCCAAGAGGAGCCGGTTTGATCGAAGAGAGCCCAGAAGAAGGCGACGAAGAAGTAGAGTGGAAGAAGTCGGAGGATGACTCCTATTCCTTCTTTCGAGCAGAGTTCCCGTTTGAATTTTACAGGGTCCGGTTGGACGTGGATGAATTTCGTTCGACCAAGCCAGAAGAAGAGAGTTGCGATAGCCATGAGGATACCGGGAATGCCGAAGGCGATGTGCGGGCCGTGCCACTCAAGAAGCCACGGAGTAGCGAGCATGGAGAGGAATGCTCCAAGGTTGATTGAGAAGTAAAACCAGTTGAAGACCTTGGTTAGGAGATGTTGGTTGGACTTGCCGAATTGGTCACCCACGTGGGCTGAGACGCAGGGCTTGATGCCGCCCGATCCGATACAGATGAGGGCGAGGCCTGCGAAAAGCCACCAGCCAGCGGAGCCTGTCACGCCCATTAGAGCAAGGCAGGCGTGTCCTACGCAGTAGACAATACTGAGCCAGATAATGACGCGGTATTTCCCAAAGAAAAAGTCGGCTAAAAGAGCACCGAAGAATGGCGTGGCGTAAACCCACTTGTTGAATTTGTGGTAATTCTCACTCGCAACGACCTCAGACATTTGTTCGGTTGGGGCATCTCCCATGAGCCAGAGATACTGAACCATGAAGATCGAGAGAATGGCCTTCATGCCATAGAAGGAGAAGCGCTCGGCGGCTTCGTTGGCGATGATGTAGGGAATGCCGCCGGGCATGCCGGAGGTTTCGGTTGGGGTGGTGCGGTAGTCGGAGGTCAAAACGAAAAGGAGTTGGAAAGTTTATTTTAGGTGATGGTTGGCGACGGGACGCGCGCCGCTCCGTGGGGACGGATTACCACTCGATGGCGGCGGCGGCCCAGGTGAGGCCTGCGCCGAAGGCGACCATGACGATTTTGTCGCCACGTTTGATTTTTCCTTCGCGGTGGGCTTCATCGAGCGCGATGGCGATGGCCGCAGCGGAGGTGTTGCCGTATTTGTGAAGATTGACGAAGACGCGGTCGTTGGGGACGGCGAGGCGGTCAGCGATGGCATCGATGATGCGGAGATTGGCTTGGTGAGGGATGACGAGGGAGATGTCCTCGGGGCGAAGTTGGGCGCGTTCGATGACGGAGTTGGCCGAGTTCTTCATGCGGGTGACGGCGTGTTTAAAAACCTCGCGTCCCGACATCGCGAAAGTGGCGAGGCTTTCACCGACATTTTTTGGGGTGGTGGGACAAGCGGATCCGCCACCGGGGATATTGAGGATGCCGGTTTGTTTTCCGTCGGTGCCGATGTCGGTGGCGATGATTTGGCCTTCGCCTTCTTGGGAGGCACGGAGAACTGCGGCGCCCGCGCCATCGCCGAAAAGGACGCAAGTGGTGCGATCTGTCCAATCGACGAAGGCGGAGAGTTTTTCTGCTCCGATGATAAGGGCATTAGCAAAGGCTCCGCTCTCGATCATGCGCTTGGCGATTTTCATGGCGTAGAGGAAGCCGGAGCAAGCGGCCGAGATGTCAAAGGCGACGGCTTTGGTGGCGCCGATTTGTTCTTGGACGTAGCAGGCGGTGGCGGGCGTGAGGGTATCGGGCGTGATGGTGGCGACGATGATGAGTTCGATGTCTTCAGCGGCGATCCCGGATTGTTCGAGCGCTTTGAGGGCCGCTTTGGAACCAAGGTGGGAGGTGTTTTCTCCTTCGGCGGCGATGCGGCGCTCTTTGATCCCGGTGCGAGAGACGATCCACTCGTCGGAGGTTTCTACAAATTCGGAGAGGTCATCGTTGGTGAGGATTTTTTCAGGAAGGTAACTTCCGGTGCCTGCGATGGTAACGCCTTGACTCATGGGGAAAGTGAAGGGGAGGGAGGTCCCGGCGGCAAGCCTTGAAAAGGTGTTATTTAACTTTTCTAAAGTTTGTTGCGGGCTGAAAAAAGGCGACTATGATGGCGCATGACTGTCGAATGCACCGCGCAAAGCTGTAAAGCGCCAGAATGGATGTCCTCTGTTCTGAAGTTTGCGGGGATCTATAACCTGCTTTTCGGGATTTGGGTGATCGGCTGGCCTGGGGCTTGGTTTAGCATTTCGGGGATGGAGGCTCCGCGCTATCCTTTCCTTTGGCAGTGCGTGGGGATGATCGTGGGAGTTTATGGGATTGGTTATCTTGCGGCGGCTTCTGCTCCGATGAGGCACTGGCCGATTGTTCTGGTTGGTTTTCTGGGGAAGGTTTTTGGGCCGATTGGATTTATGTGGGCGGCTTCGCAAGGAGAGCTGCCATGGCAGGCGGGTTGGATGATCGTCTTTAATGATCTGATTTGGTGGATTCCGTTTGCGATGATTCTTTGGGCGGCAGCTTGTCTGAGTGTGGGTCGGCCTGCGGTGGGGGAGCCCATGCCTCTTGAAAAAGCGGTGCAGCAATTTCGCTTAACCTCGGGTGAGACCTTGCAGGAGGCATCGGAAAAAGACACCCTAGCAATTGTCTTTCTCCGTCATTTTGGCTGCACCTTTACGCGGCAACTTTTGCGAAATCTCCGCGAGATGCATGAGCGGGCTGAGGAGGAAGGAGCTCGGCTCGTTCTGGTTCACATGTTGCAAGAAGGGGAGGAGGCGGAATTTGTCGATAGTGATGGGGTGAGTCGGATTGCGGATCCTCGTTGCGATTTGTATCGGGCCTTTGGTTTGGGGAAAGGGGGCTTTTTAGAGCTCTTCGGGCCGAAGGTTTGGTATCGGGGCGCGGTGGCCTTTTTCAAGGGTTGTGGAGTCGGAATGTTGAAAGGTGATGGCTTACAAATGCCCGGAGCTTTTGTCTTTAAAGATGGGAAGGTTTTGCAGGCTCAGAAAGCGGAATCGGCGGCGGATCTCCCGAGCGTCGAGGCCCTTTTTTCCTCGGGCACTGAGGCTTCATCTTAAATCGACAAGAACTTCCCTTGTCTGAATGGGGCATGCTCGTCATGCTTCAAACGTGGTCACGATCAGAAAGACGCGGATTATTTGTACTCTCGGCCCCGCGACCGAGTCTCCGGAAATGCTTCGGAAAATGATTGCCGCTGGGGCGGATGTTTTCCGGCTGAATATGAGCCATGCGAAGCACGAGTGGTGCTATGAGATTGTGGAACGAATTCGCGAAGCCTCGAAGGAAGTAGGCCGGACGGTGGGCATTCTTTTCGACCTGCAAGGGCCTTCGATTCGGACGGGTGATGTGGAAGAAAAGATCATTTTGAATAAGGGGGATCACGTCGAATTCCGCAAGGAAGGGACAGAGGCCCGGATCGAGAAATCAACCACGGTGAACTACGACGGCCTGATGAATGATGTTCATGAGGGAGATGACCTCACGGTTGATAACGGTGAGCTTCTCATGAAGATCGAGAAGATCGAAGATGACCGGATGATTTGCGAAGTGATCACGGCGGGATCAATGGGATCGCGACGTCACATCAACCTTCCGGGAGTTCGGCTGAGTCTTCCGGCTCTGACTGAGAAAGATCACGCCGACATTAAAGTGGCGGCGGCTTGCAATACTGATTTTGTGGCGGGTTCCTTTGTGCGAGATGCGGGTCACGTCCGAGAGTTACGCGCAACCTTGCAGGAGAATGGTTGTCATGCGCAGATCGTTTCCAAGCTTGAAGACCAAGAAGCGATGCGTCACCTCGATGACATTATTTCGGAGTCTGACGTCATCATGGTGGCGCGGGGAGATTTGGGAATCGAGGTTCATGTGGAAGAGCTGCCAATTATTCAGCGTCGGATTGTGAAGCGTTGTCACGAGTTGGGGCGGCGAGTCATCGTGGCCACTCATATGTTGGAATCGATGATCCACAATCCCACACCCACCCGCGCGGAGGTCACGGATGTTTCCAATGCTGTCTTCGAGGAAGCCGATGCCATCATGCTCTCTGGAGAAACCACGGTTGGGAAACATCCGGTGAGGTGTGTCGAACTCATGGATCGCGTGGCGCGGCGCATTGAGCGCTCGGGCGGATTAGGATACGGAGAAGGAGCGACTCTCTCAAGCGAGAAGCAGAAGATGATCAAGGCGGCGGTGGGCTTGGCGGATTCCATTCCAAATTCGCTGATTGTTGTTTTCACCCGTTCAGGAGCGACGGCTCACCAAACGGCACTGCTCCGACCGAAGACGCCGATTTTTGCTTTTACCCCAGATGCCTCTATTCGCACCACCTTGACCCTTTCTCGCGGGGTTCGTTCTTTTGAAATTCCCTTTGAGGAGACCCCTCGTGAAACCATCGCGGCTGCGGTGAAATCGCTTCGTCATGCACGCGATGTCGCGCCGGGGACGTCCTTGATTGTTGTTTCCGACCTCCTGCAAGAAGGACATCCGGTCGATTCGATTATCCTTGAGCACGCTTAAGCTGGTTTTTTCGGGAAAAGGGGACTTTGTGAAATATTTCACAAAGTGGTTGAGCCTAGTCCCTGCAGGGGTATTCTTCGCCCGTCGCTATGTCGGAAGAAAATCTTACGGTCTCCCATGCCGCCTACGATTCTAAGATCGAGGGGAACATCATTTTTACGCGTCTTGATGCCGCCATTAACTGGATGCGCAAGAACTCGCTTTGGCCCATGCCGATGGGCTTGGCTTGCTGTGCGATCGAGCTGATGGCGACGGCGTCGTCACGTTTTGACATCTCCCGTTTCGGGGCGGAGGTCATGCGCTTCTCTCCTCGCCAAGCTGATGTGATGATCGTCGCGGGCACCGTGACTTATAAGATGGCGCTCGCGGTGAAGCGGGTTTGGGACCAGATGCCTGAGCCAAAATGGTGCATTGCGATGGGAGCCTGTGCCTCTTCTGGTGGGATGTATCGTAGCTACGCGGTGCTTCAGGGAATCGATCAATTGATCCCCGTGGATGTCTACATTTCTGGTTGCCCTCCACGTCCTGAAGCTCTCATCGAGGGCTTGATGAAACTGCAGCGCAAGATCGAAGGAGAAGAATCCTTCAAGGCGCAAAAAGAAGTTCCTGTGAACGCCTAAAATCGACCTTTTTATAAGACCATGAGTATTTCAACTGACTTGGAAGCCTTAGGCCAGAGCAACGCGACGGAGTTTCGCGGCGAGACCACGATCAATGTGGGCCTCACTTCTCTTTATGCCACTTTGAATCGTTGCAAGGAACTCGGTTACGAGATGCTTCTTGATATTTCAAGTCTCGACCACATGGGCGAGGAGCCTCGCTTCGAGATGGTTTACGAACTAGCCACTTTGGATGACTCAAAGCACCTCCGCGTGAAGGCGAAGGTTGCGGAGAATGTTGAAGTTCCCACTGCGGTGAATCTTTGGAAGACCGCCAACTGGCACGAGCGTGAGGTTTACGACATGATGGGGATTAAGTTCGCCGGTCATCCGCAGATGGAGCGCATTTTGATGTGGGAAGGATTTCCTTATTTCCCGCTTCGAAAGGATTTCCCGCTCGCTGGCAAGGAAAGTGAGATGCCGGATGTCGCTTTCAGTGGGGTTGCTCCGCTCGAAGGAGGGCCATTTGTGACGAGCCCTGGTTCCACTCGGGAATCCGGTGAACCACGCGCAAAAGGAGAGAGCTAAGAGCTTTTTTCCCGAATCGATTTTTTTCAAAAGGCGACTCTCTTTCGAGGGTTGCCTTTTTCTTTGTCAGTCGAGGGATTGACAGCACTGAAGTCATGAGTATTTTTCGCGCACCTAACAATTTTCAATACACAATATGAGCGAACCACAGACCCAATCTTTCCAAGCCGAAGTTCGTCAGCTTCTCGATATCGTCATTCATTCTCTTTACACTGATAAGGAGATTTTTGTGCGCGAGCTGATTTCTAATGCTTCTGATTCCCTTGAAAAACTGCGTCTCAAGCAGTTGACCGAAAAGAGTGTCTATCAAGGTGACCTTCCGCTGGAGATCAACATCACGACCGATGAAGAAGCGGGCACCATCACCATCACCGATCATGGCATCGGGATGACTCGGGAAGAGCTCACGGATAACCTGGGCACGATTGCGCGCTCTGGATCGAAGGAATTCCTCGAAGCGATGAAGGAGAAAGGCGACGCCAATGCCTCGGTCATCGGACAGTTCGGAGTGGGTTTTTATTCTGCCTTCATGGCGGCTGAGAAAGTCGAAGTTTACACTCATTCTTGGGATGAGTCAGCGGAGAGTTTGAAGTGGGAGAGCGATGGTCAGACCGGATTTACGATCACGGAAGTTGAGGAAGAGCAGCGGGGTGCGCGCATTGTCATCTACTTGAAGGAAGACGAGAAGGATTTCGCGAAGCAAGAAACCCTGAAGCGCATCATTGATAAGCATTCACGCTTTGTTTCTTTTCCACTGTCGCTTGCCGGAGAGCGCGTCAATACCGTTGAGGCGATTTGGTTAAAGTCGAAGGGGGACATCAGCGAGGAGGACTATAAGGAGTTTTACCAATACACCGCGCATGCGATTGATGAGCCTCGTCACACTTTGCACTTCAGTGCGGATGCGCCGATTAATATCAATGCTCTCCTCTTCACGCCGGATGAGAATCATGAGCGCTTAGGCTTCGGTCAGATGAAGGCTGGGGTTTCCCTCTATTGCCGTAAGGTTCTCATTGATGCCGAGCCGCAGGGACTTCTCCCAGAGTGGATGCGTTTTGTGAAAGGAGTCGTCGATAGCGAGGACCTTCCGCTCAATATTTCCCGCGAGTCGATGCAGGACAGTGCTTTGATCAAGAAACTCAACAGCCTTTTGACAAAGCGTTTCATCAAGCATCTCGCGAAGGACGCGAAGGCGAATCCTGAAAAGCATGAGCAGTTCTACGAGCGCTTTAGTCGATTCTTGAAAGAGGGAATCGCAACCGGTCACGAGAACCACGAAGCTCTTGCGGGGCTTTTGCGCTTTGAGTCGAGCCTCTCGGAAGAGGGTAAAGTGACTTCCTTTGACGAGTATTTGACCCGCGCGAAGGAAGATCAGGATTCTATTTACTACTTGGTTGGACTTGATCGGAAGTCAATGGAGGCTGGTCCTTACGTCGAGGCCTTCCAGAAGCGTGGGATTGAAGTGATTTTCCTCACCGACAACATCGATGACTACATCATGGAGACTCTTCGTGAATATAAGGGGAAGAAATTGGTGAGCGCGAATCGTTCGGAGATTGAGCTCGATGAACTTCCTGAAGATGAGGCGAAGCTGAGCGAAGAAGAGAGCAAGGAGCTCGTTGAGTGGCTCGGCAAAACTCTCGGGGAGAAAGTTAAGAGTGTCGATATGGGCAAGCGTCTCGTTTCGCACCCCGTGGTCGCGCTCACTCCGCAAGACGCCCCGAATGGTCAAATGCGCGCCATGATGGAGGCAATGGGGCAAGCTGGACCTGATCCAAAGGCTCGTCTGGAATTTAACCCAAATCATGAGATCGTCGCGAAGCTCAATGACCTTCGCAAAGCAGATGAGGAAGTGGCTGTGAAGGTCGCAAATCAGCTCACCGATAATGCCCTGATGGCGGCAGGTTTGGTGAAAGATCCCTCTTCGGTGATTGCGGGAATGAATTCCTTACTTGGGGCTTTGATGAAGTAATTGACTTGTTTCAAATTTTCAAAAACGACGCTCGAAAGAGCGTCGTTTTTTGTGCCCCCCCGCAAAGATGACCAAAGGCTAACTTGGTTTGTGGTGAGGAAAGGTGGGACTTAGGCTGAGCTTTTTTGGAGTTCCGCTAACATCTTTTCCAACCTCGTGCTGGCATCTCCGGCGGGGAGGAAGGCGCTGAGGCGGTCGGCCCAGAGGGGGAAGGCCATGGGGGTGAGGCGTTTTGTTTCGACGAGGTGAAAGGGGCGCTGGTGGATGGAGGTGAGGGTCTTTTGGAGGCGTTCGATTTCCAATTGATGTTCGAGGATCTCGCGGCGCGCTTGCTCAAGGAGGAGATTGTCGGGGTCATATTTGGTGAAGACCTCGAAGAGGAGATTGGCGGACACTTGTAGGTCACGGGTGGGCTTTCGCTTGCCGGGCATGTCGGGGATGATGAG
>CALGJQ010000006.1 GCA_937928545.1 uncultured Verrucomicrobiales bacterium
ACCCGGAAGTGAAACTCTTGTGCGCCGATGGTAGTGGGACGATAGGTCCTGTGAGAGTAGGTCGTCGCCAGTTATAAGCCCGGTTCAGTCTAACGACTGAATCGGGCTCTTTTTTTGCTCAGATGTGGGGAAAATGTTCAGGATCATAAACGGGACTGGTGATTATGCTGAAGAAGGTTTCTGACACGAGATGAGGGTCGCCTGGAAGGTTGGCCAATATTTGAAATGGTCTGGTTGGCCCGAATCATTCGATGGTGACGGGGTGAAGATTCTGAAGGTTTTGAATTGGCATGAGCCGTTGGCCTTTGCCATCATGGGAAGGGTTTCGGTATTTACCTTCTTTTTATGGAGTCTGTTTTGGGTTCAGTTCCTGATGACGCACGTTGGCAGGTTGAACGTTTTCTTGACGAGATGGAAAGGGATCCTGAGGGCTTTGGGGCATATGGTCAGGAACGTATTCAAGCGATAGAAGACTTGTTGATGAAGGTAGAAGGTTCTCCTTAGATCACAAAAAAACGAGCCACTCTAGTGAGAGGGCTCGTTGAGATAGATTTTAGTAAAGCCTAAGCTTCGTTCGAGAGAGTGGGGACAGGATTCTCTTTTTTGCCAAGAGCGCGTCTCATTTTTTCGAGAGCGATGTTTTGCAGCTGTCGGATTCTTTCGCGAGTGACTCCAAAGTCATGGCTGATTTCTTCGAGAGTGAGTGGCTTTTTGCCATTCAGGCCGAAACGAGCGCCGATGATTTTGGTTTCCCTCTTGTCGAGGAGCTTGAGAAGGCCTCCGAGTTCGCCATGCATTTCCTTTGCGGTAAGTGCATCGAATGGGTCGACTGCTTTGCTGTCACCGAGGGTCTCGGAGTAGGTGGTGGAGCCGTCTTCGCCGATCGGAGCATCAAGAGAGGTTGGGCGCTGGGCTGCTTGCTTGAGCATGGCCAATTTTTTGCGCGGGATGCCGAGGATCTCGGTGAGTTCGTCATCGCTTGGTTCGCGACCTAATTCCTCAGTCACCGAGAGGGTGATTTTACGAAGTCGGGCGATTTTATCAACCATGTGAACTGGAAGTCGAACGGTCTTACTCTGATTAGAGAGGGCGCGTTTGATCGACTGCTTGATCCACCAAGCGGCATATGTAGAAAGCTTTCCTCCTTTTTCGGGATCGTATTTCTCGACTGCCTTCATGAGGCCGATGTTGCCCTCTGAGATGAGGTCGGCGAGAGGGAGGCCGTAGTTGGAATAATCTTTGGCGATTTTAACGACGAGGCGGAGATTTGCGCGGATCATGTGGTCCCGAGCTTCGGAATCACCGGCCATGATTCGTTCAGCGAGTTCAATCTCTTCTTCAATGGTGAGAAGATCGGTTTTAGCGATCTCGTTCATGTAGACGCGTAGGATACTTTCTGAATCGTTGCTCATGGCGAATGGATACTGACACAGTCTCGGATAATTTCTAGTAATTTCAGTAAAAAGTGAAAATGAGTGGAGTTCATGCCCAAAACAAAAACCGTCGAGGGCAACTCGACGGTGAAAAGGGCAGAAGGGTACGGTCTGCTAACCGAAGATCACGAGGATCGCTAGACAGCCAACTAGGACTTGTAGCGGAGACGCTTCTTGTGGCGATTAGCCTTCATACGCTTACGACGCTTATGCTTGCTGATCTTGGTCTTACGACGCTTTTTGAGGTTACCCATAGTAGTAGTTGTTTGGCTTAGTGTTCTGCGGATTTTTAAGACCGCAATTCCGTTAAATTCTTAAGTTTGTTACGAGACGATTTTGTTGAGAGGGTATTCGATGATGCCCTCGGCGCCCAAATCCTTGAGGTCAGGGATGAGGTTGCGGGCGACTTTCTCGCAGATCACGGTCTCTAATGCAAGCCAGCCTTCTTCCGTCAACTTTGCGACGGTGGGGCGGCGAAGCGAGGGGAGGCGTTCCAAAACAGCATCGAGTGCTGATTCAGGGAGGTTGAGTTTGAGGCCGACTTTGTCGCGGGCTTCAAGTGCGCCTTTGAGCATCATGACCATGCGTTCCATTTTGCCGCGCTTCCATTCGTCGGCAAAGGCGGCTTTGCTGGAATAGAAGTGAGGGAAAGAGGAGAGGAGTTCGTCGACGATACGGAGCTTGTTCGCGCGGAGTGAGGAGCCGGTTTCGGTGACATCGACGATGGCATCGACGAGGTCGGGAACTTTGACTTCGGTGGCGCCCCAGGAGAATTCGACACTGGCGTTGACCCCTTTTTCGGCGAGGTAGCGTTTGGTGATTTCGATCCCCTCAGTTGCGATGTGTTTTCCCTCGAGATCCTGGACTGTTTTAATGGGAGAGGATTCAGGAACGACAAGAACCCAGCGAGTGGGGCGAGTGGAAGCGCGGGAGTAGGGGAGCTCGGCTAAATCGACGAGGTCGACGTCGTGTCCGTAAGCCCAATCTAAACCTGTGATTCCGCAGTCAATGAATCCTTGATCGATGTAGCGGGCAATTTCTTGCGCGCGGATCATGTAGATGTCCAAGCCATCGTCATCGGATGACGGGCGAAGACCACGATCTGACGTGTAGATGTTATAGCCTGCTTTCTCGAGGAGATCGAGAGTGGGCTTTTGAAGGCTCCCTTTCGGAAGCGCGATTTTAAGTGAGTTTGACACGCGGGGCGGCGGTTTTAACGATGAATGGCGGGGAATCAAGTCATTTGAGCGATTCCTGACCTTAGGTTGAAGATCCTAAAGAGTGGCTTCTCCGAAATAGGGTTGAAGGGCTTCTGGTATGGCGATGTTTCCTTCGGCGTCTTGGCATTGCTCAAGAAGAGCGACCAAGAGACGGGGGAGGGCGGTGCCAGAGCCATTGAGGGTGTGACAGAAGTTGTTGTTCCCCTCAGCATCTTTGTAGCGGAGCTTCATGCGGCGGGCTTGGTAGTCGCCAAAGGAAGAGCAGCTGGAGACTTCGAGATATTTCCCCTGGCCGGGTGCCCAAACCTCAATGTCGTAAGTTTTTTGTGAACCAAAGCCGACATCGCCGGTGCAGAGTTCGATGATTTGGTAGTGGAGGCCAAGTTGTTGAAGAGCGGAAGCGGCGTGGCCAGTCAGTTCTTCCAAGGCCGTCATCGAATCCTCGGGTTTAACGACTTGGACGAGTTCGACCTTGTCGAATTGGTGCATGCGGATGATGCCGCGGTTGTCACGTCCGGCGCTCCCGGCTTCGCGACGGAAGCAAGGGGTCTGACCGGTGACTTTGATGGGGAGGTCTTCTTCGCTGAGGAGGGTGTCGCGGTAAAGGTTTGTGATGGGAACTTCACCGGTCGGGATGAGGAACATCTCGTTGTCCTCGATGCCATACATGTCGTCCTCGAACTTGGGAAGCTGTGTGGTGCCGACCATGCATTCGCGTTTCACGACGTGGGGGACGTTAACTTCTTCATAGCCGTTGTCGCGGGTTTGAAGATCGAGAAGGAATTGAATGAGGGAGCGTTGTAAGCGAGCTCCCTTGCCTCGATAAACAGCGAAGCCGGAGCCAGAGAGGCGGGCTCCGTCGTCGAAGGAAATGAGGCCTTTTGCCTCGGCGAGATCGAGGTGATCACGCGCTTTCATGAGTGCGGGCTTTTCGCCCCAGCTGCGAATGACGGGGTTGGCTTCTTCATCCTTGCCGATCGGACAGTCTTCGTGGGGGAGGTTGGGAATGTTGAGGAGAAGTTCTTCCTGACGGTTTGCTGCTTTGTTGCCTTCGTCGTCGAGTTCTTTGATTTGCTCGCCGATTTTTTTGACCTCGGCTTCGATGGCTGATGAGTCTTCGCCGTTGGCTCGGAGTTTGCCGATTTCTTTGGAGGTGGTTTTGCGCTCGGATTGGAGGGCTTGTTTCGCGGTTTCGTTTTTGCGGCGAGTTTCGTCGCAGGCGAGGACTTCGTCGATGAGATCGGCGGAACCATCGTGACGATTAGCGAGACGTTCTTTGACGAGTTCAGGGTTTTCGCGGATGACTTTGATGTCGAGCATGATGAAAGGGTTGTGGAGCGGTTAAGGAGACTCCGCCCCGCGCTTACTCGATTTTTTCCGGTCTGGCAAAGGCTGATTGCTGCGCAAAGGCTGATTGCAGAGGAAAGGGCGATTTTGGAACGAGTGACCTTTTGCTTGAGTGGCAGGCCCGCAGGGAGTCGAACCCCGATCTGTGGTACCGGAAACCACTGTTCTATCCATTGAACTACAGGCCCCTCAAGATGATGGGGAATGCTAGTCAACGGAGGTGGGAAGTCAAAGCGCAAATTCCGCTAAGAGTTTGCCTTGCGAATCTGCGAGGGACTACGATTATCGATGGGTGGATAAAAAGGTCATATCAGCCGATAGCCTCAGAAAAGCGAAACTTGCGGCGAGCCGCGCGGACTTGTCTGAGGTGTATCGTTTATCCTATGTGAGCGAGGCGACGGATTTGCTGGGGCCTCGTGAATTGAAGGTGATTGGGGAGAGTTCGATGATTCGAAACGCTGAGTTAGATATCACGGGGGTTCTTGTGATGGATGAGGGGAGGATTGTTCAGATATTGGAAGGGGAAGAGAAGGTGGTGATGGCTCTCTTTGAGAAGATAGCAGCTGACCGGAGGCACAAATCGGTTCGTCAGGTGGCAGGAGGTTTTCAGAAAGCCCGCTATTTGAGCTGCTGGAGTCTCGCGAGTGGCCGAGAGTCGGCGGTGCCTGAGGGTTTGAGGCGAGATTTTCATCGTTTGTACGCTCAACTCTCAGAAAGAGAAGGGTTTAAGGATATTCTTCCGGAAGAGGTAGAGCTCTTGAAAGTGATGGCGCTTTTTCGTTCTGTTCCAGCAAGTTAGCTTGGAGCGAGGGGGGGAATTGCATATATTATTAAGAACTCTTAAGGGAAAGTTGTTCACAAAATAAATCATTACAAGGTCATTTCGGCGTTACAAAGACTGTTTCAAGTTTTTGCTGGTTTTCTGGAAATTGGAATTCATCATGCCCATGCAATGAACACCCCCGACACGGAATCTCGTATCATTCTTCCGACCCGCCGGAACTTCTTGGCGGCGAGTTCTGCTGCCGTCGCTGGGATGGTAGCGACGACTCAAGTTTCTCATGGATTCCTTTTCCGCCAGTCTCCTCCTATGAACTTAGCCGCCCTCCCAAGCTCTTGGGTGAAGCTCGAAGGAGAGAAGAAGATCCAAAGTTACGCGAAGTTTCTTTCAAGCCTTCGTCTCAAGTATGTGACGCCTTTCCAGATGATCAAAGCGCATGCCCGTACGAAAGGGAGCCTTTGGAATTCTCTCCCTCCGAAGTCAATGTGGCGCTCGATGGCTGGCACTTTGAAAGCTGCCGACCGTGTTGCCGCGACTCTTGGTCAACCAGTCAAGAATGTCGCTTCGGCTTACCGCAGCCCTGCTTACAATAGCCGCTGTCCTGGCGCGAAGGCTCGTTCATGGCATTTGCAGAACTTCGCTCTCGATCTTCAGTTCAAGGCTTCTCCTAGCTCAGTTGCTTCGGCAGCTCGTCACATTCGCTCAGAGGGGCTCTTCAAAGGAGGAATCGGGCGCTACAGTACTTTCGTTCATATTGACACCCGTGGTCACAATGTTGACTGGTAAAGACGAGCGATTCTAAAGATTTCAAAAAAGGCCGCTTCGAGAGAAGCGGCCTTTTTTGTGAGTGAATTCGAAACTCTGTGTTATCCTGCTTCGACCGCGCGTGCGCAGCGGAGGATGGTTTGCTCGCCGAGATGCGGACCGAGAATTTGAAGTCCAACGGGGAGGCCATCGGCTGGTTCAAGTGGCACGGAGATGCCGCAGTTTCCGACGAGGTTTGCCGAGATGGTGAAGATGTCGGCGAGGAATTGTTTTAGTGGGTCACCTGCGGCAGCGCCCATTTTTGGTGCGGCTTCTGGAGCGACGGGGGTGATGATGGCATCGACTTGCTCAAAGGCCTTTTGGAAATCTTGGCGAATGAGGGTGCGGACTTTTTGAGCACGAAGATAATAGGCGTCGTAGTAACCGGACGATAGAACGTAAGTCCCAAGAATGATACGGCGTTTCACTTCGGAGCCGAAGCCGGCTTCGCGGCTGTCCTTATAGAGAGCGAGCATGTCCTCGGGGTTCTCGGTACGGTTTCCGTAGCGGACGCCATCGAAACGAGAGAGGTTGGAAGAGGCTTCAGCGGGCGCGATGATGTAGTAGGTCGCGACCGCGTAGTCGGTGTGGGGGAGAGAAATTTCAACAATTTCAGCTCCTTGTGATTCGAGCTTTTTGGCGGCGGATTCGACACGCTCTCGGACTTTCGGGCAGATGCCGTCGGTGAAGTATTCTTTGGGGAGACCGAGCTTCATACCGGCCACTCCTTTGTCGAGTCCCTCGGTGTAGTCGGGGACCGGTTCGTTGAGTGAAGTGGAGTCGCGTGGATCGTGTCCGGCGAGGGCGTTGAGCAAGAGGGCTGAGTCTTCTACGGTGCGAGTGAGAGGGCCGATTTGATCGAGCGAAGAACCAAAGGCGACGAGGCCGTATCGAGAGACCCGTCCGTAGGAAGGCTTGAGTCCGACCACTCCGCAGTGACTTGCGGGTTGGCGAATGGAGCCGCCGGTATCGGAACCTAGAGTTGCCGGGATGAGATTTCCGGCGACGGCTGCGGCCGAGCCCCCGGATGAACCGCCGGGGATATGACCAGGTGCGGCAGGGTTTTGGGTGAGTTGAATTCCTGAGTTTTCAGTCGAGGAACCCATTGCGAATTCATCGAGGTTGGTCCGGCCGAAAGGAATAGCGCCGGAGGCTTTCAACTTGGTGATGGCGGTGGCGTCATAAGGCGCGGTGTAGGCGTTTTTGAGAAATTTTGATCCGCAAGTGCAGGGATCTCCGAGGACGTTGATGTTGTCTTTGATCCCGATAGGAAGACCACCGAGAGGAAGAGAGAGGTCTGCCTTTTCGGCAGCGGCGAGAGCGCTTTCTTGGTTGTGCGAAATGAAGGCTCCGATTTCGCTGTCGCGTGTGTAGACTTGCGCGATGACGTCTTCGACGATGTCACGAGCGGTGATGTCGCCGGAGGTGAGTTGGCGACGAAGTGAGCTGAGGGAAGATGCTGCGAGAGACATGTAATCAGTGATTGGGTGATTCAGTGATTAAGATTAGGCGTCGACGACTTTAGGAACACGAAGCATGCCGTTGGATTGGTCCGGAGTGTTTTGCAGGAAGCCCTCGGCGGGGATGCTTTCGACTGGAACATCCTGGCGAACGGCATTGGAAACACTGCTCGCGTGGGAGGTGGGCTCGATGCCTTCGACGTCGACTTCAGAAAGCTTTTCGATGTGAGTCATGACGCCTTCGAGTTGGGATCCAAAGCGGGTGATTTCTTCTTCGCTCAGATTAATGCGAGCGAGGTTAGCGACATAGCGGACATCGATGGTTGGTTCGGCCATGGGCGGAGGATGTACTGGAGAGCGGTGGGAGGGAATCGCAAAGACCCTTAAAGTTCGTCGATCAATTCTTCGGCGACATAGGTCCAGATTTCTCCAAGGGTGGGATGGTAAGAGGGGATTTTGAGAAATTCTGAGACTGTCAGTTTTTGGTGAAGAGCGACCATGATGGTGTGGGCGTAGTCGATGACATGAGGTCCCATTCCGGATGCTCCTAGGATCTTGCCGGAGGAACGGTCTGCGCTGAGGCGAACGAGCCCATGTTTTTCGCCGACAATTTCACCTTTGCCTTGGTCGTCAAAGCGGTAGGAGGCGGAGACGGGATCGTAGCCTGCCGCGAGTGCTTCCTCATCGGTGAGGCCGAGTTGCACCACCTCGGGGTCGGTGAAAATTCCCACCATGTTGAGGTTCGGGTCCCAAGTTTCGGTCATCGGCTTGTCTTGGAGGAGTGTGGCAATATTCTCTCCGGCAGCCTCGCCCTGCATCACGGCGAGGTGGACTACGGCGAGAGGGCTGGAGCAATCGCCGACCCCGAAGATGTGGGGCTGAGAAGTTTGGCAGAATTGATCGATTTCGAGGCGTCTCATGTCGGCTTCGAAACCTGCTTTTGGAAGGTCGAGTCCGGCAATGTTCGGCTTACGGCCGACGGCCATCACGAGTTGGTGGCAGGAGACCTTTTCGTCCTCGCCCACGGTGAGGGTAAATCCGTTGTTATCATGACTGACTTCTTTGAGGGGTTTTTCGAAGATGATCTCGATGCCGAGATCAGCGCAGCGCTTTTCCATTCCCTCAGAAATTGAGGGCTCCATGTCAGAGAGGAGAGGGCGGCTTCGGGAAATGATGGTGACTTTGGAGCCGAGGCCTTCGAACAAAAATGCGGACTCCATACCAACCGCTCCGGTGCCGACTACGACGACGGATTCAGGGACGCTGGGAAGGTCGACAATTTCATCGCTTGTCCAAAAGGGTGAATCGGCGAGGCCGGGGATATTTGGGAGGACTTCGGTCGAGCCCGTCGCGACTACGAATTTCTTTGCGGAAAGGGTGCCGTGTCTCTCGACTTCGATTTCGTGGGGTGAGGTGAAGCATGCCTTGCCGCGGATGAGTTCAAAGTCACCCTTGTTGAGCCCTTTGACGCGCCACATTTGGAAGTCGTCGATGAGGCGGGTCTTGCGATCGCGGAGAGCGTCGATGTCGAGAGTGGGAGTGCCGATTTGGATGCCGAATTCCTCGGACTCTCGAATCGCGCGCATGCGATTGGAGGTTTCTAAAAGAGCTTTCGTAGGCATGCAGCCTCGCAGAATGCAAAGGCCACCCAATTCCTTGGCTCCATCGATAACGGCGACGTTTAGCCCGAGGCCACTGGCTTTTTTTGCGGCTGCGTATCCTCCGCTTCCTCCGCCGATGACAATGAGATCGTATTCCGCTGACATGCCTTAAGCCTGGGGCTTTGCCGGAAAGAGGGCAAGCCGCAGTCAGGCTTTCATTCGTAAGAATCTGTTCTAATCTCCTTTCAGAACGTGAAACACATTATCTTTTGTCTCCTCCTCCTCATTCCACTGGTGGCAGCTCCGTTGGATGAGAAGCAGATCCGAGCGCGAATTGAAGCGAATCAATCGGCTAATCTGGACGAGAATGCCTTGAAGCTTTGGCAAGATGCCTTGGTCGAATTAGAGGCTGCTAATCAGGCGGCAAAAGCGGAGAATAAAGCCCTCGCTGATTTGGCGAAGCTTGGTCAGCTCCCTCAATTGAATCTCCCCAAAGTGCCGAAAGAAGGCGCCAGTCTCTTGGCTTTCGAGGAAGCCTTGAAAGAGGTGGAAGCTGAGATTGAGAAGGTGGAGTCCGAAAATAAGACTCTTAAAAATCAGAGTGATGAATCACCTGCTCGGAATGCCGAACTTGCGAAGAAATTGGAGCGGAGCCAGCAAGCGTTGATTGATCTCAAGATTCCGGTTTTGGAGTCAGGGGAGTTGGAGTCTGCGCGCTACCAACTTGCGGCGCAAACTCGTCGAAAATTGGAGGCGACACTGAGGGAATTTCAGGCGGAGCAATCTCTGCTTACCAAGGAGGAGGAGACTTACACTCAGCGGATTCGTTTGCGTCTCGATCATTTGAACGAACTTCAGGACCTTGAAGGGAAGCTTTCGGAGAAAGTCGTCGAGTTAAGGGAGGCGGAAGCTCATGAAACTCGCCTCGCGTTGGCAAAATCGGCGGAGATGTTTTCTTCGGTTCCTGAGCTTTCGTCCATCGTTGAAGAAGTTCGATTGCTCAACGAGCGAAGGACGGGGGAGGGGGGAGTGCAAACGAGTTTGGCTGATGCTGACGAGTATCGCGGGTCGGTGCAAAACATGCGGGAACGCATCAAAGAGCAGTTTAAAAACGCGAAGCGTCGCATTCAATTGTTTGAGGAAGCCAAGTTGGGTTTGGATGACCAGACGGGGCTTCTCTTGCGACGGGAAAGAGCGAGGCTTCCAAGCACAGATCAAATTGCGAGTGAACTTCGAAAGAACCTTGAGCGAGCAGCTCAGGCGCAAATTTCTCTTCTTGATCTCTCGGATCGCATCAGTTCGCTGGACGTTATCGGCGATAAGAAAATCGATGGACTTCTTGAAAAAAATCCGAAGCTTAATCGGGGTGCTATTGATAGCCTGCTGGAGCAACGTGGTGAACTTTTGCAGGGTCTAAAAAGTGAATACAGCCAACTGAACCTCATTCTGACTGAGGGGACTGAGTCGGCTAAGATGACAATCGCGGAGATCGATGAATATTCAGCTTATATCGATCAACGCTTGCTTTGGATTAAGAGCACTGAGCCCTTGCATCTCAAAGAGCCGCTGGAGGAGTGGGGGCGGCTCGTCGATCTCTTCAGTCCTGCGACTTTCCAGGAGGTGATTCAGTCGATTCAGAAGAATTGGTTTTCAAAAATCGTTTCAGTTTCAGCGATGATCTTACTTTCGCTGGGGATCTTTGTTCGACGCCGTCGACTCCGAGAAGTTCTGGATGAATCGAGTAAAGAGGCCGTGCGACGCAACTGCACGCGCATTCTTCCGACGGTGAAAAATGTCGGTTCGTCTCTTCTTCTTTCGCTTTGGTTTCCGCTCCTGCTTTTTCTTCTATCGAGTCTCATTACTGAGCCGTCTTCGTGGCGAGTAGGCTTGTTTCGACTCGCGCTTGCTTTGTTCATTGTGAACACGCTGGTGAAGTTCTCTCGTCCTCATGGTCTCTTCGTCTCGCACTTCAAGATGAATGAAGATCGGGCTTCGCTCATCTTCCGGAATCTAAAGTGGTTTTTACCCTTCGTGGCTCCTGTGATTTTTATCGTTACGGCTCTCACCAATAGTGAGGTGAGTACTGAATCGGGTCGTTTTTCTTTCGTGCTAGCAATGATTTTGGTCGCGGGGATTTGTCATCACCTTTTCCATCCTGAGCGTTCCATTTTGCAGAAAGAAGGGAAGAGCTCGGGCTTCTCTAAGATGGCTTACTTCGTTCTCATAGCGCTTCCGGTGGTGTTCGCGATCGGGGCATCATTGGGATACTTTGCCTCAGTCCTCACTCTGCGCACTCAGGTGGTGGCAACGGCTGGGCTTTTAGTTTTGGCCTACATCGTGATTCGTTTTTTCACGAGATGGACGCTCGTCTCGCGGCGGGGACTCGCAATCTCTCAAGCCCTGCGTCGTCGTGAGGCAGCCATTGGGGATCGTGAACGCGAATCAGCCGGTGGCGATGCCCAGCCTGAGTTGCCGAGTTTGGATGAAGTCAAGGCAGAGGCGGTCAATGTCGTAGAGGTGGAGGAACAGACAACTCAGCTTCTCCGCATAAGCACTTATGCTGCGGTGTTCTTCGGGGTTTGGGCGATTTGGTCGAGCACTCTGCCGGCACTTTCGGTTCTCGATAAGGTGACGCTGTGGGGTGAGGAATATTCGACTCCTTCCGAGCAAGCGGTATCTCCTCAGCTGCCTTCCTTTGCTGGATCAGTCACGAATGCGAAGACGAAAGTGGAAAAGATCATGAGTCCTTCCGATGATCGAGTTTCGCTACAGGATCTTCTGTTAGCGGTGGCTTTTTTGATGATCACTTTTATCAGTGCTCGGAATATCCCAAGTTTACTCAGCTTGACGCTCTTTAGTCGAATCAACCTTGGCCCAGGAGGGAACTTTGCTCTGACGACCACCCTTCGATATTTGATCGTTTTGATTGGGGTCGTTTTGGCTCTTCAACAGATTGGAATTACTTGGGGGAAAGTGCAGTGGTTAGCCGCTGCGATTACGCTTGGGATCGGATTCGGATTGCAGGAAATTTTCGCGAACTTTGTGGCTGGAATCATCATGTTATTTGAGCGTCCGGTCCGTCTTGGGGACGTGGTTACGGTGGGGGATATTTCAGGAAGGGTGACCCAGATCAAAATCCGCGCGACCACGATTCAGCAATTTAATAATCGTGAACTTTTGGTCCCGAATAAGGAATTTATTACCAGTCAGCTTGTGAACTGGACGCTGAAAGATTCTATTCTTCGCTTCGAGGTCCCGGTGGGGATCGCCTATGGATCCGATACTGAGAAGGCGACGCGAATTCTCGAGAAGATCCTGAAGGACCATCCACAGGTTCTCGACGAACCTGAGCCTGATATTCTCTTTGTGAATTTCGGGAATAGCACGCTCGACTTTACGGTTCGTGGATTTGTCGGCGGGGTGGATCAATTGATTTCGTGTAAGAGTGAGCTGCATTACGAGATCGACAACGCCTTCCGGGAAGCTGGAATTGAGATCGCCTTTCCGCAGCAAGATATTCATCTGCGATCGCTTCCTGAAGGGGTGAAAATCACTTCAGATTCCTGATCGGAATGGAACGATTTGAGCTCGATGCATTTTTCATTTTTGGAGAAAAAATCATCTCCCCAAAATGGGCAAGTTTTCTCGCTCAGCAACGCAGTTGACACAAAGGTGGTGCTTGCTAGAGTGCGCGCCTTTCCGAGTGGGCTGACACGCAACCTAGTCGGGAATTTTGACCGAAATTTCTCAAAAGAAAAACACACCCATGGCTACCAAAAAAAAGGCTGCTAAAAAGGCCTCCAAAAAGAAACAAAACGTCTACTACTTCGGCGCAGGAAAATGCGACGGAGATGGATCGATGAAAGCCCTCCTCGGAGGTAAAGGCGCGAACCTCGCTGAGATGAGCAGTATCGGAGTTCCCGTTCCTGCTGGTTTCACCATTACCACCGGAGTTTGCACATACTACTACAATAACGGTAAGAAATACCCCAAGACACTCAACGCAGAGATCGAGGCAAACATTGCGAAGGTTGAAAAAGCCATGGGTAAGAAGTTCGGTGACCTCAAGAACCCACTTCTCCTTTCGGTCCGTTCCGGTGCTCGCGAGTCGATGCCTGGGATGATGGACACCATTCTTAACCTCGGAATCAACGATGAAGTTGTTGAGGCTCTCGCTAAGAAAACTGGTAACCCGAAATTTGCTTGGGACTCCTACCGCCGTTTCCTCCAGATGTATGGTAGTGTTGTGATGGAAGTGGAAGCGCACGCGGGTGAGCACCACGACCCATACGAAGTCATCCTCGATAAAGCGAAGGCGAAGGCCAAAGTGAAGGACGATTCCGGCCTTAACGAAAAGCAACTCCGCGGAGTGGTTGCTGAGTTCAAGAAGCTCATCAAAAAGCGTTCTGGAAAAAATTTCCCTGAAGACCCACGCGAGCAGCTCATCGGAGCGGTGAACGCGGTCTTCAACTCCTGGCAGAACGATCGCGCGATCGTTTACCGTCAGAAGTATGGCATCCCTGCTGAGTGGGGCACCGCCGTGAACGTTCAGGCCATGGTCTTCGGTAACACCGGTAAGACTTCTGGAACTGGTGTTGCTTTCACTCGCGACCCAGCGACTGGTGAGAACATTTTCTACGGTGAGTATCTCATCGATGCACAGGGTGAGGACGTCGTGGCCGGTGTTCGCACGCCTAAGCCAATCGCCAAGATGGCTAAGGACCTTCCTAAGTCTCACAAAGAGCTCCTCGTTATTCGTAAGAAGCTCGAGCAGCACTTCCGTGATGTGCAGGACGTTGAGTTCACCATCGAAGAAGGCAAACTCTGGATGCTTCAGACCCGTAATGGTAAGCGCACTGGTTTCGCTGCGGTGAACATCGCTCTCGATATGGTGAAAGAGAAGCTTATCAAAAAGGAAGAGGCGATCCTTCGCATTCCTGCTGATGATCTCGGTCACCTCCTTGCTCCCATCTTCGATACCACAGCTGAGAAGGCTGCCAAGAAAATGGGAAGCGGACTTCCTGCTGGTCCTGGTGCTGCCTCCGGTAAGATTTACTTCAATTGGGAAGACTCAGTCAAAGCTGCTGAAAAAGGAGAGCAAGTCATTCTCGTTCGCCAAGCGACCTCTCCAGAGGATCTTCGCGGAATGATCGCTGCTGACGGAATTCTCACCACGGAAGGTGGAGCTTCCTCACACGCTGCTCTCGTTGCCCGTCAGATGGGTAAGGTTTGCGTTTGTGGTGCTCACGGAATGACCATCGACTACTCTAAGAAGACTCTCTCCGGAAACGGCGTGACTCTTAAGGAAGGTGATGAGCTTTCCCTCAACGGATTCGTTGGAGCGGTCTACAAAGGCGGTATCAAGTCTTCTCCTTCTCAGGTCATTCAGGGCCTCATCGAGAACAAGGCGGCTGCCAAGAAGTCAGCGACTTACAAGAAGTTCATGGAGCTCATGAGCTGGACCGACAAGCTTCGTAAGCTTGGTGTCCGCACCAACTCCGATACTCCGGAGCAAGTTGAGCAGGCGATCAAGTTCGGTGCTGAAGGCATTGGTCTTACTCGTGCTGAGCACATGTTCTTCGAAGGTAACCGGATCGACTCCGTTCGTGAGATGATTCTCGCTGACGACGACGCAGGTCGTGCCAAGGCACTTAAGAAGATCAAGGTCTTCATGAAGAAAGACTTCGTCGGTATCTTCAAGGCACTCGCGGGACGTCCTGCGACGATCCGTCTTCTGGATCCACCACTTCACGAGTTCATCGGAACGATGGACAGCAAGCAGATCGCTGCTCTTTCTAAGAAGATCGGCATGAGCTCTCCTGCAATCAAGAAGCGCATCCACGCTCTTCACGAGGAGAACCCAATGCTGGGCCACCGTGGTTGCCGTCTTGGAATCAGCTACCCAGCGATTACCGCAATGCAGGTCGAGGCCATCCTCGAAGCTGCGGCTGAAGTTCAGGCCAAGGGAACTAAGGTTCTTCCTGAAATCATGGTCCCACTTGTGGCTTACGCTCGCGAGCTTGAGCTCCAGAAGCAGGTCATCGACGAAACCGCTGATGCGGTTCGCAAGTCACTCGGTCTCAGAAAGACTCAGTTGAAGTATTCCGTCGGAACCATGATCGAGATTCCTCGCGCTGCCATCACCGCTGCTGAAGTGGCAAAGCACGCTGAGTTCTTCTCCTTCGGAACCAACGACCTCACTCAGACCGGACTCGGACTTTCCCGTGACGATTCCTCCAGCTTCCTCCCAGCCTATCAGGATGCGGAAGTTCTCAACAACAACCCATTCGCTGGTCTCGACCAGGAAGGTGTGGGCCAACTTGTTGAAATGGGTGTTAAGGGTGGTCGTAAGACCGTCAAGAACCTCAAGATGGGTATCTGCGGTGAGCACGGCGGAGATCCTGATTCGGTGAAGTTCTTCCACCGTGCCGGACTCAACTACGTGTCCTGTTCACCATTCCGTATCCCAGTCGCTCGCCTTGCCCTCGCGCAAGCAGCACTTGAGGAAAAGGGAATGGCTCGCGGTGAAGTGAGCTAATTCACGATCCACATAAACTTCAAAGCCCCCTCTGTGAAAGCAGGCGGGGCTTTTTTGTGGTGGGAAGTCGTCTTTGGGTGAGTTGAATTTGATTCGCCGAATAGCCAATGGTTTAGTATCACCGTGTTAAGAGCTTATGACAGTTCTAGAAAAACAGCAGGATCTCGAAAAACTCCAAGAGGTCATTTATTTGGAGAAGGTTCGTGGTGCTCGTAAGATGACCCCGAGTGAGAGGTTGGCGGAGTGTTTCGAGTTATCTGATGAAATTTTGATGCAGATGCTTGCAGGTGCCATGTGGCAACTGGAGACCGAAGATATTGAAGAGGGTTGGTTAGAAGTGAGGCGGCGTTTAGATCGCTTGGAGAAAGCGCATGAGCAGGGCTTTTATTCGCTGAAACCAAAGGGGGGGGCAATGAAGATCCTAGAGTTGGCTCGCTTGGCAATTGATTCGTGGGAGGCCGAGGGCATTGACTATATGCTGACCGGATCCTTCGCGACGAGTTGCTATGGTATTCCTCGTGCCACTCGGGACGTTGATTTTGTCGTTAGTATCCGAGATGGGAGCACCGTCGATGGGCTCGTGAAGCGAATGAAAGGCGAAGTGGAGCTTTCGCTACTTGTTAGCAACTTTGAATTCCGATATTCGTCGAAAACTAATGAAATTTTCGGATGACAAAGCCCTCCTGAAAAAGTTGCGAAGACAGCATGAGAGAGGAGATTTCGACGATGAATGGGAGGCTAAAAGTGACTTTCAATTACTGAGAGAATCGCAACGAGATCAGTTCACTCAGGTGATTTGTAGTGGGCCGCAGTTGTTTGTTTTTGCAGTGATTGCGAGAGACCATTGGCCTTGGTTTATCGTTCTGATTCTATTGGGTTTGGCTTTGGTTTTTATTTCAGTTCGTCATTTGAAGGCATCCGAGACCTTACGTTCGGAGATCGAGGATAAGCTCACGCAGGCTGTCTATTCTGAGTCTGAAACTCCTGATTTGGAGGCTCAGATGGGACCCTCGAATTTCAAGTGTTTGGTGAAACTTAGGAAATGGCGGAGTGATCTTGTGGGGGATGAAAGTGACTTGAGACTATTGCGAGATCACCAAGAGTTTTTCGCTAAAATACTTGGTTTTGTTGTTCCGTTGGCCTTGTTGCCTTTTGGGGTATGGGAGGATTCGGCTTTATGGGTCCTCCCTACGATTGTTGTTGCAGTCGTGCTGGTCTACTGGCGGGTCAAAGTTGTGGAAGAATGTCGCATTGAGGTGGAAGATATTTTGATTGCTCATCGGCGCCAACAAGTGTCGAAGGGTAAAAGCGTCGTAGCTTAGTTTACTTGGCAGGCTGCATTTCGTGAATCTCAGGCCACTTGTCGAGTCCGACGATGGGGAGGGCGAAGGAGAAGTGTTTTTCCCAGTCCTTTTTGTCGGCATGAAGGAAGACGTCGTAGATGAGTTTCTTTTTACGATCGGGGGCGAAGCTGCGGAGGCCGAGGCGGAGACCGCCTTCCTTTTTGTGATCAACGTGGCGGTGAAGAATGAATGAGTCGATGCCATCGAGTTGGTCAATGAGTCGGTAAGCATACGCGTAGGCAGCGGCTTGGATTTTTTCTCCCTGAGGTCCTTTGGGAGTGTCGAAACCTTGTTCGCTAAGAATGATGCGTCGTGGTTGTCCTTGGTAGCGGAGGTGAGGTTTTTTGAAGTGGTCTGTGAGGATGTGGAGGTTCTTGAAGGTGATTCGCGGCGTATCGGGCGAGTTGCTTGCTGAGGTGTCTTTCCAAAATTCGGGATCACGAAGGTTTTCGGGGTAGGGGTGGAAGGCGAGGTGCCAATCGAAATCACCCTGCTCTTTGGCGAGTTTCGCGAAGAGATTGACGAAGGGTTTTGCGGGGAATGCTTGGAGTTTGTTGGCGGGGGCGAAGCGGATGTTCCAGTGGTGCTCAAGGGAGAGGTAGACTTTCGCGAAAGATGAGTGGCGACGAATCGCTTGGTGCATGAGGCGCACGACTTGGTGATATTCTTTCGTGAATTCTTCCATGGAAACTTCACCACGATTTGACCACCACCAATGAGAGTTGACCTCGTTACCTATGATGAAGCCGGTGATGCGACCGTGTCCTTGCGAGGGGAGCGAGTATCGATGAGCAAGGTATTCGAGACAGACGGAGAGCCACTTTCGACCTTCTTCGTTTGTGGTGTTAAAGGCGCCCAGTTTGTTGGGTGCATTCGGGTCGAACTTGGGGTGGAGGAGAATGCGATTGATGACGGGGTTGTGAGAGCGATAGGCGAGGATGATCGCGTTGACTTCGATTTGGTTCTTCGAGAGCGGTCTGATCTTCTGGTCGAGTTGTTGAAGGTATTTTTGGTCAAAGTGGAAAAGCTCATCTCCTCGCTTCCAGGTGGCTGTTTTTTGTCCCGGCTTTGGGTCTGGGACGATGAGTTGAGCAAGGTTGAGATTGAGCGCGGCGTGACTGATTCCTAGTGCGATGGCGTCGTCGATCATTTCGACTTGTAAGCCTTTTTTGGATTTTCCTGGCAGGAGGACGGCACCACAAAAGAGGAGGCTCAAAATGGCGAGGAATGTTTGAGGTGCCAGGTTTCGAGGAAGTAGAGAGATCATGGAAGTGTTCTTGAGTGAAAGAAGGGCGTGCTTGTTAGGGCCTCAATACCTTGGTGTGCTCTTTTGCCTTTCAATGGCGTTGCACATATTTTTTTAACGAGATAGCCTGAGGGTAGATGGCAGGGGGGAAAGTCAGGCTCAAGGACGTTGCTGAGAAGGCTGGCGTTGCAGTGAATACGGCTTCAACAATTCTCAATCGCCGCCCGAATTCCTGGGCCTCTAAGGAAACTGAAGAGCGAGTTTTTGCGGCGGCGAAGGACTTGGGCTATCGTCCGAATCGCGCCGCTGTGGCTCTGAGATCGGGGAGTTTTAAAACGATTGGTCTTTTGGTGGCTGACTTGGAAAATCCCTTTTACACTCACTTTTCGCGAGTTTTTGAAAATGCCATTGCGGCCCTTGGTTATGATTTGGTGATTGAGAATTGGCAGGCTGATCTGGAGCGAGAGAAGAAGCTGCTGGATGAGATGGTTCATCGAAATGTCGATGGCGTGGTGGCATTCGTGAGTGATTTGAATTCACATCAAGAGTTCTTTGAGCAGCAGAGCAAGATTGGTTTCCCGGTGGTTGCTCTAGGGATGGCTAGTGCCGAAAAGGTGATGGTCGATTTGGTGAGTCCGAATTTCAGGTCTGGCCTTAAAGAAGCGGCTGATTGTCTCTATCAATTGGGGCATCGCCGATTTGGTTTTTTGGCAGCATGGTCAAAAGGTCAGCGAGTGGGAGGGCGTCCCGCCTATTTTCAGGAGGTGATTCAGGACTTTGGAGATGCTGAGTCTGAAGTTGTTCATTGTGGTCCCTCGATTACCGAAGCCTTAGAAAAAGGGCGTGAGATTTTGGGGAAGAGCGATCGCCCGACCGCGATTGTCGCTCTGAATGATCTTACCGCGATTGGGGTGATGCGTGCGGCGAAAGATCTGGGGCTGAGCGTTCCGGAGGATCTTTCAGTAGTTGGAATCGATGGGATTCCGCTTGGGGAGCATCTGTTGGTGTCTCTCTCTACGGTGGCGCAAGCCTATGAGGAGATGGCAGCGAAGGCGATTGAGTTTCTACTCGCTCGCATCGAAGGGGGAGGGAGTCAAGGTGCTCAGCATGAGGAGTTTGCGACTCGTTTTATTCAGCGTGAGTCAGTAGGGCCAATTTTATGAGTTAAGACTCATTGGTCTCTTTTGAAGTTCGAATGCTGCTTCTCGGCTCGCTGTGATTTGCCTCAGGTGACTAGGAATTCACAAAGACGACCGGGCTGGGGTCGGGGCTGAGACGTTTTGGGTTTTCGATGAGTTTTTCGATTTCAAATCCCTGCTGTTTCATAAACTGAAGGGGCTCCACAAAATCTGAGGCTGTGGTTTTGGGGTCTTTCGAGAGGAGCCAGAGGTATTTGCGGCTGGGAGATCCGACGATGGCCTGAGTGTAGGATCGATTGATCCAGAGAATCCAGTAATCGCCTGCGAAAAGATTGGCGGGGAAGGGGGAGAAGCGCACCTTGAGCTTGCCATCGCCAACGACGGTGGCGGAGCCAGAGATTTCGGTGCTTTCGCCATTTTCTTTGAGGCCTTTATTACGAACCGAAACTGGTCCATCGGCTCCGACTCCGTAGGTCGCTTTGGCGGCAACGAGCCCGGCCTCGAAGCGATTGGGAAGGCGGGCGATTTCATGCCACTCGCCGTCGTAGCGATCGAGTTGGAAATTCTTAACCGTCTGCAGGGGAGGATGCGAGTTTGAGCAAGCTACGAGGAAAAGGGAGAGGGCGCTGAGGAGGGAGAACTTCATCGTTTGGTGGGAGCATCTGCGAGGCTTAGCTCGGGGGGGTGGGAGGAGGGGCGGGGATGCGCTTGGCGATGCCCTTAAGGAGACGTCCGAAGATGTCTGCTCCGGTGATGATGCGTTTGTGACCGGGTGTCCAGTAGAGGACCACGTCGCGATCGACCACGTAGTCGTGTGAGTCCTCGGCCTCTACTACGAATTCTCCGAGAACTGAATCAAGATAGGTTTCTTCCTCGGTGACAACGATGGGGCGGTGGCATTGGGCATAGATGTCCGTTTTACCGTTTTCGACGTTGAGGTCGCAGAGAAACTTGGTGGTGTCCATGACGATGACGGGCTCTTCGGCCTCGTTCATGATGATGGCCCAACGGTGATGGTGTTTTTTGAGAGATTCAATGAACTCTTTCCCTTCATCGGTATCGATGCCAGGGAGGATGGTGAGGTCAAGCTTACTGGGAAATTGGTAGATCGTGCCCTCTTCGACCGGGTTCCCTTCTTCGATAATTTTACGATCATCTAGGTCGAGGAAGTTGAGGGCTCCTTGTCCTTCGTTGGCGCTGATTTCGGAGTCTTCTTCGTCGATGTGGCGTTCGAGAATGATCTCGATGTCACGCTCTTGAAAGAAGGTAGGGCCCTCTGGTCCAATCCAGCCATCGAGAAGGATGGCGCAGGGTTTGGTGATGGGGTAGAGGATGATTTGGTAGAGGCGGATGGCGGGTGAGAGGAGACCTCCGACCTTCAGGGCATTCCGCGAGAAGTAGGCCTGTGGCATGATTTCACCGAAGAAGGTGATGCCGATGGTGGAGAAGAGGAAACCTCCAAGGCCCGCGAAGACGGATTCACTGAGGAGTGCTAGGAGGACATTGGCGCTGACGTTTCCCCAGAGGATGGTGCAGAGAAGGAGGTTGGCATCCTTACGAAGGTTCAGGACTTTTTTTGCGGAGGCGTTACCGCGCTCGGCATCTGCTTCTAGGCGGAGTCGGCCAAGCGAGAAGAAGGCTAGGTTGCTGCCGGAAAACATCGCCGAGTGTATGATGCAGACGAAGATGCCGAGCCAGATGAGATAATCCATGTGAGGGGTGTCCTTGAATGAACAATTTAGCCACCTAAGATGCGAGTTATTTTACGCAGCATTATTGTAAGGGGAAGAGTGAAATTCATGAGCTTTTGCTCGTGACAAGTCGTAGAAGCCCTCGCTTTCTTTCTCACATGGATGTGTTTGCGATGTTTGAGGTTGATTCTCAGAGTTTAATGGACTTTGGCTGGTCGCTGCTTTTGAAATGGGGGCCGAGGCTTTTGTTGGGGCTTTTGACCCTCATCATAGGCTGGAAGGTTGCGGGGATTTTAGGGCGGGTCTTAGAGCGGGCGATGGACCGGAAGGGGATTGACGCAACTTTGAAGCCATTTCTGGTCTCTCTTTTGACGATGTTGATTAAGGCAGGGGTCGTGGTGAGTGCGATCACGACTGCGGGGATTCAGGCGACTTCCTTTGCGGCGATCTTGGCCTCGATGGGGCTCGCGATCGGTTTGGCCTTAAGTGGGACTTTGCAGAATTTTGCCGGCGGGGTGATCTTGCTGATTATCCGTCCTTTCCGAGTGGGAGACGTGATCGAGGCTCAGGGGTTTACGGGGAAGGTGGCGAAGATTGAGATCTTTCAAACGATCTTAGTCACGGGAGATAATAATACGATTCATATCCCGAATGGTAAGTTGCAAAATGATTCTTTGATCAATTACTCATCTCTGCCACAGCGGCGTGTTAATTTGAGTTTTGGGATCGGTTATGAGGAAAATGTTGATCAGGCGCGTGAGGTGATTCAGGGGGTGATTGATGCGATTCCCGAGGTGCTCGAAGATCCTGCTCCGAAGATTGTCGTCGGGGCATTGGCTGCGAATTCGGTAGAGCTTACGGTGAGAGTTTGGTCAGCCACGGGAGACCATTGGAAGGTGCACTATGCCATGAATGAGCAGGTGAAAAAGGCGCTGGATGAAGCGGGGATTACGATTCCGCATTTGCCGCAGGGGATTCAGTTTACTCTGCCTGAGGGGGAGGCTCCCTGAGGTATTAGAGGGCGGCTTTGATGAAGGGGGCGGTGACTGAGTCTTTTGATTTGGCGACTTCTTCGGGGGTTCCTTGGGCGACGATGGTGCCGCCATTTGGTCCGGCTTCGGGGCCGATGTCGATGAGGTGGTCAGCTTCGGCGGCGAGGTCCATGTGGTGCTCAATGACGATGACGGTGTGGCCTTCGTCGACTAAGCGGTGGAGGACGTCGGTGAGGCGGGCGACGTCTTGTTGGTGGAGACCGATGGTGGGTTCCTCGATGAGGTAGAGGTTGGTGTTGGTGGGGCCGACGTCGGTGATCTTGGGGCGACCTTTGGTGAGTTGGGTGACGAGTTTGAGGCGTTGGGCTTCGCCGCCGGAGACGGTGGGGCTGGGTTGGCCGAGGGTGAGGTAGCCGAGACCGGTTTCGGCGAGGAGGGTGAGGGGTTTTTGTAACTTGGGATGAGCGGAGAAGAATTCGGCGGCGGTCTTGATGTTGAGGTTGAGGATGTCGCCGATCGTTAGGCCGTTGTAGCGGATGTCGAGGGTGGCGGGATTGTAGCGGTCGCCCATGCAGGCTTCGCAGTCGATCCAGGTGGTGGGGAGAAAGTCCATCTCGAGCTTGATGCGTCCGTTGCCTTTACACTCGGGGCATTGGCCTTCTTTGTTGTTAAAGGAGAAGCGGGAGGCGGTGTAGCCGCGCATGCGGGCTTCGGGGAGTTGGGCGAAGAGGGCGCGGATGTGGTCGAAGAGTTTGACGTAGGTGGCGGGGCAGGAGCGGGAAGTTTTGCCGATGGGGGATTGGTCGACTTCGTATTTGTATTTGAAGTTTTGGAAGCCGGTGGCGGATTTAAAGTTCGTTCCTTTGGTCTCGGTCATGGCTTCGGCGATGCAGCCACGCATGAGGGAGGATTTGCCAGAACCGGAGACGCCGGTGAGGACGGTGAGGCGGCCGAGGGGAATCTGGACGTCGATGTTTTTGAGGTTGTTGGCGGAGCAGCCTTTGAGGGTGAGCCAGTTCTTTTTGGCTTTGAGGATTTTGCGGCGCTCGCCACGGGAGGGGTGGATGAGGGGATGGGTGAGGGCTTGGATGGTGGGTGAGTTTGGGTGTTTTTTGAGGAGGGCTGAGGGTTTGGCTTGGAGGCTGGAAGCCTCCGCCACGATTTCTCCGCCTTCGATACCGGCGCCGGGGCCGAGGTCGATGAGGTGGGTGGCGGCGCGGATGGTGTCTTCGTCGTGCTCGACGAGGAGGAGGGAATTGCCTTTTGCTTTGAGGGCTTGGAGGGTGCCGAGGAGGGCGGTGTTATCGCGCGGGTGGAGGCCGATGGTGGGTTCGTCAAGGATGTAGAGGACGCCTTGGAGGTTGGAGCCGAGTTGTGCGGCGAGGCGGATGCGCTGGGATTCGCCGCCAGAGAGAGTGGTGGCGGAGCGGTCGAGTTGGAGGTAGCTGAGGCCAACGTGTTCGAGGAATTCTAAGCGCTGGGTGATTTCGGGGAGGATGTCGCGAGCGATGAGTTTATCGCGGCCCGTAAATTTCAGCTTTGAGAAAGTGGTCAGAGCTTCTTTGACGTTGAGGGAGGTGAGTTGGGGGAGGGAATGTAACGGAGACCTCTGGTCTCCTTGTCCTTTGTTTGGTTTGGCTTGGAGGCCGGAGGCCTCCGCCACGAGGAAGACGTGGCGCGAGGTTTCACGGAGGCGTGCGCCGTGGCAGTCGGGGCAGACTTTTTGTTCTTCGGGGTCGGCTTTGGCGGCGCGTTTTTCTTCGTGGATTTCGGCTTCGGCTTCAGAGTTATAGCCTTTGATGTCGAGAGTGGAGGAGGTGACGTGGCCGTAGCCGCGGCAGGTTTTGCACCAGCCACGGGGGGAGTTGAAGGAGAAGTGGTGAGGGTCGAGTTCCTCGAAGGATTCGCCGGTGGTGGGGGAGACGCGTTGGGTGGAGAAGGTGTGGAGCTTTCCGGCTTCGGTGAGGACGCGGAAGGTGCCTTTGCCGTATTGGAGGGCGGTGGCGAGATGGTCGTTGATGTTTTTGGTGCCTTTTGAAACTGAAGCGACGACGAAGTCGATGTCGTGGGCTTTGTGACGGGCGAGGGGGCGGAAGTCTTCGGTGAGGATGAGTTTTCCATCGATGAATAGTTCCGCGAAACCGGCTTTTTCGGCGGCGGCGGCGTATTCTTTGTGGAAGCCTTTGCGCGCTTTGAGGACGGGGGAGAGGAGGCGGAGGGATTTGTGCTTTTTTAGGAGTTTGCCGAGTTGTTCGCCGATTGCTTCGGGAGTTTGAGAGATGACGGCTTCGCCTGATTGTGGGCAGTGTTGGATGCCGATCTTGGCGAAGAGGAGGCGGAGGAAGTGGTAGATTTCGGTGACGGTGCCGACGGTGGACTTTCCGCCGCCGCGTGAGATGCGTTGCTCGATGGCGACGGTGGGTGGGAGACCGGTGATGAGGTCGAGGTCGGGCTTTTCAAGTTGGCTCGCGAATTGGCGAGCGTAGGGTGACATCGAGTCGAGGAAGCGGCGCTGGCCTTCGGCGAAAATGACGTCGAAGGAGAGGGTGGATTTGCCGGATCCGGAGAGGCCGGAGACGACGACAAATTCGTTGTGAGGAATTTTGACGTCGATGTTTTTGAGGTTGTGGTGGCGGAGGCCGTGGATGGAGATGTGGCCGGGGCTTCCAGCCCCGGAGCCTTTTGTTTTAGATCTCTTGGCGACGGGGCGGGACGCCCCGGCCACGCTCTTTGGTTTTCCTTCGTAGACAATTTCGCCGCCGTGGTTTCCGGCTTCGGGGCCGATCTCGATGATGTGGTCGGCGTTTTTGATGACGTCGAGTTGGTGCTCGATGACGAGGAGGGAGTAGCCGATGTCGACGAGACGGTGGAAGATGAGGAGGAGTTTTTCGATGTCGATGAAGTGGAGTCCAGTGGTGGGCTCGTCGAGAATGAGGAGGGTGTTGACGCTGCCGGAGGTGGAGGTGAGGAGTTGGCAGAGTTTGAGGCGCTGGGCTTCGCCACCGGAGAGGGTGTTGAGGGGCTGGCCGAGGCGGAGGTATCCGAGCCCGGTTTCGACGAGGGGTTGGAGGGCGAAGCGGGCTTTGCCGAGGAGGAGTTTTTCTTTGTTGGTTTCGGCAGCGATGTCTTCGAGGAAAGCGAGGGCTTCGGTTGCGGTGAGTTTGAGGAAGTCGACAACCGATTTGCCGTGGTATTTGTAAGCTTCGGCAGTGCGAGTGAAGCGGGTGCCATTGCACTCGGGGCAGGTGAGGTAGAGGTCGGAGAGGAACTGCATTTCGACTTTTTCGAAGCCGTTTCCGGAGCAGCGCTGGCATCGGCCGGGGCCGGAATTGAAGGAGAAGTAACCGGGGGTGAGTTCGTTAGCGCGGGCGGCTGGGGTGAGGGCGAGGAGTTGGCGGAGGTGCTCGAAAGCGCCGAGGAGGACGGCGGGGGTGGAGCGAGGAGTGCGGGAGAGGGGAGATTGGTCGATGAGTTGGACGCCATTGAGTTCATTCATGCCGGAGAGCTTGGCGGCGGCGGGTTCTTCATCGATGGTGATGCCAAAGTGGCGAGCGAGGTTGTTAAAAATGATGGGGTGAGCGAGGGTGGATTTTCCGGAGCCGGAGACGCCAGTGAGGCAGACGAAGAGGCCGAGGGGGAGGTCGAGCGAGAGGTTTTTGATGTTGTGACAGGAGGCCTTGCGGATTTTTAGGTGGGCTTTGGCTTTGCGGGTGGTTTTGGGAGTGGGGATTTCTTTTTTACCGAGGAGGTAGGGGAGGGTGACGGAGTTTGGGAAGGTTTTGAGGGAGGATTTGGAGTTGGCTTGGCGCTTGGAAAGCGTTGCCACGATTTCTCCGCCGTGCTCGCCGGCGAGGGGGCCCATGTCGATGAGGTGGTCGGCTTGGCGCATGACGGCTTCATCGTGCTCGACGACGACAAGGGTGTTCCCTTTATCGCGAAGGTCGTGCATGACTTTGGTGAGTCGATCGATGTCGCGGTGGTGGAGGCCAACGGTGGGTTCATCGAGGACGAAGAGGGTTTGAGTGAGGGCGGAACCGAGGCAGGTGGTGAGGTTGACGCGGGCGATTTCGCCGCCGGAGAGAGTTCGGGCCGGGCGGTCGAGGGTGAGGTAGCCAAGTCCGACTTGGGTGAGGTAGTGGAGGCGGGAGGTGATTTCGGTGAGGACGAGGTCGGTGGTTTTGTCGAGAGGGGCGTGGGAGCTGGCAACGCCTTCGAAAAAGGTGAGGAGAAGATCGAGGGGGATGTGCCAGAGTTCGGGGAGGGTTTTGCCGAGGATTTTGAAGTGGAGGGCATCGGGTTGGAGTCGGGTGCCTTGGCAGTCTGAGCACTCGGTGTAAGCGCGGTAGCGGGAGAGGAAGACGCGGACGTGCATCTTGTAGGCTTTGGTTTCGAGCCAGTCGAAGAAGCCTTGGATGCCATACCAGCGGCCTTCGCTCCAGAGGGATTCGGATTGCTCGAGGGAAGAGAGGGATGATTTGTTACTACGTTCGCCGTACTTCACCCAGCGTTGTTGGTCGGGGGTGAGTTCGTTCCAGGGGAGGTTTGGGTTGATGCCGGCGGCTTTGCAGTTGCGGAGGAGGTCGCGTTGGCAGTCTTCGCCACGTTCGCCTTGGAAGGGTTTGATGGCTCCGTCGCGGAGGGAGAGGAGGTGGTTGGGGACGGCTTTGTCGAGGTCGATGCCGACAACCCGGCCGAAGCCGCGGCAGTTGTTGCAGGCACCAAGGGGGGAATTGAAGGAGAAGAGTGAGGAGGTGGGTTTGACGAGGGGGGACCAGGAGGTGGTGAAATTTTGGGTGATTGGGTGATTGGTTATTGTGTTATTGGGGGCTTGTGAAATGGAGCACGAGCCTTTGCCGAGGGTGAGGGCTTGTTCAAAAGATTCGGTGAGGCGGGATTTGTTGCGGGCGGTGACTTTGAGGCGGTCTTGGATGATAAGGATTTCTTTGGGGAGTTTTTTGAGGGGGGAGGCTTGATCTGTCCGGTGGACTTCGTTTTTTAGGAAGATGCGGAGGTAGCCCTGGGAGTTGAGGAAGGGGAAGAGGTCGGCGGGCTTGGTGTCTTGGGGGACGGGGATGGGAAAGAGGACGAGGATTTGTTCGTCTTCGAAGTGCTTGAGGCAATGCTTGAGAATGGAGGCGGGGGTGTCGGGGCGGACTTCTTCACCGGTTTGGGGGTGGTAGCCGGTGGCGAGGCGGGGATAGAGGAGCTTGAGGTAGTCGTTGACCTCGGTGAGGGTGCCGACGGTGGAGCGGGTGGTGCGGATGGTGTTTTTTTGCTCGATGGCAATGGCGGGGGGGATGCCGTCGATGCGATCGACATCGGGTTTGTCCATACGGTCGAAGAACTGACGGACATAGGGGGAGAAGGTCTCGACGTAGCGGCGTTGGCCTTCGGCGTAGAGGGTGTGAAAGGCGAGGGAGGATTTGCCAGAACCGGATGGTCCAGTGATGACGGTGAGTTCACCAACGGGGATCTCGAGATCGAGATTCTTGAGGTTGTGCTGCCGCGCTCCTTTGATGCGGATAAGATTTTTGGAGGACTTTTTAGCAGCTTTTTTGGGCACGCGCGAGGGTAGCGCGGGGAAATTGGGGCGCAAGCTGCTTAAGTTTCTTTGTGCTTACTCGACTCGTTTGAGGAGGTAGCTGTGGCCGTTTTGGTCTTTTGCGTGGAGCTGGTTATCGACGGGCCTGACTTCAATTTTGAATCCACCGATTTCGATGTTGCCGAGGCTTGCGTCGTCAGTGGCGGTCCATTCGCCTTTGCCACCTCCATGGCTTTTCAGGATTGCTGCGCCATTTGGGCGAAGAAGGATTTTCACCTTTTTGTCTTCTGGTCCTTCACTTTCCCACTCACCAAAATAGAGTTTTTTTAGGGCCTTTTTGTCTGGAGACTCTGCTTTTTCCACTGGAGGATCAACCGGTTCGCTACGAAGGATTTTAGAAAGGCGACTGCGGCCTTCATCGACGAGGGCTATTTCTTTGGTGAAATATTTGGCTCCTTCGGGGTCAGTGTTTTGAGTGGCGGTGGCTGCTATTTCTGCGAGGGCTTCGAAGTAGTCGCTTTTTGCTTCGTTGAATTCTGCTTCGTATTTATTCCAGAGTTCGTCGAGTTCGTTTCGGGTTTCTTTGAACTCTTGACCCATGCGTTTGCCGAAGCCTGCGGGGAGCTCATAGGGGAAGTCCATTGATTCCTTGATGTCGTTTAAAAATTTGAGGCCTTTTTCCACGAGGGGGGCGGCGACGGCTCGGGCTTCTTCAAGGTCTTTGGTGGAGTCATCTACGAACTTGGTGATGATTTTCTCTTTCTTGGTTTGGTAGCGGAGGAAGTTGCGACCATGTCGACCGATGATTTTTTTGCGGATTTCGTCAAGTGGTTCAGCATATTTGTCAGAGTTGGCAAAGGCTTCGCCTTCTTCCGGCATGTTTCGCAAAGAGGGGTGAGACCATTCGATGACGAAGGAGGTGACGGGCTGTCCCTGTTCTGGCTGGATCACGGGGATGGGTGTGTCGTTGATTCCAATTTTCCCTTCGCGGAGTTGGAGTTTCACGGCGTCTTGGTCACCGTTAAAATTATCAGGTTCCTCTGGGAGCCAGTTTAGAAAGGCGAATCGTTCCCCGGTGACGGTGGTCCAAGTGCTGGCTCCCGAGGCGGTCCGCTTTCCTCCGATCCAGCATCCGTCGCCCTCGTCGAGGGTTTTCTGCATGAGAGTGGTAAGATATGCGGCTTCGTCTTGATTTGATGGGACGGCGAGGTGGCCACCAGCTTTCTCGGCGAGAGCGGAGGCTTCGTCCCAAGAGAGAGTTTTTGAGACGAGGAGGAATCGTGATCCGCCGATGTTGCGGGTTCCATTAGGAAAAATGGGTGGGAGTTTAGCGTCGAGGGCTAGTCCGGCTCGTTCGAGTTGGGAGTCGAGAGATCCAGGTTGTGAGGCGTCGAGTTTCCATTCGATGAGGAAGGGAAGGGCGCGATCTTCGGGGAGGTCTTCAAGGCTTGCTTGGGCTGCACTCAGGGCGATGAAGTCTTCGCCATCTTGATCTGAAGGGGTGTCGTCTGGTTGGTTTTCAGACCAGAGTTCCGAAGCGACGGCTTGTCCTTCGCTCCAATGCCATTTGTTTTCCATTCCGGAGTCGGATGCTCCTAACCATAGGGCGGTTTTTGCTTTGAAAGTTTCTTGAGCCCACTTGAGGTCATCGGAGGTTTTTAAGACGGCGAGTTGGGCACCATGATTTTTTGCAAAGAGGGTGGCGCGGGACCAAGTGAGTTTTTTGTCGATTAGAAGATATTGGGAGCCATTGCGTTCTACGGAAGTTGGGGGGAATTCGGAGCGTTGGCCTTTGCGGAGGTCTGTCCGAAGGCGGGTGAGGGCAGTGAGGGCGTTTTCTTCTTCCGAGGGAGTGGGGGTGAGCTTGGGTTTGGGTTTTGGCTTGGGCTCTGGTTCTGGCATGGGACGAGAATTCTTCTTCTCTTCCTGCTTGTTGTTTTTTGCGATCTTGTCAGGGCGGTTTTGATTCCCATTATTGGCTTTCCCTTTCTTCTTTTCCTTTTGATCGATTGTTTGGTCCGTTTCGGCGGGGGTTTCGGCGATGGGGGGGTCTTCGGCTTTTTTGTCCTTGGTGAGGAGGTAGGCGAGGGCACCTCCTCCGAGGAGAAGGGCGGCGAGGGTGGCGAGAACAGGTCCGGTCGATGATGATTTTCCGCTGGTGACAATGGGGCGCGGGCTGGAGGAATTAGCGGTTGCTAGGCTCGGGCTGGAGCGGAGTGAGCTGGCAAGCTTATCAAGTTCATCGGCAAGGACGTCGGCGGAGGCTTGGCGATGCTCGGGGTCAGGATGGGTGGCCTTTTTGATGATGGCATCAAGACGAGGATCGACGCCGGAGGTGAGCTGGTAGGTGTTGGCTTTTGGGGCTTTTCCTGAGGTGAGCTCGTAGAGCATGGCTCCGACGGAGAATACGTCGGAGCGTTCATCGACGGGGCGGCGTTGGAAGATTTCGGGGGCAGTGTATCCTGGGGTGCCGAAGACAGCTCCTTCTGAGTCGTTGAGATCGGCAGGGCGAGCTAGGCCGAAGTCGCCAATCTTCGGGGTGGCATCGATATCTAGGAGGATATTGGCGGGTTTGATATCGCGGTGAATGATGCCGCCCTTGTGAGCGTGCGCGAGACCTCGGCAGATGGTGGAGACGAGGGGGATGGCGACTTTTGGCGAGATGACTTTTTTGTGAGCGGAGTAGAAGAGGGCCTTTCCCTGCACAAACTCCATAATAATGAAGAGCATGCCTTCGATGTCTCCAAAGTCGTAGACGGAGATGAGATTGGGGTGATTGAGGCGAGCCATGGCTTTGGCTTCGGCCTCGAAGGACGCTCGGAATTGGGGGTCATCGCCGAATTCTCGTGGGAGAATTTTGATGGCGACGTCGCGGTCGAGAGATTTTTGGCGCGCTTTGTAAACGGCTCCCATTCCGCCTTGGGCGATGAAGGCCTCAATCTCATATGCGGGAAATAGAGGTATGAGTTCTTCGAGAGTCGGTGCGACGAACTCGGTGGGTGAAGATGATGATTCGTCCATGGTTAGGGCGTGGAAGGGGTTAGAATAGCTAATAAGCCTTTAATGTAAAGTCTACTAGATCAACTTGATCGCAGCGCGCTTGTGGAGCGATGGGATGAAGGGGAGGGAGCTAGTGGGGCTTTTTTAAAGGATTTCAGCTATTTGAACGGCGTTTAGGGCGGCTCCCTTTCGTACTTGGTCGCCAACGACCCAAAGAGCTAGGGCATTGGGGATGACTTGGTCTTTCCGAATCCGACCGACGAGGCAGTTGTCTTGACCGATGGTATCAAGGGGGACGGGATAGAGCCCTTCGGAGGGATTATCGCGAAGATCGACTCCTTTGGCATCGGAAAATACGGCTTGAGCTTCGGCCACTGTGGGGTCTTTTTCAAAGATGGCGGTGACAGAGATCGAGTGGGATCGCATCACGGGGACGCGCACGCAGGTGCAGGTGACCTTGAGGTCGGGGAGGTCGAGGATTTTACGGCCTTCGTGGAGCATCTTTTGTTCTTCCTTGGTGTAGCCGCTGTCTTGAAAGACATCGACATGGGGAATGACGTTGTGAGCGATTTGGTGAGGGTAGACGTTTTTCTCGATGGGGGAGCCGGAGACGAGGGCCTTGGTCTGGTTTTCGAGTTCGACGATTCCCTGAGCGCCACTTCCTGAGACGGCTTGGTAGGTGGAGGCGATGAGGCCTTTTAAGCCAAAGGCGCGATGAAGAGGAGCGAGGCCCATCAGGGTGATGATGGTTGAGCAGTTGGGGTTCGCGATGATGTTTCGCGGGTGGTTGCGGGCGGCCTCGGGGTTGATTTCAGGGACGACGAGCGGAACTTGTGGGTCCATGCGAAAGGCCGATGAATTGTCGATGACAACGCAGCCTGCCTCCGCTGCGATGGGTCCGAATTTTTCTGAAATGCCTCCTCCTGCTGAGAAGAGAGCAATGTCGATGTCTTTAAAAGAGTCTTCGGTCAGTTCCTGAATGACGATCTCTTCGCCACGGAAAGGAAGTGACTGACCTGCTGATCTGGCTGAGGCAAGAAGAGTGAGTTTTGAGAGAGGGAAATCGCGCTCTGCAAGACAGATGAGCATTTCTCGACCAACGGCGCCGGTGGCTCCGACGATGGCAACATGAGGTTCGCTATTCATGGACGCGCGGACGTTATCGGGCTTTTTCTACGATGCAATCCCAGTTTTAAAGAGCATTGAGGCTGAAAAACTTAGAAAAGATTCCTTAATCACTTGCAAGAGCTAGAGAGATCACTATTCTGTGATCAACTTGGAACGGAGAGTGCTACTCTCCGAACCTCCATAGGGAGAGGGCCTTCGCGCTTTCTCTCTTAAAACCAAAAACCAATATAAAGAAATAACAATGAAAATTGCTACTATCCTCAGCGTCGTTGCAGCTCTTGCTGGATTCTCACTCACTTCTTGCGGAAGTGCGCCTGACGTCCTTGCTCCAATTGCACCTTCTCCTCTCTCGATTCCTTCTGGTAAGTAATCCTGATCAGCGATTAAAGTTTGAGCCGGGGTAGGTAGTTCCGCTACCTCTCCGGCTCTCTTTTTCTTAAGTCCCAATCACACAATTCAAAGCCCATGAAATTCATCAAAATTCTCGCCCTCGGTGCCTTTGCACTCGGTTCTCTTGGTCTCAGCTCTTGTGGCTGCTGCACTGGTGAAGAGCCTGTGCCACCTCTTCGTCCTCTTGGAGGACAGCCTACTGGAGCTCCAGTCATCTACCAGAAGTAGAGTAGAAGATTCACATTTTTTCCAAAGAGTCATGGCCGAGGCCATGGCTCTTTTTTTATCTTAAGCCTTTGGGACTTTGCATCTCTTCGTGTTCATGAGTAAATGGCTAGGTGCTTGCGAATAAGAAATTCCTCTTTCATGCCATCGTTTTGGGGCTTTTGATTCTTTATACAATTTTCGCCTATAACTCTTCGAAGAAGGAGGCGGAAGAGGCAGAGATCGCGGCGGAAGAGGCCTTCATGAACAGTGACATCGACCCTTTTGCGGAGGCCAAGCTGGCTGAGAAAGGTGACGGGGGAACTTCGTCCATGGTGAAGGTGGGGGTCCCGTTGTTGATCTCGGTGATTTATGGAGGGATTTTGACGGTGCTCTACATTTTACCGAGCTTTGTTGATAAGATTGGAGAGGAGATGATTGGATCGAGTGCGGAGGTTGAAGATGATCCTCTGGACGAAGCACGAGCTGCGGTGGCTGCAGGCGATTATTCGGAGGCGATTGGGGTTTATCGAAAAGTGTGGTTGGAGAATCGTGATGAGCGTTTTCCCTTGGTGGAGATTGCCAATATCCAACGGACAAAGTTGGAAAGTCCGGTGCTGGCGGTGAGCACTTTGAAGGAGGCCTTGGATGAGCATGAATGGCCTGAAGATGATGCGGCGTTTATGATGTTTCGCATTGCTGATATCTACGAGAACGATTTGGATGACCGCGAAGGGCTGGTAGCGATTTTGAAGAGCGTGACTGAGAAATTGGATGGGACGAGGCACTCGGCAAACGCGGCGCATAAGCTACGGGAGCTAGGTGAGGTGTGAATTTTCTTAGGACAAAGATTCGAGATGCTTGGATCTATTTGACGGCGGTTGCCCCGCTGGTTCCGATTGCCTTGGCTTGTGTGGCGGGTGCGAGTTGGGGTGAGTCGGGAGGATGGGCTTATCTTTTTCTGGGGCTCGCTTTTGTGACGGCAAGGCCGAGTCGGGTTTGGTGGGTTTTAGTTCCGGTCGTGGCGATTGCGGTGGCTTGGAGATCTGAAGTGATCGAAGCACCGGTCCGAGAGAGTCTGGCGGAGCCGATGAGCGAGTTTGTCTCGGGGAGCTTGACGGTGGGGCGTCTGCTGAGTTCTCAGGGAAGTGAGAGGTATGGAAAATTGGTAACGGAATTGGTAAGGGAAGAGCGAGTGAGGAAAGTAGTGGTGATGAAGGCGGCGGGCTATCGACCCGGTCAGGTTTTGAGGGTTGAGGGGAAATTTTTTGTTCCGGGGCGGGAGAGGAATCCGGGGGTCTATCCGAGGCTCGATCTTTGGGAGAGAGCGGGTGTTTTTGGAGGGTTGGCAGTGAATCAGGAAGAAGAACTTGGGTGGAAGTGGTCGGCGGCTCCGCTGCGATGGGCGGAGTCTTTGCGCGAAAGAATGCGGGCTGAAATTACCCGAGATGTGCCGGAGGGGTCGCCGGGGCGACAGGTGATTAAAGCGGTAGTGCTGGGAGAGAAACCATCAAGAGAGTCTGAGGTGAGCCGAGCATTTCGCGAGAGTGGAGCGATGCATGTTTTTGCGGTGAGTGGCTTGCATGTCACTTTGGTGGGAGCTTTGTTTTGGTTGGGTTTTTCGATCTTTCCGATCCCGAGGAGAGTGGGGCTTTTTTTCGTAATTTTGGCAATGGTGACTTACGCGATGGTGACGGGTTTGCGGCCGCCCGCGATTCGAGCGACGGTGATGGCGATTTGCTTTTTGGGAGCCTTTTTTCTGCGTCGACGGCCTTCGCTTTTTAATGCGCTCTCTTTGAGTGCGGTGTTGGTCATTTTCTGGAGGCCGTCGCAGGTTCATGAAGTTGGCTTTCAGCTTTCCTACTGTGTTTTGTTGGCGATTGGATTGGGGGTGGGTTTGGCTTTGAGGCTGACTGGAAAGATTGCGGAATTGGATCCCTTTTTCCCGTCACGTTTACTGACCGATGGTCAGCGCAAGGTGATGAAGGGGCGGAAGTTTTTTGCGGACCTTGGGGCGAGTTCTTTGGCAGCGTGGTTGGGCTCACTTCCGCTGATGTTTTGGCATTTTGGAATCGTGACTCCGATAGCGGTGATTGCGAGTTTGCTGCTGATCCCAGCCACTTGGGCGATTCTTGGGCTGGCGTTTTTGTCAGTGCTCTTTGGGACAATGAGTCAGAAGTTGAGTTCGGGAGTGAATCAAGTGAATGCTGTTTTGGGCAATGGAGCATACTATGCCGCGAAGGGTTTTTCGAAGGTGCCACTGGGGCATTGGCAGTCTCGTCGGATGACGCCGGCTGATTGGGTGGTCTTTGATTGTCATGATGGAGGAGCGGCTTCTTTTCTCGATGTGAAGGGCGGGGTGATGGTGGATGTGGGTGGGCGGAGGTTTTTTGATGAGCAGCTTCGTTCAGTTTTGGGGAGCTGGAATGTCGAGTTGACGACGGTGTTCGTGACGCACCCGGATGGGGATCATGTGGGCGCGTTGCCGGGTTTGTTAGAACGGGGTGGGTTAGAGAAAGCAATTTTGCCGATGCCGCAGGCCTTGAGTCCAACTTATCGGGAATTCGTGGCAACAGCGAAGGGGAAGGGATGTGAGAAGGTGCTTGCGAAAACTGGAGAGCACTTTGAGTTAGATGACGACGTTTTCTTGGAAATTGTGAGAGAGGGGCAGCCTTCAGAGCGAGGGATCGCCGACAATCGGGTCATGGTGATGAGAGTGCATTGGAAGGGGTGGAAGGTGCTCGTGACGGGGGATTTGGGGATTGATGATGAGCAAGCTTTGGTGGACGCGGGTGTCGATTTAGAAGCTGATGTTGTCATCATGGGGCAGCATGCTTGGGGCGTTTCAGGGCAGCATCAATTTTTGGAAGCCACGGGTGCGAAGATCGTGATTACGAGTGCGGGTGAGTTGCCCGAATTTCACATGCCGAAGGAGCGCTGGATTCAGCGGGTGAAGTCGCAAGGATATGAGCTCTTCAATCAGTGGGAGAGCGGATCGGTGATGCTCGATTTTGGAAACGACGAACTGCGGGCGTGGTCGTTTTTAAATCCGGATGAGGAAGTGATTCTTCATCGATAGATTCTTTTCACGCGGGGAGTGATTTGCGTGAGTAATTCCCAAGCGATGGTCCCGGCTTTTTCGGCGAGGTCGGAGACGAGGAGGTCTTTGCCAAAGAGGATGGCTTCGTCGCCCGCTTGGCAGTCTTGAAGGTCGGTGACGTCGACGATGATTTGGTCCATCGTGACGCGACCGAGGAGGGGGCAAAGAGTTCCATTGATGAGGACTTGGGTATTTTTTCCTGAGAGGGCACGCGGGTATCCATCGCCATAACCGAGTCCAAGGACGGCGGTTTTGCTGTCTCGTTTTAAGAGAGTTCGGCCGTAGGAAACGCCATGGCCGGCGGGGAGGTCGTTGACGACGGAGACTCGTGATTTAAGGGACATCACGGGTTGAATGAGACTCTGATGTTCGAGGAGGGGCGAGATGCCATAGAGGAGGAGTCCGGGGCGGATGAGATTGGTGCTGCGGCTTTGGTAGTTGAGAAATCCAGCGGAGTTTCCCAAGTGAATGTGAAAGGGCTCGGACTGTTTGGGAATGGTCTCGGTGAGGGAGTCGAAAAGTTCGAATTGGGATTGAGTGAATTCGGGGTCTTCGTCCGCGACGGGCAGGTGAGAGCCGATGCCGGTGAGTTTGATGCCGGAGCAGGATTTGAGTTTTTCGAGAGCACTTCCAAGTTGGTCTGGGAGGAAGCCTCCGCGACCCATTCCGGTGTCGAGGGCGAGGTGGGCTTCGACGGGTTTGTTTTGACCGAGGCGGTCGAAGTGCTCCATTTCTTCGAATGAACAAAGACAAGGGGTCCAGCCGCGAGCGGCGATTTCTTCGCGTTCGGCGGGAAGGGTGGCGCCGAGGATGTAAGGGCGGGTTTGAATCCCGCTGTCGAAGAGTTGGCGGGCTTCTCCGGCGTTGGCGACTCCGAGGAAGGGGAGCTTTTCTGAGTCGAGAGCTTTGGCGACTTCGATCAATCCATGTCCGTAAGCGCCTGCTTTGATGACGGCCATGACTTCCTGTCCCGATCGCTCGCGAGCGAAGTGGAGGTTCTGTTTTAGGGCGGCGAGATCAATTTCGGCCCAAGCGCGTGGAGGTGATTCGGTCACGAGGTGACAATAAAGGGGAATTTTGGATTTAGAAATTCCCAATTCCTCGGGTATGACTTCTTCATGCCTAACACAGTGAGCGATTACGAGAAGATGGGATCCTTTTATCTCGGAAAGGAGTATGATGTTGATAAGCGCGAGGTGACTGACGATCTCCTGCTTTATGACTCCAAGGATTTGGTGACTCACGGGGTGGTGTTGGGAATGACGGGATCGGGTAAAACGGGACTGTGTCTCAGTCTGTTAGAGGAAGCAGCGATGGACGGAATCCCCGCGATTGTGATCGATCCGAAGGGTGACATTTCGAACCTCTTGCTTACTTTTCCTGACTTTGCGGGGAAGGATTTCCGCCCATGGATCAATGAAGATGATGCTCGTAAGAAGGGGATGGAGCCAGATGCCTTTGCCGAGAAAACGGCTAAGATGTGGGAGAAGGGGATCGGGGATTGGCATCAATCGCCTGAGCGCGTCCGCACCCTGAAGGATAAGGTCGACATCAATGTTTTCACGCCGGGGAGTAAGTCAGGCATTCCGGTTTCGATTTTAAGTTCGCTCGATGTCCCTCCCTTCGAGGTGATGGATGATGGTGAGCTGCTGGGCGAGCGGATCGAGTCGACCGTTTCTTCTCTTCTGTCGCTGGTTGGCGTCGATGCTGATCCGATCCAGTCTCCCGAGGCCATTCTCCTGGGTTCGATCTTCGCGCACTGCTGGGCTGCTGAGCAATCTCTCTCGCTGGAGTCGCTCATTCGGAATATTCAAAAGCCGCCCTTTGATAAAGTGGGCGTCATTGATCTCGATTCCTTCCTCGGGGTTAAAGATCGTCAGAAGCTTGCTCTGAAATTTAATGCTCTCCTCGCTAGTCCTGGTTTCGCGACTTGGTTGGAAGGACCTCCACTCGATATCCAGCGTATGATGTATGACGAGGACGGTAAGCCTCGCATCTCGATTTTCTCGATCGCACACCTCAGTGATAGTGAGCGCATGTTTTTTGTTTCATTGCTCTTTAACCAGATGCTCGGCTGGATGCGGATGCAATCCGGAACCACCAGTTTACGCGCGCTCCTCTACATGGATGAGATCTACGGATACCTTCCGCCGACTGCAAATCCTCCGAGTAAGAAACCACTCATGACGATGCTGAAGCAGGCTCGTGCTTTTGGTCTCGGAGTTCTGGTGGCGACACAAAACCCCGTCGATCTCGATTACAAGGCGCTTTCGAATATGGGAACCTGGTTCTTAGGTCGGATGCAGACGGAGCGTGACAAGGCGCGTGTTCTTGACGGTCTTGCTGGTGCGGCGGATGCGCAAGGAGGTGGCTTTAATCGGAAGCAAATGGAGACGCTCCTCTCGGGGCTCGATAGCCGAGTCTTCTTGATGAACAACGTGCATGAAGATGGTCCAGCGGTTTTCCATGTTCGTTGGGTCATGAGTTATCTGCGCGGTCCTTTGACGCGTCGTCAGATTAAGACCTTGATGGATCCCAAGCGGGATCGTTTTGAAACAGCGGGATCTGCTGCTTCTGCTCCGGCCGAAGGGATGGGCATGGGGATGAGCCAAGCTTCAGCTGCGCCTCAAAAGAGCGAGCGTCCATCGGTTGGGCAGGGCGTGGTGGAGCACTTTGTGCCCTTTGCGGGGGAGGCTGATGACGTCACTTATCATCCGGCTCTTTTGCGCGATGCGCATGTGCATTTCTCATCGAGCAAGGCTGATCTTGAGGGCTCACGGATTGTGCGTTTTGTGAATCCGATGGGGAGTAAGGCGATCGATTGGTCAACCGATTCTGCCTGCACGATGCCGCTTGAGTCCTTTGATGATGAGCCTCGTAAGGGAGCAGGCTTTGCGGAGTTGGCAGGTTACGCCATGAACGCGGACAATTATAAAGGAGTGGAAGACGAGTTCGAAGATTGGATTTATCGCAAGGAGCGCGTGAAACTTTTCTACTCTCCGCTTTATAAAATGTATTCTCAGCTTGGTGAGTCGGAGGGGGATTTCCGTGCGCGCCTTTCCATCAAAGGGCGTGAAGAGCGTGATGAGGCGATTGATAAACTGCGTGACAGTTATGCTTCGAAAATCCGCACGAAAACGGGTCAGCTGGAACGAGCTGAATTGGCGGTTGAAAAAGAGGAGGCGGAAGCAAGCAGTTCAACCTGGCAGGCCGGTGCGTCTGTTTTGGGTGGTCTGCTTGGTGGGCTTCTCGGTGGGAGAAAATCGCGAGCAAGTGGAGTGACGGCGGCGAGTCGAGTGATGAAACAGCGTCGCGATGTGAAGCAGGCCGAAGATAAACTTGCGCTCATTGCCGATGACCTTGCCGATCTTGAGGCCGAGCTCGCGGAGGATATTCGAGAGATGGAAGGGAAGTTTGATGCCTTCACCACGGAACTCGAAAATGAAGCAATTAAACCTTACAAGAAGGACATTGATATCCGTTCGGTGTCACTGCTTTGGTTGCCTTACGATGCCGATGAGAAGCCTGTTTGGTAAGTGATGACTCTGGCAGATTTAAAGCTGACGACGGAGGAAGAGGTGATGTTTTTCGACACAGACTGTGGGGGTGTCGTTCATAATATCGCTTATCTTCGGATGATTGAAACTTGCCGGACTAAATTGGCGGGAATCATGGGGATGGATCTTGCAACGATGGCGGAGACTCAGCTCTTCCCCGTGGTGGTGAGAACGGAGATCGACTACAAAACACCGGCGCGACTGGGAGACACGCTTGAGATTCGAGGGCATGTGAGCGAAATCGGCAAGGTGAAGTTCTGGTGTGAGTTTACGGTTTTGAGGAAGGGGGAATCTCGTCCTTTGATCAATTGCCGCCAAGCACTGGCTCTCGTGCAAATGCCGAGTGGGAAACCGCAGAGGTTGCCCAAGGAGTGGCAAGAGGACTCTTAAGTGCCAATGCTTGGGGGTTTAAGCTTTTCTGAAAGGGCTAGAGGCTCTAACACGGTGCCGCAATGGCTCACAAACCTGTCGTATTGATCATCCGTGATGGCTGGGGACTCAATCCCGGTGGCAAAGAAAGCGCTGAAAAGGACGGAAATGCTGTCGAATTGGCGGATACTCCGTTTCACGATGCGATGGAGCCTTTGTATCCAAAGGGCTGCCTATCTGCTTCCGGGCTGGATGTGGGCTTACCAGAAGGTCAGATGGGGAACTCCGAGGTGGGGCATTTGAACCTAGGGGCGGGCCGGATCGTTTATCAAGATTTGACCCGAATTAATAAGGCGATCAGCGATGATACCCTCAAGGATAACGAGATTTTGAAAGAAGCCCTCGCTCAAGCGAAGGGAAAGCGCTTGCACTTCGTGGGATTGGTCTCGGATGGTGGGGTTCATAGTCATCAAGATCAGCTTATTGCCCTCGCGAAGGTTGCGAATGAGTCGGGCTGCGAAGACATTATGGTTCATGCCATCACCGATGGTCGCGATACCTCGCCGACGGGTGGAAAAGGATACGTGAGTTACGTTGAGGACGAGTTGGCAAAGTATGGTGCTCGGATCGGAACCGTGATTGGTCGTTATTATGCGATGGATCGCGATAAGCGCTGGGAGCGGACCAAGTTGGCTTGGGAAGCGATCGTGCATGGGAAGGGGACGAATTTGGATGTTCTCGCGAGTGAGGCCATTGCAGATCAATACGCGGAAGAGAAGACGGACGAATTTATGATGCCGATGATCTTCTGTGATCATGAAACTCAGCGAGTGAACGATGGGGATGTGGTCCTCTTCTTTAACTTCCGAGCAGATCGCGCGCGTCAGCTTTCTGAGGTTTTCTTGAGCAAAGGAGACTTTGATGGATTCCGAGCAGGGGAGATTCCCAAGGTGAACTATGTGACCTTGACGGAGTATGATGAGACTTACGACTGCCCGGCAATTTTCCCTCCCGAGACGATTAAGATGACGCTGGGTGAAACGGTCGCGCTGGCTGGGAAGAAGCAGCTGCGGATTGCGGAGACTGAAAAATATCCCCACGTTTCCTACTTCTTTAATGGAGGCGAAGAGAAGCCTTACGATCAAGAGGATCGGAAAGTGGTGCCTTCGCCTAAAGATGTCGCGACCTACGACCTCAAACCTGAGATGAGCTCGGAAGAGGTCGAGGAATATGTGGTGAGTCACTTGAAGGATTACGATCTCGTCATCATCAACTTCGCCAATCCCGACATGGTCGGCCACACTGGCGTGGTGGAAGCGGCGAAGAAAGCGGTGACCCGAATCGATGATGCAGTGAAAGCGGTCACTGAAGAAACGTTGCGTCTGGGAGGGAAGCTTTTGATCACCGCGGATCACGGGAACTGCGAGTTCATGAAAAATGCCGATGGCTCACCTCACACGGCTCATACTACAAATTTGGTCCACCTCTGGTATGTCGCCGAAGACGCCGCGAATCATAAGGTGGCCGATGGCATCCTCGCCGATGTGGCGCCGACTCTTCTCGATATGATGGGGCTTGATGCTCCGGAGGAGATGACGGGGAAGAGTTTGATTGAGTAGGTTTTCTTAAATATGGCCCATCCGAATTGCCCAATCTGTTTCGCGAAATTGGAGGATCGGAAAGTTGCTCCCTGTTGGGATTGTGGTCATATGGAAGGAGAGCTTGAAGACCTAGCAACTGGCAGACATACCTATGCTGAATATCGAATTTTTGGGAAACATCGAATCGTTCTGTGTGATTTTTGCATGGTGGATTTCAGTTCCTATAAGCCTGCTTACTTTGGTCTTCCAGAGACAGGAAAGGTGATTGGGTCTTCGAGCATTGAATATGTCCGTGACCAGCCGAAGCCGTGGGTTGTGACAATAGATAAATATTGTTTATCCTGCGAACAGCGCTTGAATTTTTTGACTTTCCGAGCTTCCATTTTGTCAGAAAATGCCTGAGAGGATTTACGATGAACAAAGCGTAAAGCGCAGATATCTCTGGGCATATTTTTCAGCACTTTGCAGTGATGGTGAGCGCGCCGTGTATAAAGCCCATCTCGGCCGGCTTAAAGCGACGAACGCTCCTCTTCAGGAAAAAATGTTGCGTAGAATGTTTGGTGATTGGGGTGATCCGACAATTGCATCAGAGCTTTCCGAAGGGTTTGATGTGTTCACGGATCGAGTCTTGTTGAGGATAGAGAATGAGTATCCTGAGCTTCTTTACCTCAACCTGTGTGAGCAGTGTAATCGAATTGTAGGGACACCGATGGCATGTATTTGTGGCTGGTGTGGTCACAATTGGTTTTCACGAAGAGACGAACAGGATGGTATTGCCGAACGTGCTCTCAAGCGTGCAGAGCGGTGCCGAGATGATCGGTCGTAGAGGAAACGCCTGAGAGACTACTTTTGTAAGGGAAAAAGGAATGGCGTGCTGGAGGCACCATTCGTGGTGAGTGAGTAATGCTTTAGAGTTTAGCAACCCAGTCATCGAGTCGGCTTAGGAATTCTTCTTCGGTGGAGCCGGAGAAGGGTTCGTGGCGGGCTTCTGGGATTTCTTGGTAGGAGATTTGATTTTCGGGAAGCTTTTGGAGGCGCTCGCTTAAGATTTCGGCAGGGCAGACGGGGTCGATGCTGCCTTGGGTGAAGAGGATGGGGAGGTTTGAGGGGAGTTTGGGGAATTGGGCACGGACTTGGTCGGCGGTGTCGCGGAGAGTGCGGCCCCAGCCAAGTGAGATGCGGCTGTGATAGAGGGGGTTTCTGTCTTCACTTCCGCGCTTTGGGTCATCGCCGCAATCTTCGCTGCGGACTCCGGTGCTGACGGTGATCCAGGGGAAAGTTTTTGATACGAAAGGGAGGAGGCGGCGCATCCATGGCTTCGCTTGGCGCATGGGATCGAGGAGAGGGGAGCTGAACCAAGCGGCGGAGAATTTTTCGGGATGGCGGAGGAGGAAGCGCAGGGCGAGGAGTCCGCCCATGGAGTGTCCCGCGATGACGAGGGGGCCGGAGAGTTTGGCGAGGGCGGATTGGAAGACTTCTTCGACTAATTCCATGCTGGGGACTTCGCCACGTTTGCCAGACGAGCGGCCGTGGCCGGGGAGGTCGGTGAGGATGCACTGGTAGCCCGCTTTGACGAAGAGTTCGAGAATGGGCGGGTAGCGGTCGATGAAGTCGCCTTGTCCGTGGAAGAAAATGAGGCCACCGGTCGGTTCGCCATCCGGTGAAAGGATGAGGCGGTGAAGGTCGCGGCCGGCGATGATGGGACGTTCTTCGGTGATGGTCATGAACGGAAGGTTTTCATGAGGTCTTGAATGAGCTCGGCATCGTCAAAGCGGCCTTCTTTGTTGAAGGCAAGGTTCATATTGGCGAGGACGCGCAGGAGAATAGAGGCGAGAGAGCAGGGCTGGCGGACGGCCTTGCGAGCTTCGTTCGAGAGCTCGGGGTGATCGGCGAGGAGCTTGCGGACGAGGGTGGGGCGACCACGATGAAAGGCATCAATGAGGGTGGGGCCTTGGGCGGTGTCGATAAGGCAAAGGAAGTGACCGGGGTAGTTGACTCCGTAAACTTGGAGATCGAGGCGATGGGCGACGAGGAGGTAGATGAGAGCGAGACCGATCGGGTTGCTTTGATCTTCTTCGAGACACCAAGCGAGGTCGGAGTTCCGGGGATCAAAGGGGGCGATGCGGTTTCCGGCGAAGCGGCCAGATTTGAAGAGCCACGCGGCGAGTTCGAGCGGGGTGGCGACGTCGGTTTGGGCTTCGCGAGCGAGGATGTCGAGTTCGTCTGAGAGGCTAGGGCGAAGGGTGACTCCATCGTGGAGGAAGTCGGAGAGGAGACGAAGGAGGGACTCGAAGAGATCGTAATCACTATCGGGGTAGCGAAGGTGGTTGGCAGGCATGGCCCATTGTTCGCGGAGGGCTTTTTGGCGGCCGGGGTGGAGGGAGTCCGAGAGGAGCTTGGCTTCCTTGGTTTTGAGGTGGATGCCCAAGGCGGCGAGGTCATCGCTCGCGTCGCCTTCATAGTTCATGAGGGCGTTTTGGACACCTTGCCGGACTTCCTCGGTTTCGTCGTCGAGGAGTTTTAAAAGGGAGCCGAAATGAGGGGGCTTGGCCATGTCTTGAAGATGCTTCTTCATGATGGAATCGCCAGAAAAATTATGGGGGTGTTTTGAGTTGATTTGGCATGGCGCTTGGAAAGCGCCGCCACTTAGGTTAGACCGACTGCATGCTCGCTAAGCGGATTATTCCTTGTCTCGATGTCACCAATGGACGTGTCGTTAAGGGGACCAACTTTGTGAACCTTGTGGATGCTGGGGATCCGGTGGAATCGGCGGTGGCTTATAATGAGCAACAGGCGGATGAGATTGTCTTTTTGGATATCACGGCATCGAGTGATGGGCGTGATACCATGGTGGATGTGGTGCGGGAGACGGCGGCGCAGTGCTTTGTTCCACTGACGGTGGGCGGGGGGATTCGGGAGGTGGCGGATATGAGTCGGATGTTGCTCGCGGGAGCGGATAAGGTGGGGGTGAATACGGCGGCGATCGTGCGGCCGGAGGTGGTGGATGAGGGAGCGAAGGCTTTTGGGAATCAGTGCATTGTGGTGGCGATTGATGCGAAAAAGATCGGGCCCGGGAAGTGGGGAGTTTATACGCATGGGGGACGTAAACCGGTCGAGGGACTGGATGCGATTCAATGGGCCAAGGAAGTTTACAATCGAGGAGCGGGCGAGATTTTGCTCACGAGCATGGATGCGGATGGGACGAAGGATGGATATGATATCGAGTTGACCCGCGCGGTGAGCGAAGCGGTGGGGATTCCGGTGATTGCGAGTGGGGGAGCGGGGAATTTGGAACACATGGTGGATGTGTTGGATGAGGGGAAGGCTGATGCGGTTTTGGCGGCGAGTATTTTTCACTTCGGGCAGCACACCGTGCCGGAGGCGAAGGAGTTTTTTAAGGGGCGGGGGATTCCGGTGAGGCCGATGGTGGGTGGTTGAGGGGAGATCTCACGCAGAGCAGCGGAGCAGCTGAGGATTTATGGGGCGCGGTTGAGGGGAGGTCTCACGCAGAGGCGCAGAGGTTTTGAGGGGGGCTTGGGTTGGGTATCGAACTTGCGTAGGTGTGTTTGATATCTTTTAATTTCTGAGATGAAGGAAGAGGTTGGCGATATCACTCTGGGTGATCTGAAAAAATGGCCACTTTCGGTGAGGGTGATGATTGGGCTAGGGATGGTCGTGTTTTTTGTGATCTTTGCGTTTTATCCGGCTTATCCAATGACCGCTGGAAGATCTTTGGTGGGGTGGACTTGGGCGGCTTGTAATTCATACAATGGTTTTCTCCATGGGCGCTTGGTGCCTTTGATTTTTCCGTGGATGATTTGGTGGGCTTGGAGGTGTCGGAAGGAAGAGGTGGTGAAGCCTTCTTACTGGGGTTTGATTTGGGTGTGCTTTGCGCTGATTTTATTTTGGGCCTCAATGAGGTCGGTTCAGCCGCGATGGGCTTTGTTTGGGATGCCGCTTTTAGTGATTGGGTTGGCGCAGTATTTGTTTGGGGGAAGGATTGCGAAGGCGGTGGTGTTTCCGGCGTTCTTTCTGTGGTTTGCGATTCCGGTGCCGGGGTTAGAGGCGTTTCTGAGGGGGCAGTGGACCGAAGATGTCATTGAAGTGGCCGTGATGGTAGGGGGATGGTGCGGGATGAGCTTGGTGAGGCAAGGTCGCACTGTGATTGAGACAGGCACTGACATACATTTTGCCTTTGGATGAAGTGGTGGAATTCGGTTTATCATCTGGACGGTGATGATAGGGGCGTGTGTGGCCTATTTTGGATTGAAGAGTGGCGTTAGACGGGTGTCTTTGCTTGTTGTTTCAATTTCGCTGATCTTTATCTCGGCGGTTACTCGATTGGTGATGTTGTTTGGTTTAGCAAGTCATGGCAAAGACGAATGGGCAAAGTATCTGTATCACGATTGGATGTCTGTATTTCAGTTTCTCTTTGTGGTGGGGACAATGTTTGTAATCCGCTGGGTGATACTGAAATGGTGGCCAGTTCGTGTGCCCAGAGCGTCGGGGGGAATGTAGTCGAAAGCTTTGCTTTTGATTGGGCGCTGGTTGGTTCTCGCGATGCACCAAAAGCGAAGCTTTCGGCTACGGTTCTCTTGCGGTGGGGTGGAGGTCCTGAGGCTTAGATTTTTTTGACGAAGCCGGATTTGAGCTTCATGGGGCCGATGCCGTCGACTTTGCAGTCGATGTCGTGGTCGGCACCGGGGGTGATGCGGATGTTTTTGACTTTGGTTCCGATCTTGAGGGTGGTGGAGGTGCCTTTGACTTTGAGGTCTTTGGTGAGTTGGACGGAGTCGCCGTTGTTGAGTTCGTTGCCGTGGGCATCGCGGAGGATGGCGGCTTCGGCCGCAGCGGCTGCTTCTTCGGCGGACCATTCATGGTTGCAGTCAGGGCAAGCGAAGAGGGGGCCGTTTTCGTAGGCGTATTCGGAGTTGCACTCGGGGCAGTTTGGGATGGTGGACATGTGACTAGGGGACTTTGTTGGTGGTGCCTTCGAGGTCGTTGACGGCTTTATTGGCGACGCGGACGATGTATTTGTTGGGCTGGTTTTTGAGGGCTTTTTTTAGGGCGGGGAGCGCGGGGCGGGCTTGTTCGCCAGCTTCGTCTAGGGCGATGGCGGCGTGGAGGCGGGACCATTGCTCGGGGGATTGGAGGGATTTGGAGAGTTGGTCGAGGGCTAGTTTGTGATCGAGTGGGTATTTGAGTAAGGCACGTGCTGCGGCGATGCGGACGACTTCAGATGGTTCTGATTTGAGGGATTCAAGTAGAGTTAGGTAGATTTGGTCGGACATGAAACGAATACTCGCATTTCCAAATCCGATTGCAGCCCAGTAGCGGACGGCTGAATCGGCATCTTTCATGCCCGCTAAAAGATCGTCGCTGGTGGCTTCGGGATCTGAGGCGAGACCTGCCATTTTGCCAAGGCGTTCTGGGAGGGTTTTGTCGGTGGTGTTGGCGAGGATGGCGTAGCGGGAGCCGGCTTTCTTTTCGCGGAGTTCCATTTCGGGTTCTGGGATGAGTCCGAGGTCGCGGGTTTCTTTGATCCACTGGATGTGGGCTTGGCGGAGACGGATGAGGGTTTCCTTTTGGGCGGGGTCGGTGGCGAGGTTGTTGATTTCGTGGGGGTCGTTTTGGAGGTCGTAGAGTTCTTCGGTGGGTTTTTGGTCGGCCATGAAGAGTTTCATGGCGGCGGGCATTTTTTCTTCTTTGGCGACGCGGCGGAGTTCTCTCATGGTGGCTCCTTTTTCGGGAGTGTTCATGTATTGGAAGTAGGGCTTGAGTGGTTCGTAGTTGCGGATGTAGCGGTAGCGTTTGTCGCGGACGCTGCGGATGATGTCGTAGCGTTCGTCAATGCGGTCGCGGGCTCCGTAGATGTAGTCGCGGGGTGGGGTGAGATTTTTCCCGAGGAAGGCGCAGCCTTGGGTGATGGGTGAGGCGGGGAGTCCGGCGAGGTTGAGGGCGGTGATGCCGAAGTCGAGGGAGCTGATGAGTTGGTCGTCGGTGGTGCCGGGTTTGGCTTGGTCGGCGGTGCGGAATTTTTCGGGGATGTGGACGATGAGGGGGACGCGGGTGCCGGAGTCGTAGAGCCAGCGTTTGGCGCGGGGGAGGCCGACGCCGTGGTCGGACCAGTAGACGATGATGGTGTTTTCGTAGAGGCCGGCGTCTTTGAGTTGTTGGATGTGGTCACCGACCCAGGTGTCCATCGCGGTGATGAGTTCGTAGTTACGTTTCCAGTCTTCGCGGACGGTAGGGGTGTCGGGGTAGTAGGGAGGGAGGTTGGTGAACTTTGAAGGATCTTGGCGTTCGCCGGGGGAGAGATCTTGGGTGACTTTTTGATATTTCGATTCTCCGGCGATGCCGCTTTCGTGACAGCCGGTGAAGTTGAAGACGGCGAAGAAGGGTTTGGTTTTGTCGTTGTTGTTTTTCCAGTGGGCTTTGCTGCTGCTGGCGTCCCAGGTGTCTTTTGATTCTTTGAATTGGTAGTCCTTTTTTGAGTTGTTGGTGCAGTAGTATCCGGCTTGGCGGAGGTAGGCGGGGAAGGCCTTGATGGAGTCGGGCATGGTGGCGCTGCTGCGCATGTGCATGGTTCCGATGGTGGTTTGATACATACCGGTGATGATGGTGGAGCGGCAAGGTGCGCAGACTCCGGCGGCGGTGTAGGCGTTGGTGTATCGGACGCCGGTTTTGGCGAGTTGGTCGAGGTGCGGGGTGATGGCGTGGGGATCGCCGTAGCAGCCGAAGTGGGCGTTGATGTCCTCGGCGGAGAGCCAGAGGATGTTGGGGCGGTCGGCGGCGGAGAGGGGTAGGGTGAAGAGGAGGAAAAAGATAAAGAGGAGGGTTTTCATTTCTTGTAAAAAGGTGGTGGCTTACTCGGACTAAAGTCCAAGCTCCGTAAGAGGTGGTGGAGGGACGGTAGAGCCTTGCTTGGTGAGAAGTTCCGCAAGAAAGTTCCGATCAAAAGCGTCCTTGTCTCGGTAGGTTTGCTTGGTCCACCAGAGAAGTTTTGGGCTGGCGAAGGGGATTGGGACACCTTGAATTTCGTGCCAGATAATTTCGCTTTTGGCTTCTGCAAAGGTAACTCCACAAGCGCTAGCCATGAGATCGACCGTGATCTCGTCACAAATTCGGACGACGGTATATTCTGCAATTTCGCTTGGTTTGATGGTTTGAGCCGCTTGGTCCTCAAGAATCATGAGGGAATCTAACGCGAGTCTGGCGTTGTCGGGGTGGGAGTCTAAAAGGATATCGAGATCAAAAGTGGCACGGGTGTGTCCGGCGTGAATGACGGCAAAGCCTCCGACGATGACATAGGAAACTTTTCTGGAATTCAGTTCGCGAGCGATGTTGACGAGATCCTCTACACGAGGCTCGCGACATGGCTCTAACGAATCAGATTCTCCATCCACCATTGGTCAGCTTCTTCGTGAGATTTGAATCTAAAAACTCCTTTTGGCGTCTTAAGATTACGTTTGCGAATTTGAAGAGCGGTCTTGGCAATCCCCAAGCCAACCCTGAGAGACTCTTCTCCCGGTTCTATCGGCCTGCGGCGTCCGACCACTTTTGCTCGCGGATCACCTGTTTCGACTAGCTCGTTCATAGTTGGAACATACACGATTAGATGATGAACTGCACGTAGAGATTTAGCTGGGGGTGTTAGCTTTGACTTCTTCGAGGAATTCCCAGCGGAGGAGGAGGTCGTCGGCGATTTTTTTGGCGGCTTCGAGTTCGGCCATGACGAGGGGGATTTGTTCGTGGTCGGTTTGGACTTCGGGGGAGGAGAGTTTTGCTTGGAGGGCGGTGACGGCTTCGTCGGAGGCCATGACTTTGTCTTCGAGGGTTTCGAGTTCGGCGGCTTCGGCTAGGGTGAGTTTGCGTGGCTTGTCTTTCTGAGCAGCGGTGCGTTTTTTGGCCTGGCGGTTGGCGGCGGTGGCTTGGGCGCGGGCGGCGTTTTCGCGGGCTTGGCGTTTCTCTAGGTAGTAGGAGAAGTTGCCGGGGGTGACTTTGACTCCGTCGTCTTCGAAGGCGACGATTTGGTCGCAGATGCGGTCGAGGAAGTAGCGGTCGTGTGAGACGCAGATGATGGTGCCGGGGAAGGCGGCTAGGGCCTCTTCCAACATGCGGAGGGATTGGAGGTCGAGGTCGTTGGTGGGCTCATCGAGAACGATGAGGTTGCCGCCGGTTTTGAGGACCTTGGCGAGCATGAGGCGGGCGCGTTCGCCACCGGAGAGGAGGTCGACGCGTTCGTTGATGCGGTCGTCTGAGAAGAGGAAGCGTTTGAGGTAGGCGCGGGCGCCGATGGTTTCTTCTCCGAAGTTGATTTTTTCGTTTCCGTCGGAGATCTCGTCGAGGAGGGAGCCGGTGCCATCGAGCTGCATGCGCGATTGGTCGATGTAATTGATTCTGACCTGCTTGCCGAGGACGGCGGTGCCGGAGGTGGGTTCGAGTTGGTCGAGGCAGATTTTTAGGAGGGTGGTTTTTCCGACGCCATTTTTCCCGACGATGCCGGTGCATTGGCCTTCTTCGAGGGAGAGGTTGAGGTGGCGGAAGAGGGTGCGATCGCCGAGGGTGATGGAGACGTCTTCGAGGTCGACGATGGTGTTGCCGAGGCGGGGTGGAGGTGGAATGAGGAGGTCCATTTCGCCTTCTTTGACGGGGGCGTCCTTGTCCTTAATTTTGTAGAAGGCATCGACCCGCGAGCGGGACTTGGTGGTGCGGGCTTTAACTCCGGCTTTGACCCACTTGAGTTCTTCTTTGAGGAATTTTTGGCGCTTGCTTTCGGCATTTTCGGCGATGCCTTGGCGGACGGCTTTGGACTCTAGGAAAGCGGTGTAGTTGCCGGGGTGGGAGTAGGCCTTGCCATCGGAGATCTCGATGATGCGGGTGGCGATGACGTTGAGGAAGTAGCGATCGTGGGTGACGAAGATGACGGCGCCGCCGTAGGTCTTGAGGAAGTCTTCTAACCAACGGATGGACTCGGAGTCGAGGTGGTTGGTGGGCTCGTCGAGGAGGAGGAGGTCGGGTTGGGAGGCGAGGGCGCGGCAGAGGGCGACGCGTCGTTTTTCTCCACCAGAGAGGGGGCCGGTCTCGGTTTCGAGGGGTGGGGTGCCGAGGGCGTTTGAGAGGGAGGTGATGCGGGCATCGAGGTCCCAGCCATCGGTGTGTTCGATGAGGGTGAGGAGTTCGTCGAGTTCGGTTTCGGTGCCGTCGCCATTTTCGTAGCGGGAGATGGCGTCGACGACGTCGGCAGCTCCGGCGGCGATGTTGTCGTAGACGGAGAGATTTGGATCGAGTTCGAATTCCTGAGGGAGGTAGCCGATGCGGAGGGTCTTGCGTTTTGAGATGTCGCCGGAGTCGGCTTGGTTCTCGTCCGCGATGATTTTGAGGAGGGAGGTTTTACCGCAGCCGTTGCGACCGACGAGCCCGACTTTTTCGCCAGCGGCGACGGCGAAGGTGACGCCATCGAGGAGGGTTTGGTGGCCGTAGGCGAGGCGGAGTTCGTTGGCGGAAAGGAGAGTCATGGGAATGGACGATTTGTAGAATGCAGAATGAACAAATGATGCTGCTGAAACCGGAGGGGAGGTAGTCGGGGGAGGGGGGATTGTCGAGAGTTAGGCGTTTTGCTTGGTTGGGGGAGGTCTCACGCAGAGTAGCAGAGCAGCGGAGGGACTTAGGACTTGGGGCTTAGGTTTTGGAGGGGGTGAACCGCTAAGGCGCTAAGATGGGAAGTTTTTAAGCTTTGGTTGAGGGGAGGTTGAGGGGCTTGGGTTTTGGTGGACAGAGGTTGAGGGGCTTGGGTTGAGGGGGACAGATGTTGAGGGGCTTGGGTTGTGGTGGACACTCTGGAGAGGTGTCCCTCCGTGCGCTATTTTGAGATGGTGAAGATTTTGCCGTCGTGGGAGAGGATGAGGAGTTCTCCTTGGGCGTCTTCGACGAAGGCGGTGGGTTTGAATTGCCTTTGGGACTCGGGGCGGGTGAAGATTTTTTGATTGGTGGTTTTTTCGTTCTGGTGATCGAGGGCCCAGAGGGTGCCGAAGCCCCAGTCGCCGTAGATGTATTGGCCTTGGAGGGAGGGGACGGCTTTGCCACGATAGTGGAGGCCGCCAGTGATGGAGATGCCGCTGAGGCGGTCGTATTGGTGGATGGGGTCGATGAATTTGGCGTCTTTTGGGGGCTTGTCATCGTGAGCGTTGGCGGGGTGGGTGGCTTCGAGGTAGGACCAGCCGTAGTTGCCGCCGTTTTTGATGATGTTGATTTCTTCGTAGGCTCCTTGTCCGACGTCGGCGAGCCAGAGTTCCTTGGTTTTTGGGTGGAAGTTCATGCCCCAAGGGTTGCGGAGGCCGAGAGCGAAGATTTCGGGATGGTGACCGGGCTTGTCTAGGAAGGGGTTATCGGAAGGGAATCCGTAGGGGCGATTTCCGCTGGTGGTGTTGACATCGATGCGGAGAATTTTGCCGTTGAGCACGAAGGTGTTTTGAGAGAGGCGGTGAGGGTCATTGGCTTTTCCGCCATCGCCTACGCCGATGTAGAGGAAGCCATCGGGTCCGAAGAGGAGGTTTCCGGAGTTGTGGTTCCAGTAGGGTTGAGGGATGTTGAGAAGGATTCGCTCGGTGCTGGGGTCGGCTCTGGCGGGGTTGTCGGCAGCGGTTTGCATTTCGCTGATGACGGTGTGTTTGGGGTCTTGGAGGGTGTAGTGGAGGTAGAATTTTCGGTTCTTGGCGTAGTCGGGATGAAAGGCGAGTCCGAGGAGGCCTTCTTCGAATTGCTTTTTGATGAGGGGGCGGTCGGTGAGGTCGAGAAAGGTGATTTCTTCAGCGGATGAGCGGTCTTTTGGGAGGATGGTGATTTTTCCGAATTGCTGGACGAGGAAGAGTCGGTCAGAGCCATCGGGCGGAATGGCGAGATCGACGGGAAGCTTGATCTTCTGATTGGGGAAGGCCGGCGTGAGTTTGAGCTCGATCGAGGCGAAGATGGAAGGTGCGGTTAGCGCTAGAATCGCCAGAGGGGCGAGAAGGAATCTCATAAAGAGAGAGTGGGTGTTGGGATTCTTGGGGTCAATTTCTGAATAAGATTAGGATTTTTTTGGCGAGGGGTGATTTTGTAGGTGTGATTTCGATTGCGACCCGCGCTTGGCCTCGCTATCTCGTCCCCATCATGGCTCGTATCAACGAAAACTTCCAGAAGCTCAAAGCAGGTTACCTCTTTCCCGAAATCGCTCGTCGCGTCAATGCTTACACTGACGCTGAACCGGAGAAGGCAAAGCGTCTGATCCGTTGTGGAATTGGTGACGTGACGGAACCGGTGCCGGTGGCGGCTCGGGAAGCGATGAAGAAGGCGGTGGACGAGCTGGGTGATCGTGGGAGCTTTCGTGGTTATGGCCCGGAGCAGGGGTATCCTTTCCTTCGTGAGTCAATTGCTCAGAATGCCTATGAGGGTTTGGGGATCGAGGCAGGGGATATTTACGTTTCTGACGGATCCAAGTGTGATTCGGGTAACATCCTAGATATCTTTGGTCAGGGAAATAAGATTGCGGTGACGGATCCGGTCTATCCCGTTTATGTGGATACCAATGTCATGGCGGGTAATACTGGCGAGGCAAATGAGGCTGGTGAGTATGAGGGTTTGATCTATCTCAAGTGTACTGCTGAGAATGGTTTTGTGCCGGCGATTCCTGAGGAGAAAGTGGATCTCATCTATCTTTGCTATCCGAATAATCCGACGGGAACGACGGCGACTCGGGAGCAATTGGAAGAGTGGGTTGCTTATGCACTTAAGAATGATGCCGTGATTCTCTATGATGCGGCCTATGAGGCCTTCGTTCAGGATGATTCGATTCCACGTTCGATCTATGAAATTGAAGGAGCTCACAAATGCGCGATCGAGTTTCGTTCGTTTTCTAAGAATGGTGGATTTACTGGTGTGCGTTGTGCCTACACCGTGATCCCTGAAACAGTCACGGGAAGCACGGGATCGGGTGAAAGAGTTCCACTGAAGGATCTCTGGGGGCGTCGTCATTCCACGAAGTTTAACGGAGCTAGCTATCCGGTTCAGCGTGGTGCGGAAGCGATTTATTCGGAGGCTGGAAAAGCTGAGGTTGCTGAATTGGTAAAGCACTACATGACGAATGCGAAGCTCCTCAGGGAAGCCTGTGAAGGACTTGGTCTGAAAGTCTGGGGTGGTGAAAATGCCCCTTATGTCTGGGTTGGCTGTCCTGAGGGCGTCACAAGCTGGGGGATGTTCGACAAGATGCTCGAAGGAGCGCAAGTGGTGGTGACTCCTGGTGCCGGTTTTGGTGCTGCGGGAGAGGGCTTCTTCCGGATTTCAGCGTTCAATTCCCGCGAAAACGTCGAGGAGGTTTGTCGCCGACTTTCTAGCATGGTTTAGTTAGGAATTCTTAAAGGATATTTTTATAAATTCCAGTTCGCGGAGCTAAAAATTCGTGTATCATTTTCGCGACGTCGTTTGGTTTTGGTTTTCAAACTTTAGTGACTTTTCGAAAATGAATGCTTTCTTCTCCCCGCTTGCTTTCTTTTCACGTTTGCCACTTTGGGCTTCGTGTTTGGCACTTGTCTTCTTTTCGTCCTGTCATTCTGAAAAGCGAGCTGCTCAGTCTTTGATCTCTGAGCGGGGAGTGACGGCCTCGCCCGAGGCTCTTTTTCAGGCGCTTGATGCTGGTGATCAATCGCTGGCAAATGCGCTGGTGACGGTGGATGTGGCTCCATCTTCGCGAGATTCCTTGGATCGGACGCCTCTGATGCTGGCGGCTGGGGGAGCAGCACCTTCCTTGATTTCGGCATTGGTGGAAAGGGGGGCGAACACTGAAGCTCGTGATTCGACTGGTCGGACGGCCTTGAGTTACGCAGTTGAGGCGGGGCAATTGGATGCGGTGCTTTCGTTGATCGATGAAGGCGCGGAGGTCTCGGTGCCAGTTGATACAGGTGGGACTCTGGCGGCGCAGGGACTTCGGCAAGGCCAGCAGGCAGCGGTGATGCTTCTTCTTGATGCGGGTGCCGATCCTACTTCGAAAGGATTGAATGGAGAACCGCTGGCTCGAATTGCGGTTGAAGAGAATCAACCTGCGATTTTGGCATCTCTGGTCGAGAAAGGTCTCGATCTTAATGCGGCTCATCCTGATGATGAACCCTGTCTTTTGCATCTCGCTTTGGAAGAAGGGCAAGAAGAGACGGTTGGCTTTCTCTTAGAGAGTGGGATGGATGCCGATCAAAGGAATGCACGAGGAGAAACGCTGCTTCACGCTGTGGTGGGAACCTCGAAGAAGCATCTACTCAAAACTCTGAAAAAACATGGGGCATCCTTTGACGCTCTCGATCAGCAGGGATGGAGCGCTCTCCATCTTGCGATTCTTGCTCACGATTACGAGTTGGTGAATGAGTTGCTTAATTTGGGTGCAAATGTGGATCAGATCTCCGGTCAGGGAAGTCGGATGATTCCGCCTCTTTCTCTTGCGATCGAGAATAACCTTTTTCCGATTGCGCGACTTCTTCTTCGATATGGAGCAAAGCCAGGTGATGAGCTTTATCAAGCCGTGACACGGGGTGGAAATGATGGGTTCCATTTGGTGAAGCTTCTCCTTGAAAGTGGGGCGAGCCCATCTCCGGCCCGTGCGCCTTCTCTCGATTCTCCGATTGGGCTGGCAGTTCGAAAGGGCGAGTATGAGATTGCGAAAATTCTTTTTGAAGCCGGCGCTTCTCATCAACTGAGAGATGTTTGCGGGCAAAAGCCTTTGCACATTGCGGTGGCCCGGGGTGACACGAAGATGGCGAAGATGCTTTTGGAGATCGGGGCGGACCCGAATGAGCCCTTTCATGCAAAGGTCACGGAGTCGTTTCTTAAGCTCGTGAAAACGAATGGGGTAGGACGTTGGGCTCTTTCCAAATCTAGTGCTCTGTATCCTATCATGATCGCCTCTGATAGCGGGAACATTGAGCTAGCTCAGGAATTGATTAAGTATGGTGCAAATCCTACGAAATCGACCAAGGTTCACCGGAGCCGGATGTGGCCCTTGACCTTTGCGAGTCGTCGAAGTGATGTGAAGATGATGCAGGTGCTCTTGGGCCGAAAGCCAGGTCGTAGCAGCCTCTGGGTAAAAGTGGACCTCTCAGAGCAGCGGGCTTACGTCTTTAAGAATGACGAGCAGATCTACAAGACTCGTGTATCTACCGGAAAGTCGGGCTACCGGACTCGGAGAGGGAAATTTGTCATTACCAACAAGTATCGCAATTGGACTTCGACGCTTTACGGTTCTTCGATGCCCTACTTCCAGCGCTTGAGCTCAAGTGACTTTGGATTCCATGTCGGTGCATTGCCGGGGTATCCAGCTTCTCACGGTTGCATCCGGATGCCTTATTCGGCGGCTCGGAAGATCTTTGGGATGACTAAGATTGGGGATTATGTGGAAATTGTTCCCTAGTTTGGAATGGATATTAAGAACCCCCGAATTCTCAAGCTGAAAGGACTTTTGTTTCTTTTCTTAGGGATCTTGAGTGCTGGTATTCTTTACCTTCACGCGCCTGATTGGAAAGTGTTAGTGCTCCTTGGAATCTGCGTGTGGGCGTTTGCTCGATTCTACTATTTTGCATTCTATGTCTTGGAACATTATGCCGATCCAAGTTTTAAATACTCGGGCTTGTGGGATCTGCTGAAGTATCTGCTGAAGCGAAAGTAGAACTAGGGAGAATGGCGCTCGGATAGGCGTGCTAATCGAAGAATCCCTTAGGGGGATGATAGAATTGCTAGCGCGGGGTGGAGTGAAACGGAACTCCGCGAATCATTTAGCCAAAGGTCACGTCTTCTCACTTCGCCGCTGTTCGGCGGCCTACGGCTGGATTTTGTGATGACTCGGGATGTTTGGCTTGGCCCTGGTGTTCCGGTGCTGGCTCCCCGGTTTCGCTCTGCTTCACGAGGGGGCTAGTTTAAGGTCATCGCTTAGGGGATTCTAGCAGGGTTAAGTGAGTGCTATTCTCCTTAGTTCTTAAGCTCGGGAAGAGGAGAAGTGATTAGCCGAGATACGGAGCGCATTTTTTCTTAAAAATCATAACCAGTTCCTCGTCCATGAAGTCGTAGTTATCTGGGATTCCTAAGACGACGACTTTCTTCCCACGGAGAACGTGTCCGTAATCTCGGGTGAGCTTCCGGTGGTGGACTCTTTCCATCACGAAAATGAGATCAGCCCAGAGGACTTGATCGTCAGAGAGTCTGATCTCGGCGTCTTTGTTTAAACCTGCGGAATCGACCTCGAGCTTGGGAGACTCGGCGAAAACGCACTCGGCAGTGGGACTGCGGAGTTTGTTTTTGGAGCAGAGGAAGAGGACGCGCATTGATTAGTCTTTGAGGTCGAGGCAGATCATTTTGTCCTGTCCTCTCAAGATGAGTTTTCCATCGGAAAGGGCGAGAGGGCTCCAATATTTGAGATCTTTGCGGCTTTCGGGGTCGGTGCCAAAGACATTGGCTTTGGCGAGAAGTTTGAAGCCTGATGGGGAGGGTGTGACGAGGCGAAGAATGCCGTTTTCTCCATCTTGAATGATGAGTTTTCCATCGGCATAAAGGCTAGCGCCTCGGCCCATGAAGGGGTCATCGCCGGTGTTCCACAGTTCTTCACCATCGAGAGTGTAGCATGTCAGTCCCCCTTTTTTACGGCGGGTCGAGGACTTGTGATTTGAGTTCTCATTGGCGAGGAAATACAGGTGATTATCAATCAGGAGAGGTGGGTGAACTTGGGTGCCTTTTTTAGTAGTCCAGAGTTCAGTCACTTTGTAATCATCACCGGATTTTTTCACGGAGATCATTTTTGATCCGGCATCATATCCTCCCGAGGCGAAGATGCGGTTTTCATCGATTTGGATGGGAATTGTGATGGGGATTCGGTTTTCGTAGATCTTAGTAGACCAGAGCTTGTCTCCGGTTTTGGGGTCGTAACTATGAATCCCTCCATGATCTCCGGTGGTGAGAAGGACGACTTGTTCCTTGCCTCCAAAGTTCATGAGGACAGGGGAGGAATGGGTGTTGCCAATCCCGTCGCTTTTCCAAATTTCTTTACCTGTTTTTTTATCCCAGCCTGCGATGCCAGTGTCGTTACCAAAGGGCATGACGATGATGGTGTCTCCAACAATTAGGGTGCATTGCGCGTAGCCCCAATGAGGGGCTGTTGCATCAGGGTAACGGTCGGAGAGCTTGATCTTCCAATCTGCTTTTTGAGTCTTACGGTTGATGCGGAAGACCTCGCCAAAGGTGCCAAGGAAGTAAACGGCATCGTCTTCCACGGTGGGGACACTTCGTGAACCGGGGAAGGAAGGTTCACCTTCGGATGGGCTTTCATAACGCCACTTTTCTTTTCCGTTTTTAAGATCGAGACAGATGAGCATGTCCTTTTCTTTTTCGACTCGATCGCCGAGGAAGACTTCATCGCCAGACACTGCGGCCCCGCCGAAGCCTCCTTCTAGGTCAGCTTTCCAAATGATCTTTGGGCCACTCTCAGGGAAAGATTTGAGAAGTCCGGTTTCATCTGAAGTGGCATTGGCGTGGGGGCCAAGGAATTTTGGCCAGTCTTCAGCGGCAAGGGTGGCGGTCGATACGGCTGCGAGGAAGGCTGCGAATTTCATAATTTGTAGCAAGTTGCTTTAATTGGTGTAGTAGGGAAACAGATGAAGTGCATTCGGTCTCTCATTTATTTCGCTCTTTTCGTTCCTTTTCTTCTTCAAGCGAGGGACTTGGAATACGCTCCCGCGCCTGTCGATAATCCTTTGAAGGGGCTAGTGCCTTATGCAAGTGAGTGGAAGAAGGAGGGGGGATTTCCTCACTCGATGGAGTTCCGCTACTTTTCCCTGAATGATCTGATGAGAGGCTGGGGGGAGTTTGATTGGTCGAAAGTGGAGGAGAGTTTAGAGAGGTCTAAAGCGAGTGGTCGGCAGTCGATTTTCCGAGTCTATTTGGAGTATCCCGGAAAGACGGATTGTCTTCCGGAGTTTTTGCTTAAAGAGGGAATGAAGGTGACACGTTGGAAAGACAATGACGGGAAGGATGTGGTTTCGCCTGATTACGCAGGGTCGATTGCTCAGCGAGCGATTCATGAGTGCATCGAGGCACTTGGTCAGAAGTATGATGGTGATCCGCGAATTGGATTTGTGACGGCGGGGATGTTGGGGCTTTGGGGAGAATGGCATAGCTATCCTCGAACGGAGCTGATGGCGTCAAAGGAGGTACAGGCAGGAGTGGCTGAAGCCTTCGAGAAATCCTTTCTGAAGACTCATGTTCTTTTGCGTTATCCGGCCGGTGAAGATGATTGGGCTTACGCGGACAATCGGAAGACTCGCTTGGGTTACCATGATGACTCATTTGCGTGGGCCACGATTGATACGGGGAAGAAGGGTGATGAGTGGTTTTTTGTGCCGAAGCTCAAGAAGGCTGGCTTGCTAGAAAAGTGGAAGAGCGTTCCGATTGGGGGAGAGATTCGACCTGAGATTTGGCCGACGGTTTTTACCGAGAAGAAGACTGGTCAGGAACAAAATTTTCTTCAGTGCGTGGAGCAATCTCATGTGAGCTGGCTCATGGATTCTGGACTAACTTCTGGGGATAAAAAACATGATGAAGAGCGGATCAAGCGAGCTCGTGAAGTGGTTTCGAAGATGGGCTATGAACTCTTTGTTTCTGAGGCTGTATCCAAAGAAGGGACTTTGACGGTGACGGTTGAGAATCGAGGGGTGGCACCGTTCTACTACGACTGGCCGGTTGAGTTAAGGGCAGGGGAGGTGATCAAAACGAAATGGAAACTGACTGAAATTTTACCCGGCGCGCCGATTCGGTGGACCATTCAGGTTCCGGAGTCTGGGGAGGTGGCGATCCGGGTGCCAAATCCGATGGAGGGTGGACGAGACCTGAAGTTTGCCAACAAAGGATACAAAGAGGGCTGGCTGCAGTTGCGCTAGTCTTGCTTTGAAGGCGTGAAGACGGCGGTCGAGCGCCCATTCGTGCTGATCCAGACTTGGCCGGGATGGTGAGGATCGACGGCGACGGCGAGCATGTTACCGAAGCGGTAGCCCTTGCGGGTGATCTCGCGCCAAGTTTTCCCATCGTCGTCGGAGTAGTAGATTTTTTGAAAGTCATCGCCGATCTTCTTGCCGATGACGGCGATATGGCCTGCGACGGCGTTGACGTCAGAGGTGGATTCGAAGCCTTCGATTTTGAGCCAAGTCTCTCCGCCGTCATCGCTTTGGTGGAGACCAATGTTGCTGGCGAACCAGAGACGGTGTTTTGTTTGATGCTCGGTGCCAAGGTGTCCGTGAGTGGAGGGGAGTCCTTCTTGGCGGACTTTTTCCCAAGTGAGTCCTTGGTCGGTGCTGCGGTAGATGCCGAGGTCTCGGATGCTGAGGTAGTAGCGAGAGGGATCTCTGCCGTCGGCGTAGAGGCGGGTGTTCCAGACGAATTGGCTGCCGGCATCGATGCCATTGAGTTCAGCGGGAAGTTGAGCTTGGGTGAAGCTGAGCCCGGCATCGAGCGAGCGGTAGATGCCTCCGCCAGCGGGACCAATGGGGCCGCCCATTAGTGCGAGGATTTCGTCAGGATTTTGCATGTTGGCGGCCATTTCAACCCACTCGAAGCCGTGTTTTTGAGGGTAGCCTTTCGCTGGGATTTTTTTCCAAGTGGTTCCTTGATCGAGGGAGTGCCAGACGCGGGCTTCACCTTTGATGGGAGCACCGCCGAGGGCGATGATGCGATGTTCATGGGCGGCTGCCGAGTGCGCAAAGGTCAGGACGTCTTCTGGCCAAGGAAAGAGTCGCGAAATTGTGCCGACGGTTTTTCCACTACGCCCGCCGTCTTGAATGGTTGTGAGTCCATGGTCGGCGGCAGGGATGATCACGATGTCTGGATTCGTGGGATGGAATTGGGTGCGCCAAGTGACGACTTCTCCGATGCCCTTGGTGATGTATTTCCACGTTTGGCCAGCGTCGTCGCTTCGGGTGGGGCCGTAGCCTCCGGTGGTGAACCATTGCTTGTCGTTCGTGACGTCTTGGAAGATTTGATTCCAGCCCCCTTGGTTATTATTGCGGTCTGCCAAGGCCCAGGCTGGGAGTTCTCCGGCAACGGTGGTGGGAAGGACTTCGAAGCTCTCGCCGTGATCGCTGGAGCGAGCGGGGAGGCGGAAGAAGCCGGCGGTGACGAGGGAGCCATCGCGAAGGAGTGCGAGGGCGGCGGCTTGATCGACGGGTTCGTAGCCTTTTGCCTTGTTGAAGGCGGCGACGTAGTTTGGCCAGCGGTCAGTGAAGGTGGGGGAGCCTTCGGTGGACCAGTCATCTTTTGTGAGGTGCCAGAGTTTCGTGTCGCTGGCTTTTGTGGGATGGTATTTTCCGCCGACGGCGAAGCCTGAGCCATCGGGCCGACGGACGGTGCGGAAGATGATGAATGGGGGCAGTTCTTGTTTCCAATTTTGGCCGCGATCCCAGCTGATCCAAAGGCCGCTTTCGGTTGAGACCCAGACTTGATCGGGGAATTTGGGGTGGAAGGTGATTCCGGTGATGATGAGGGTGTCGAAGGTGGGGCCTCCGACTTGGTTCCAACTCTGTCCTGCGTCGGTGGAGCGCCAGAGGCCATTGCCGCGTGAGCCGGCCCAGACTTCGGAGTCGTCATCGGGATGAATGGCGAGGCATTCGCCGCCGTGTCGAGCGTCGTCGTTTCCGGAGAAGTTGATCTCGGCTTTTACTTGCCGCCAGTTTTGACCAGCGTCGCTGCTTTTCCAAATTCCGCGATCTGGGTCGTTGGGGAAGTAAGAGACTCCACAGGCTTGGTAGATGACGTCGGGATTCTTTTTTGCCACGGCGATCCCTTGAACGAATAATCCGCCGGGATTGGCGAAGTCGCCGCTGAGGAAGGTCCATGAGTCGCCTCGGTCGTCGCTGCGGTAGATTCCTCCGACGTCGGTTCTTCCGTAAAGGCGGCCGGAGGAATGTTGGACGAGGCCGGTGAACCAGCCACCGCAATCGATATCAATGTTACGAAAGCTTCCGGGGATTTGTGCCGGAAGAAGAGAGGCGGCGAGGAGCGAGACGATGAAGGCCTTCATTTGGAGATCGTGTAGTAGGCCTCGAGGCTGTCTTTACGATTTTTGGGAAGGTCCTTAGAGTGGAAGCGAAAGACGCGAGAGCCAGCTTGGCGTTTTTCGTTTTTTTCGAGAGTGATGGTGAGCTTGCCGTCTTTGAGAGTTTGGCTGGCGATGGTTTCCTTCAATTGGTTGTTTTGCGGTGAGCCGTAGTCGGGCTTGTCGTGGTAGAACCATGATTCGACGGTGATGTTTTTGGTTTTGGTGAGTCCGTCGCTTTTTCCAGAGAAATGGAGCGTGAAGGCTTCGCCATCGCGGGTGATGTCCTTGAGTTTTGGGGAATCGTTTTCGGTGTAGTTGAGTTTTACGAGGGCGTGTTCGCTGCCGCCTTTAGCGCGCCACCCGCGTCCGGTTTGGCCGATATACATGGCGCCATTTTTGTCAAAGGTTTGACGCATGAGGCCGGAGGGGAAGCCTTCGGCAAAGTGGATGAGGGCGGCTTCGTTATTCTCTTTGAGCTCGATGCGGAAGAGGGTGGAGAGGGTTTGGTCTCCGCAGTAGATGGTGTCGGCGAAAGGGCCAAATTTCCCGCCGGTGGTGTCCCAAGTGGGGCTGCCGGGAGCGTTGGCGATGCGGGAGTGGGGGAAAAGGGCGACGGAAACGGCGCGCTTGGGCACCCACTGATCCCAAGCGATAGCGGGGGAGTCGGGCTTCATGCCGGGGAGATCAACAAGGCCGGAGGGGTGGCCGTAGTATTGGTCTTCTTTGAGAAGATGCATTTTTGAGGTGCCGTTGTATTCGCCTTGGTTCTCGGTGTAGTAGATTTGGCCATCGGGGCTGGAGGAAAGTCCGGCGGGGCTGCGGAGGCCCATGGCAAAGGGGATGGTTTTACCATCGGGGGTGACTTGCATGGTCCAGCCGCGGTAGCCGCCTTGAGAGCCCATGAATTTGCCGTTGGCCTTGTGGATTTGGCGGCCGTCTCGGTGGTCGAGGTTTAGTGAGTAGTAGTAGTTGCCAGCTGAGTCTTTGGCGGGGCCATGGAGGTAGTTGTGATAGTTTTCGGTGAACTGAAAGTCGTCGGATAAAGTACGATAAGTCTCGTAGAATCCATCGTTATTCTTGTCGTAGAGAGCGGTGAGTTCGGCTTTTTGGCCGATGACGAGGCGGTCTTCTTCGACGATTACGCCAAGGGCATCGAGGAGTCCCTCGGCGATCATGGTCCAGGTGTTGTCTTTCAAGCGCCAGACTCCGGCGGTGCGGGTGGTGACGACGATGGAGCCGTCTTTTTCATCGAGATCCATGCCTAGGGGCTCGAAAAGTTGGGGTCGCCCGTGCGGATCGGTTGGCGCGGGGACGCGTTCCGCAGAATAACCGGGCATGAGAGTGATCCCGGCCATGGGAGTGAGGGCAACCTGTTGAGTGAGAGCTGAGGGGATGGGATTTGCTTTCCAAGTCTCGTTTAGAGCATCAGTTTTGAGTTCATACTGGAAGTTTTCGAGGGAATCGGATTTAGCAGAACCTTCGAAGGTGGCAGCCCCTTCGGCGCTAATGTTGAAGGTGAGGGCGTAGGAGGTGTCGCCGACGCGGTAGTGGAAGGTTGGAGCTCCTTTGGGGTCGGAGGGGTAATCGTAGCCGGTGAATTGGGCGTCTGATTTTTTGAGTTCCTCGGCGAAGTCGGTCTCGCTCCAGAGCTTTTCTTCAATAAATTTTCCGTCGCCAATGAGAGGGGACTTAAAGGAAAGATCAACGGGCTTAGGGTGAATGTTAGGTTGTCCACTCAAGGTGATTTCACGAGCCTTGTGTCCAAGGGCGGACATCTTTTTTCCTCGGCTGGACATTTCATTTTTGAGATTGAGAAATCCGCCAGCCCAGGCCCTGTTGATGGTCATGGTTCGTGGATCGAAGGCAAAATTTAGCCCGCTGGGCATGCCGACGTAGATGGCGCGGGCTGAGGAACCGGGAATGCGAGCGCGGAAGATGCGGGTGCGGTCGGTGACGAGGATCTCGGAGGGGTTCTCGTGAATGTCTTTTGCAGAGGTTCCTTCCTGAAGCTCGGCCATGACTTTCGCGGGGCCGCGTTGGGGTTCGTGGTTGAGTGTTTGGAGGTAGTGATAGATGGCCATGGCCTTTTGCTCGTTGAGGAAGGCCTCGGGATAAGCGGGCATGACGGGGAGGAAAGGGGTGCCTTTGGTTGGGGCGACTTCGGAAATGGCGATTTCGGTGGCGGGCTCGCGAAGGGATTTTGTGTAGTAGTCGAGGTCGGCGGTGACGGTGTGTTTGTGGTTCTCTCCAGATTCGATGATGTCACGCTTACGTGCGTCCTTAGGAAAGAGGCCGAAGAGGCCTGGGCCGGTTTTGACGGAGGTGTCGTTACTAGCTTCGGAATGGCACTCGGCGCAACCTACGGCGTGGAAGGTTTCTTTGCCCAGTTTGACAAGATCAACTTGAGCAGCTGGAAGGGCCGCCGTGGTGATAGAAAGGAAAGCGAGATGAAATCGAGTCATGGGAAGAGGTTGATCAAGGAAGCTGGAGGCGTCGAGAATGGAGTTATTTTAGGGTGGTGAATTGATGTCTGAATCTCTATTTTTTGGGGGCGCCGAGGATCTTGAAGGTCTTTTTCGGTTTGATTCTATTGTGAACTTTTCTGTCGTTGCTCGTTCTCTGGGAATCATGGTCCTCTTATTGGGGGTCACGATGATTGGCTCGACTGTGATGGCTGCGGTGGTCCCAATGGAGCAGGCCCACGAAACAGGCTTAGATTTGCAGGGCTGGGGGATTTCCGTGGGAATTGCGCTTTTGCTGGGGGTGACCCTTTTCTTGGTGGGATCACGCTTGTCGAAAAAGGGGACTCGGGCGGATTCGATGCGACGACGTGAAGCGATGGCGGTGGTGGGAATTGGGTGGTTGCTGACTAGTTTGGTTTCGGCTTTTCCTTATCTATTTTGCGAGCCTCACGTGCCGGTGCATATGGCGATTTTTGAGGCTACCTCTGGTTTGACCGCGACGGGAGCGACGATTTTTTCGGACATTGAGTCTTTTCCAAAATCGATTCTGATGTGGCGTTCGACGACCCAGTGGTTGGGAGGGATGGGGATCCTGGCGATCTTTGTGGTGGTGCTTTCGGGAAGTGGGACGAGCGGGCGGATGTTGGTGGGAACGGAGTCGTCTTTGTCTGGTTCTGATTTGGCGAGTTTGCGTCAAACGATGAGGAAGATGTGGGTGCTTTACCTTATTTTTACCGGGGTAAGTTGTGCGGCCTTGTGGGTGGCGGGGCTGACTCCTTTTCAGGCGGTGAACCATGCGCTGACGCTGGTTTCGACCGCCGGTTTTGGCACTGAGAATGACAGTGTGACGAGTTTTGGAATTGGGGTGAAATCGGTCATGCTGGTCTTCATGCTGATTTGTGGAGTGAGCTTTCCGCTTTATCTCGCGATGTTCCGTTTGTCATGGCGGGAGAAATTGCGGCGCTTTGAAGAGGTTTGGTGGTTCTTTGGAATTTTAGGGACGGCCTTGATTGCCCTGATTGTGTTTCATCTCGTTTCAGGAACAGGAGTTTCCATTTTTGAAATCATTTTTGATACCGTTTCGGTCGTGACCACGACGGGTTATGTCTCTGGTGACTACGATGCGTGGGGGCACTTTGGGAAGGCGGTTTTGGTGATTCTGATGATCACGGGAGGGTGCTCGGGGTCGACTTCTGGAGGTCTAAAAGTGGGGCGGCTTGTTTTGACGGCGCGTTTTGTGATTGGGGAACTGCGGGCGTCATTCCGGCCCAAGGAGCTGCGGAAGGTGCGATTGGGAGGCAAGTCTTTGGACGAGGCAGGAGTGGGGCAGTTGTTTTTAGTGGTGGCGCTCTTTGGCTTCTTTTTGATCGTGGGAACTTTGGTGATGAGTTCGCTAGAGCCTAAGACCAGTTTGATTGGCTCACTTTCGGCGGTGCTGAGCTGCCTCTCGAATGTGGGTCCAGCCTTTGCGGAGTTTGGGCCGCGGGAAAACTTCGCGCATGTCGAGCCCACCGGTGCGATGGTCCTCTCGGTCTTGATGATCCTCGGGAGGCTGGAATACGTGGCGATCTTGGTGCTCTTTAGCCGCCGACTCTGGAAGAAATACTAGAGGGAATGGCGCGGGCTTAGCGACTTTTAACCGCAGAGGCGCGAAGGTCGCAAAGAGACGCGGAGAGATTTAAAGGATGTTTTGGACGAAGCGTTCGCGTTCGAAGCGTTCGAATTTGTCGGGCTCTTCGCCGGTTCCGATGAAGCGGGGGGCAATAGCGAGTTCCTTTTGAATGGCGGCAGCGACGCCGCCTTTTCCGGAGCCGTCGAGTTTGGTGAGGATGAGGCCATCGAGCGGGACCGCTTTTTGGAATTCGCGAGCTTGGTTGAGGGCGTTTCCTCCGGTGGAGGCATCGACGACGATGAAGGTTTCGTGCGGTGCGGTCTCGTCCTGCTTTCCGATGGTGCGTTTGATTTTAGTCAGCTCGTCCATCAGGTTATTGCGAGTGTGGAGACGGCCGGCGGTGTCGCAGAGGAGGAAGTCGTAGTTTCCGGCGATCGCTTTTTGGTGAGCTTGGTAGCAGACGGATGAGGGATCGGCTTCGTGCGCGCCGGTGACGACGGGGAGGTCGAGTCGCTCGCCCCAGCGGACGAGTTGTTCGACGGCGGCGGCGCGGAAGGTATCGGCAGCAGCCATGAGGACGGAGTAGCCTTGGCTTTTGAGAAGGTGACCTAGTTTGGCGGTGGAGGTGGTTTTTCCGGTGCCATTGACGCCGACGACGAGGATGACGGCGGGCTTGCCATCGGAGCGTGGCTGGAGAGCCGGGGCGTCGGTGGGGAAGAGTTCGGAGAGCTTGGAGCGAGTGGTTTCGACCACGTCGTCGGCGGAGACTTTGCGGCCCAGGCCTTTGAGGTCGTCGACGATTTCTACGGAAAGCTTCACGCCAAGGTCGCCTGAGATGAGGTCGGCCTCGAGGTCGTCCCAATCGATTTCGGCCTTGTTGGTGACCTTATTGAAGAGCTTCTTAAAGAATCCTGCCATCGCGTGCGGATGCTGGGTTAATCAGGGTGAGAATGCCAAGGATTAAATGGAATGGACGAATGAACGATTGCAGAATGAACGATTTGCTTGGTAGAGGGGGGGAGGAGTGGTGAATGGTGAGTGGTGAGGACTTGGTTGAGGGGTGGGCAGTCTGGAGACAGCCCCTCCTTGGCTTGCGCTTTTTGAGAAGTCAGTTTATTGGTTTGAGCGTTGCTTCCGTAGTTCAACGGATAGAACAAGGGTTTCCTAAACCTTAGATAGAGGTTCGATTCCTCTCGGAAGCGCCATATTTCAATTAGGACAAAAAAAGGCGGCCTTTTTAGGGGCCGCCTTTTTGTTTGGTGAGAGTTTCGAACTATGGGCGAATTTCCCAGACTTCGCAGACTTGGTTGGGGCCGTCTTTGGGGCCGAAGCGGTTTCCTTCGCCGAGGTAGACGGCTTGGACCGCTTGGCCTTGCTTCTTGAGATAGTCGACCATGGAGGCGACGCGGGTGGCGCGTTGGGAGGAGAGTTCTTGGTTGGACATGGAATCGCCTGATGGGGAGGCGTATCCAACGACGAGGAAGAAGGAGTTCACGGGAGCGGCGAGGGCCATGTTTTTGAGGTGGGCTTCGTGCTCGCGGGCGATGTCGGCTTTGCCGGTTCTGAAGGTGATGGATGCTCCGACGCTGGCTTTGAGTTGTGAGTCAATGCGGTTGTAGGTTTGAGGGCGGGCTAGGTGGTCTTCGGGCTCGATGCGTTTGAGTTCGCGGTAAAGAGCAACAGCACGAGGGGAGAGGTCGTCTTGTGAGACGAAGAGCTTTGAGCCAGCTCCTTCGGCGAGGAGGCGTTGATTTTCAGCGCGGAGGGCGGCGATGGTGTTTTTGAGCTCTTGGATCTCAGATAAGACGAGCGCGTGGGTGTTGCGATCAACCATGTCTCCTTGGCTGTTGCGGAGGTTAGCGAGTTCATTTTGCAAGCGGTCGCGCTCGAGGCGAGCGAGGGAGAGTTGCTCACGGAGGGAATCAGCAGTGGCTTTGTCGATCGTTCCGACAAGGGCTTGGCGGGCGGCGGCGAGTTCGGATTCGAGTCCGGCGACGCGGGCGGCAGCGACTTGGTATTGGCCAAGTTGAGCTTTGAGGTCGGTGATTTGACGTCCCATGGCGGCGGCGCTTTCTTGGGCGGTCCGGAGCATGGCAGCATCACTGGCACTGGCATTGAGGAGACGGCCTAGGGCATCGGTGTCAGATTTGATCTGAGAGACGAGGGCGTCAGGGTTTTGAGAGACACCATTAATCCCAGCATAGCGGAGGGCCTCGGAGCGGGCTTCGCGCTCGCTGAATTCTTTTTTGAGCTGCGTGAGTTCCTTGCTCTCCTTGGGGGCGTTGTTCTTATTGAACTGCTGGCTGATGACCAGGAGGAGAAGGAGAAGGACAACGGCCCCCATGACGATGCCGACGATAAGGTTCTGATTGGACGCGGGGGTGACGTTGGATTGAGTCTGGTGGTCTGGTGATTCTTGGGCCATAAATTGAGGTGTTTTTAGGTGTGGGGGTGGAGTCTGGATAAAAAGACGAAAAATGAAATTCAAAAGTCACGGATTACGAGAGAGAGTCTTGGCAATCAACAATTATGAAATTTTTGCTCCTCTTGGGATTGATCCCGGTCTTTGCGGCGTTTTTGGCGCGAAAGTTTCTCAGCGATGGAACGATCAAGAAGGAAGGGGAGGATGAGGTTTCGGTTACGGGAGCTGAATTGGTGGAGCGGATTTTGAAAAAGGGGAATGCCTCATCGGTCGAGGTGCAGGTGAAATCGCGGCCTTTTATGGTGCTGGGGCCGGAGCGGCTGGTGCTGTCGCCCACTTTAGCGGAGTCGAAACGGGGTCGTGATGTGGCAGAGGCAGGGCTTTTGGCCGGGATGGTGTTGATGGCGCGTCGGCAAGCCAAGGTGGTGGGCTGGCGGAAGTGGGCGGTGAAATTTGGATCAGCGATGCCGGCCTTCACGACAATTGTTCTGTTTTTTGCGATCGTGATTGGGAGGGTTTCGGCTTCTCTTTCGCTCTCGGTGATTGCGGCGACGCTGGGTTTGGCGACGCTTTTTCTTTGGTTCACGCTGCCAGTGGAGAGGGCTGCGGCGAAGATGGTGGCTGAGTTGCTAGAGGAAACAGCGCTGGTGGCGCGTCGATCGGAGGGGGAGAGGTTAGGGAATCTGGTGCGAGCGATGAGTTGGCGGCGGATTATCCCGGGGGCGGTTGCTTGGATCGGGAGGAAGTGATTTTTATCAAGCGAGCTTAGCGAGGATGGCTGCGCCCATCTCGGCGGTGTTGACCTTGGTCTCGCCTTCGGCACCGGTGAAGAGGTCGCCGGTGCGGAGGCCGGAGTCGATGGCGGCTTGGGCGGCGGCGTCGATGGCGTCGGCGGCGGCGGACTCGCCAAGGGAGTAGCGGAGCATCATGGAGACGGAGAGGATCTGGGCGATGGGGTTGGCGATGCCTTGGCCGGCGATGTCGGGAGCGGAGCCGCCGGAGGGCTCATACATTCCGAAGTAGAGGCCGTCGTCTTTCATGTTGCCGAGGCTGGCAGAAGGAAGCATGCCGAGGGAGCCGGAGATCATGGCCATTTCGTCAGAGAGGATATCGCCGAAGAGGTTTTCGGTGACGAGGACGTCGAAGGAATCGGGACGTTTGACGAGCTGCATGGCGGCGTTGTCGACGTAGAGGTGGTCCATGGTGACATCGGGATATTGCGCGGCGATTTCGTTCGCAGTTTCTCGCCAGAGGACGGAGGTTGCGAGGACGTTGGCTTTGTCGACGGAGGTGAGTCGTTTGTCGCGGCCTTGAGCGGCTTTGAAAGCGACGTGGAGGATTTTTTCGATCTCGGACTTTTTGTAAACCATGGTGTCGAAGGCGACGGGCTCGCCATCGCGCATTTCACGGCCTTTGGGCTCGCCAAAGTAGATGCCGCCGGTGAGTTCACGGACGCAGAGGACATCGAAGCCATTTGGGATGAGTTCGTTTTTGACGGGAGAGGCGTGGGTGAGAGAGGGATGGCAGGAGCCGGGGCGGAGGTTGGCGAAGAGGCCGAAGTGTTTGCGAAGGGGAAGGAGTGCGCCGCGCTCTGGTTGGATTTCGGGTGGGAGGTTTTCCCACTTAGGTCCGCCAACGGAGCCGAAGAGGATGGCTTCGGCTTTTTCGGAAGCGGCGATGGTCTCTTGGGGAAGAGGGGTTTCGTTGTTGGTGGCATCGAGGGCAGCGCCGCCGACGAGGTGGGTGGAGCGTGAGATTTGGAAATCGAATTTGGAGGCGACGGCGTCGAGGACTTCGAGGGCGACGTCCATGACTTCGGGGCCGATTCCGTCGCCGGGGAGAACAGTGATGGTGTGAGACATGGGTGGGGTCTAAAGGGGATGGGGGAAATTCTGAACTCTAA